>CANDEH010000082.1 GCA_947383645.1 uncultured Clostridia bacterium | reverse complement strand
CAGGGTAGTCCGTAACGGACGGGGCCAGAACGCAAGTCCTTCCGACACCCGGCGACACTCTACTGCACCCCCCATCACACCCACCCCACGTCTCCCCCGCAGAAGGCTGTGCTGGCCACCGGACGTAAAACGGGGTTCTTAGGGGGACCGCGGGTAAGGGCTGTGCCCCCGACAGGGGGCTAAAGCCCGCCGAGCGGTCCCCCTAAGCGCGCTTTTGGTTACTTTTCCCGCGCGGGAAAAGTAACTCGCCCCGGGGGGCGAAACCCCCTCCCCCCCGCTGCGGGGGCCGCAGCAATCACCCTCCGCGCCGCGTCGGCGCAAATCCCCCTCCTCTGCGCCGCCGGCAAACAGCAACCGCCCCATACACTGCGGTATAGCAAACTCCCACCCCGCAGACGCCAATCCTTACCCGCCGCCGGACATTCAGGTAACTCTGCAAATCCTCCCCCACAGGGAGAAAGATCTGCCCTGTGGTCAGCCGAAAAAGTTTCAAAATCCCCTGGGGCCTCTGATGAGAAATATACACATGCCGCCGGACATGCTGCCGGGTCTCCACGGCGGCGTGGACAAAGTACCGGGTATCCGCTTCCCGGAAGGAGAGCCCGCTGCCGTCGGTGGCGCGGTAGATGACGCCGTGGCCGAAGGGATCGTGTCTGTAGATCCTCGTGTCCGCCCCACTGGCGACAAAATCCACGACCCCCAGATCTGCGTAGCCCTCCGCAAGATACCAGGAGGAGGGGATAAGGAGGAACAGCAGGAGCAGGGGGAGGACAAAAAAGAAGAACAGGACGTGGGGCAGGTCAGCCAATAGCTTTTTAAGGGAGCTGTAAAGCCAGCGCGTCTCTTGCATATGCCTCGCCATAGCCGTCGCATCCTCCCCTTGTATGTATCTCCCTGCCGCGCCTCCCCATCAGGAAAATCCATCCCGTCGGGCAGCCGCTCTGCGGCTATTATAGCATGGAAGCGAAGCTGGAGTGGTATAATAAGCCAATTTTTCGGTTGCCCCGCAAGGGGCGAGAAAAACGGCTCAAATCAAAGTAAAATAGCCGCTCTGCGGCTATTTTACCACAGACCGCCCTGCGCCGCAAGGGAAACCGCATCCCGGCGGTATTCCGCTCGGCAAAGTGAGAGCAGGGCGCCGGGAAAAGACCCGAAGAAGTCCCTTCGCAACCGCCGGTTGCGGAATTTCCGCTTAAAGTGGATAGCTATCGCAGGGAACCTGTGGTATAGTTTCCTCAGCACCTGCCTTCGGAGCGCAGAGGAACGCGGAAGCGCTGCGGTGCGTGCGGCAGAGCGCCGGTATGGGGTGCGTGCGGAAATTCAAAAGAATTCCCCGGAGAGGAGGGACAGCTGTGCTCGCGGAGAGAATTCTTACCCTGCGGCGGAAAGCCGGACTCAGCCAGGAACAGCTGGCGGAGCTGCTGGGGGTTTCCCGGCAGGCCGTCTCCCGGTGGGAGAACGGCAGCGCCACGCCTGGGCTGGAGAAACTTCAGGCCATGTGCCGGTATTTTCAGGTGACCATGGATCAGCTCACCGGAGCGGAGGAGGCTGCTCTCTCCCCGCCGCCCCGTCCTTCCCGGGAGACGGCGGCGCGGTGGATCCGGCTGGGCGCGGCCCTCTGCGCCGGAGGAGGGCTGGGGATTCTGGGCCTGGGCGCGGCAATGCTCCTGCGGCCCGCTTCCCTGACCACCGTGGACGCCTCGGCCGCCATCACGCTGAACGGATCCGGGCTTTTGCTGCTGCTCCTCCTCCTGATTATGGGGGCGGGGGCGATTCTGGTCCTGTGGAACCACAGGAGATAGGAGGAGACGCTGTGAGACGATGTCAACTTTTGTGCGTAGGCTTCGCGGCCATTGCTGTGCTGCTCAGCGACGTCATGTGCGCCCAGGTGGCCTACAGCTACGCCAATCTCTGGTGGGGCGGTCAGGTGGCTGGCTGGAGCGCGCCGGCCAGCACGGCCTTCCTGCTGGCGATTCCTTACGGGATTGCCGCTGCGCTCTGCGCGATCCTCAGCTGGGTGTTCTTCCGGCGGGGACGCGGCAGGGAGAAATAGATATGTAAATTTGAGGAGGGACAGCGTTGGCTGTCCCTCAGCCTATCGAAAAACCCGTTGGGTTTTTCGATAGGCTGAGGCAAATTGCGGCCTATGGCCGCAATTTGTCGCTGCGGCGGGCTGATTTAACGCGAAAGGAACCCCTCTTGGGTTCCTTTCACACTATCCTCCTTACCGCCATCCTGCTCTGCCGTCTTTTTTGACAGACTGAGGGACAGCGTTGGCTGTCCCTCCTCAAATTTGCAAAAAACCGGCAGGCTCCCAACGGCGGCAAGGAGGGGCGTGCGAAAGGGATCCGGGAGAGGTTCCTCTCACGTCAAATCATCCTGCCCAGATCCCAAGGGGATTCGCCGCCCCTCCTGCCGCCCGAAAAGGACGCGGCCGCCGTCTCCTACGCCTCGCTGTCCAGCGCCGCCAGATAGCGTTCTGCCTGCATGGCGGCCACGGCGCCGTCGGAGGCGGCGGTGACGATCTGGCGCAGAGGCTTGGTACGGGCGTCGCCGGCGCAGAAGATGCCGGGGCAGCTGGTTTTGCAGTCCTCCCCCGCCAGGAGGTACCCTGCCGCGTCCAGCGCCACGGCAGGCGCGAAGATGCCGTTGTCCGGCTCCAGCCCGATGGCGATGAACACCCCGGACACCGGCAGAACGGTCTCGCTTTTGTCCTGCGTCCCGGTGAGGACCACTGCCTCCACCGCCTCGCCGCCCCGAATGGCTGCGATCTGCGTGCAGGGGTGGAGGTACAGGTTCTCCCGGCTTTTCGCCGCCGCGATCAGGGGCTTTTGGGCGGTCAGCTCCTCCCGACGGTAGATCAGGTGGACGCTGCGGCAGAGACCGGCCAGATACACCGCGTCCTCCACGGCGGTGTTGCCGCCGCCTGCCACCGCCGTGTCCCGGCCGCGGAAGAAGGCCCCGTCGCAGGTGGCGCAGTAGGAGACGCCCCGGCCAAAGAGTGCCTCCTCCCCCGGACAGCCCAGCTTGCGCCGCTTGACGCCGTTGGCCAGGATCAGCGCCCCGGCGGTGTAGGTATCCGCGGTGGTAACGACCTGCTTCTTCCGTCCCAGATCGGCGATGGCGCGGACGGCCTCGTGGCGTATGGGTACGGCCATGTCCCGGACCTGTCGGTCCATGGCGCTGGCCAGCTGCCAGCCGGTGGTGCGGGGGGCGCCGGGATAGTTCTCAATCTCTGCGGAGATGGCCACCTGGCCCCCCACCTGCTGCCCCTCTAAAATCAGTGTGCTCAGCCCCGCCCGGACGGAGTAGATGGCGGCGGTGAGTCCCGCGGGGCCGGCGCCGACAATAATGACGTCATAAGATAGCGAATTAGCCATTGTACTGCCTCCTGCCATAAGAGATGGTGATATGGGAAGCACTGATTAAATCGACGTGCGCGGAGATGTATTCAGTGCCTCCTATAGTATACCGCATTTTCAGACTTTGTGCAAGGAGCGCAGATTCTGTCTTGATTTTTGCATGGTTTCTGGTAAAATGAGAGGCACTACCGGCGCTGCCGTTGAAAGGGAGGATTATCCATGTCTGTAATCGAAGTGAACGACAGGAACTATATTTCTGAAGTACAGTGCAGCGACGTCCCCGTCCTGGTGGACTTCTTTGGAACCTGGTGCGTCCCCTGCCAGCGCTTTGCCCCTACCGTAGAGGAGCTGGCCGCAGAGAGCGAGGGGAGATATAAAGTCTGCAAAGTGGATGTAAACGCCGCGCCGGGACTGGTGCAGCAGTTCCGCATCATGAGCGTGCCCACGGTACTGATCGTCAGCGATGGCAAGGAGGCTCTGCGCCTGGTGGGCGGACAGGACAAGGAGCAGCTGCTTCAGGCATTGCGGCGTGTATCGGCATAGTGGAATGGAATACTGTCCTGTGAGGGGTCCCCTTTGGGGGGCTCAGCTTGTCAAAAAACCTGTTGGTTTTTTTGACAAGCTGAGGCAAATTGCGGCCTTTGGCCGCAATTTGTCGCTGCGGCGGGTTGATTTAACGCGAAAGGAACCCTTCTTGGGTACCCCCGGCAACTGTGTTGCCGGGGGTACCAGATTTCGGCCCAAGGCCGAAATCTGTCGCTGCGGCGGGTTGATTTAACGTGAAAGGAACCCTTCTTGGGTTCCTTTCACACTATCCTCCTTACCGCCAACGATGCTCTGCCGTCTTCTTTGATAGTCTGGACAGCGGGACCCCTCTGTTGATTTGATAGATGTTAATAGTGTTTGTATGTGGACAAATGCAGCTTTCCTCTTGCGGATCGACAAGGTCTTGTGGTAGAATACAACAAATCTATAATCAATCGGAGGGTACGCGATGAAGCAGGATATGATCCTTATTTTGGATCTGGGCAGCGAGGAGAATCCCCGTCTGGCCCGCGAGATCCGCGCCATGGGCGTCTACACGGAGATACACCCCCACGACCTCACCGCCCAGGCGCTCTCCGCGCTGCCTAATGTGAAGGGCGTGATTCTCAACGGCGGTCCCAACCGGGTGGTGGACGGCGCGGAGATAGACGCCTCACAGGCGGTGTACGGCAGCGGTCTGCCCATCCTCTCCCTGGATCACCGGGCGGCGCCCGCCCTGCCCGGGAGCGGTCCGGAGCGGGAGCAGGTCCTGCGGGACTTTGTCTTTGACCGCTGCGGCGCGGAGCCCAACTGGAACATGGAGAACTTCATTGCCGACCAGGTGGAGCTGATCCGCCGCCAGGTGGGGGACAGGCGGGTACTGCTGGCCCTCAGCGGCGGAGTGGACTCCTCCGTGGTGGCGGCGCTGCTGATTAAGGCGGTGGGCAGTCAGCTGACCTGCGTCCACGTGAACCACGGCCTGCTGCGCAAGGGAGAGCCGGAGCAGGTGGTGAAGGTGTTTCGGGAGGAGCTGGGGGCCAACCTGATCTACGTAGATGCGGTGGACCGCTTTTTGGACAAGCTGGCCGGCGTGGCCGACCCGGAGCAGAAGCGGAAGATCATCGGCGCGGAGTTCATCCGGGTGTTTGAGGAGGAGGCCCGGAAGCTCCAGGGCATCGCCTTCCTGGGCCAGGGGACGATCTATCCCGACATTATTGAGAGCGGCACCAGGACGGTAAAGGCGGTAAAGAGCCACCACAACGTGGGCGGACTGCCGGAGGATCTGGACTTCGAGCTGGTGGAGCCGCTGAAGATGCTGTTTAAGGACGAGGTGCGCCAGTGCGGCGCCGCCCTGGGGCTGCCGGACAGCATGGTATACCGCCAGCCCTTCCCCGGCCCGGGGCTGGGTGTCCGGTGCCTGGGGGCCATTACCCGTGACCGCCTGGAGGCCGTCCGGGAGAGCGACGCCATTTTGCGGGAGGAGTTTCGCAAGAACGGCCTGGAGGGCAAGGTGTGGCAGTATTTCACCGTGATCCCCGACTTGAAAAGCGTAGGCGTGCGGGAGGGCCGCCGGGCAGACGAGTGGCCGGTCATTCTGCGGGCGGTAAACACGGTCGACGCCATGACCGCCACAGTGGAGGACGTACCCTTTGCGCTGCTCCAGCATATCACAGCAAGAATCACCAGCGAGGTAAAGGGCGTCAACCGCGTACTATACGACCTGACCCCCAAACCTACCGGAACCATAGAGTGGGAATAGATTTTTAGGAAAATATTCTGTGATTCCTTTTATTTTTTCATTTTTTAATAACTTTTCGCTCGATACAGCACAACCGCTTGTTGCTGCATCGCGGCGGATGATCTCCGTTTTCAGGTGTAAAATGGGCGGAGGCCTGCGGGCTACTTTTTAGCCAATCAGACTATCAGAGGTTTCGCAGACATTGGGAGAGGGAAAGAGGGCCGGGAGGTCATTAACTCCCTGTGTTTAGTCAGAAGCAGGGTGAAGGGAGCCAAAAGAAAATCTTCGAGCCCCCCTTGATTTGCAGCTGGTAACCGATGGCAAACGTGATGGATTGTGATTTACGAGGATGCGCATCGCATATGGATAACTGGTTTACTGTTGACAGAATTGACTCCCAGACATTTGTGATTAGTGAGTACAGGCATTGGGAAGAAACACATTGCTATCTATTATGTGGACAGAAAAAAGCTATCCTCATTGATACCGGATTGGGCGTTTCCAACATCAGGAAAATCGTGGATGGCTTAACGAAGCTGCCTGTTGTGGTGGCTACGACCCATGTTCATTGGGATCACATCGGCGGACATCAGTATTTTGACAGTATCGCCATACATGAAATGGAGAAAGAGTGGCTATCCGTAAAATTTCCAATCCCACTGCAAGCCGTCAAGGACGCGCTGACAAGACCTCCTTCCGATTTCCCGGCAGAGTTTGATATTGACGCTTATAAAATTTTTCAAGGCATACCGCAGATAATTTTGCATGATGGCGATTGCCTGGATTTAGGCGGGCGGAAAATTCAGGTGATTCACACGCCGGGACATTCCCCCGGACACTGCTGCTTTTATGAGCTGGAACGAAACTACCTGTATTCTGGTGATCTGATTTACAAAGGGTGCCTTTACGCATTTTATCCAACCACGGATCCGCAGCTTTTTTATCACTCCGTAAAGCGGCTGCGGGAATACAAAATTGCGAGAGTTCTGCCTGGCCATCACCAGTTGAATATTCCCGTTTCGCTGATAGACGCAGTTGAGGCCGGGTTTGAGAAGATAGCGAGAATCGGGCGGCTTGAACAGGGGAACGGATTGTTTGCGTTTGAGGAGTTCCAGATCCAAATCTGACATGACAGTTCCGGTTTGTCAGAAACTTTCTCCATTGAGCCATTTAGCACAACAAATTTTCAAACGTTTTACCCTCAAAGCCGCAGAAAATATGTCTGTATGTGCAGGAGTGGGAGATAATCAGCCTCGGGCCCTTGGAATACAAAGGCCCGAGGCTCTCTCTTTGCCTACGGCATTACTGGAGATTAGAAACCTCCTCTGTCCCGTCCTCCCTTTCCGGGAGGGCAGGATCGCTTTCCGTATGATAGGTGAGCGTGAATACAAGATCAGATAACCACTTTTTAAAGGAGGGATTGTCCTGGAACTGCTTGAACAATTCCATATTATCGGTCATAATTGCGAAAACAGCCTGCTGTAAGGCACGTTCGCTTTCAAGTCTCGCGCTCTGCTCATCGGAATTTCTGATGGCGTTCCGATATTTTTCGTCTCTGGAAACGATTTCCGGTATCTCCAGGATCTGCCTGCGCACGTGGTCTGTATCGCTCCAGTTGATATTGCCAAACATATCGTTGAAGTCGGCAAGGATTACAGAGAGCGGATCCATCTCCGGCTCGACGGCGCGGCCAATCTTGCCCACGGGAACAGGGGAGACTACCGAGTCGGAATCCTCCAGTTGAATGGACATGGTCTCGCGGGCCTCGTTCCGGTAGCTCTCCAGATCAATTGCTTCCAGAATTCCCTGCGACAGGTCATCCTCGTGGGGAGACGGCAGCTTCGGTATCAGCAGATTGAGGAAAATGGAGAGCCGCTCCCAGTCCGCGTTTCCGTAAGGCAGTATGGTCCCCAAAAAGCTGTACGTGCGTACAAACGCCTTTGCTGCGCCCTTGAACCTGATCTGACCGTCGGTTTCAAGCTGCGTATAGGCCGCTGCGCAGGCGTCCAGAATCGGATCCAGCCTGTCGCGGTCAGCGCCGTCCAAATACAGATTGACCAGGCGCGTTACATCCTCGTCGGAGTAAATCTGATAGTCCGCCATGCCGGCAACAAGGTCATACAGCTTATTGGGGTCGGTCTCGCCGGATAAAATGGTGGTTCGATAGTACTGCGAGAAGGATTCCGCGATGACCTCCGGCTTGTTTGCGAAGTCGAGTATGAAAGTATCGTACTTTTTCGGATGGCAGCGGTTCAACCGCGAGAGCGTCTGTACCGCCGTTATGCCGTAGAGAACTCTGTCAACATACATGGTGTGGAGCAGCGGCTCATCAAATCCCGTCTGAAACATATCTGCCACGATGAGGAAGCGATACGGGTCCTGCCGGAAGACTTTGGGAATTCTGCCGTCCGGGAAACCGTTGATCGCAGCGGAGGTAAGGGCGGGCTCCTGCCCGTTGTGCCTGTGCTCTCCGGAGAAGGCAATGATGGCCTTATACGGACTGTGCCGTTCGGCGAGGCACTTATTGATCGCGTAGAAGTATTCCATGCAGCGCGGGATACCGGCAGTCACCACCATGGCGCGGGCCTGGCCGCCAATTTTTGCCTTGGCGATGACCTGCTCATGGAAGTGCTCCACCATCATGGCGGCCTTCCTCTCCACGGTATAGCGGTTGCTCTCCACAAAGCTGCGGAGCTTTTTCTGCGCCCGCTTTTTATCATACATCGGATCGCCCTCGACCGTCTTCATCAGTCTGTAGAAGCTGTCGATGGGCGTATAGTTTTGCAGAACATCCAGTATGAACCCCTCTTGAATGGCCTGCTTCATCGTGTAGGAGTGAAAGGGGCGGTAGCGAGGCTCGCCCTTCTCGTTCAGAACGGGCTCCCCCGCTTCATCCACCACGGGAATGCCAAACACCTCCAGCGTTTTCCCCTTGGGCGTAGCCGTAAAGGCGAAGTAGCTGGCATTTTTCAGCAGCTTGTGCCCCTCCATCAGGGCGTTGATTTTGTCCTCGTTGTCCATCTCATCCTCGGAGGCCAGTCCGGAGAGAGCCAGGTTCATCTGCGCGGAGGTCTTTCCGCTCTGGCCGGAGTGCGCCTCGTCGATCAGGATGGCGAATCGCCTGTTCCTGTGATCCGATCCGATTTTCGGGACGATATACGGGAATTTCTCAATGGTAGTGATAATGATGCGCTTTCCGTCTGTGATGGCCCTTGTCAGATCGTTGGCGTGTTCCGCCCACGTCACGGTATTGCCGACCTGCGTGAACTGTTTCAGGGTGTCTCTGATCTGCTTGTCCAGAATGCGGCGGTTGGTGACCACGATGACGGAATCCAGTATAGGCCGTCCGTCCTTCTCCAGCCCGATCAGCTGGTGGGCCAGCCATGCGATGGAGTTCGACTTCCCGCTGCCTGCGCTGTGCTGGATCAGGTATTTTTTCCCCACGCCGTTTTCCTTTACGTCGGCAAGGAGCTTTGTCACCACATCCAGCTGGTGATAGCGCGGAAAAATCTGTTTCTCCGTCTTCCGTTTTGTCGCCTCATCGGCTTCCACAACCACCTGCGCGTAGTTTTCAATAATAAGGGCCAATTTTTCCCTTGTGAGGATATCCCTCCAAAGGTAGTCTGTCATCAGTCCATCCGGGTTCGGCGGATTGCCCGCGCCGTCATGATACCCCCTGTTGAAGGGCATGAACCAGCTCTCTTTGCCCGCAAGCCTGGTACAGAATTGAATGCAGGCGTCGTCAAGCGCGAAGTGGACCATGCAGCGTTTGAAGGAGAACAGCAATTCACGGGGATCCCGGTCCGTCTTGTACTGCGCCACGGCGTCGTCCGTGTTCTGCTTGGTCAGCCGGTTCTTCAGCTCAAAGGTGATTACGGGCAGGCCGTTGATGAAAAGGCACAGGTCCAGCGCCAGCCTGCCCGCAGATTGCGAATAGCGGAGCTGGCGGGTAACGCTGAAGATATTCTTTTCGAACAGCTCGCAGGCCCTGGCATTGGTCTCGGTGGGCGTCAGATAGAACAGCGTGATACGGTCGGCCGGATACGCCTTGATGCCGCTGCGGAGGACGTCAATAATGCCGCGTTTCGCCAGCTCCCCCTGTAGACGGGCCAAAAACTGCCGTTTTTTCTGCTCGGACTGGAGGACCTTCAGTCTCTCCATCTGCAGCGGCTGCGTGCTTTGCAGGAAGCGGAACAGCCGGGCCTCGTCAATGGCGTACTCCCTGTTATAGTCGGCGTTCGAGCCCTCCTCATAGCCGTTTTGTGACACAAGCCACCTGACGATAAGCCCCTCCAGGCCGCACTCTCTAATATCGGTAAAGACCACTCGTCACACCTCCCGTCCCCCTGCTTTTTCGCCGCAGTTTGGGATCCTGTCATCTGTACCTCCAGCTGCCGGCGTCTGCGTTGAGATCTCAATACCGCGCACGTCTACCCTGCCGGTGACGGCGTCCGCAATCAGATGCGCCCTGTACTCTTGCAGGGCGGAGATTTCCTCTGCCAAAACAGCGCTTGCCGACTTCACCTGACGGATAACCGCGTCTATCCGCATTACGGCCGTCTTCTGATCCTCCGCTCCGGGAAGGGGAATGCGTGTGTCGCCTAACGCTGTTGGGTATATATGTACAATGATGTCGCCTTTTCCATTTATGTATCGGTGCCTCAGCGCCGCCCGGCTGTAGAGCTGGTACAGCAGATACTCCGCGTAGACCCCCTCCCTGGGATGGAAAACAATCGTATCTCCGCCCACCGCAACCGTTTGCTCCCCCATGTACAGGATGGGCTTGCCGATCTCATCCTTTGTCTCGCCGGTACCCGCCATGACAATATCGCCCTTTGTAATCTTGCGGGACGCGGCATAGGCCGCACCGTCAATATGATGGGTGATGGCAGACGTTTTATACTCGTACTGCGTGTATATGTCTCCATAGAGAATGGCGGGGTACGCCCTGCCCGGCACAAGGTTGTCCCGGGAAAAGCCTCCGCCTTTAAACAGCGTTCCAAGCTGCTTGAGGCGGACGGTTTTTGTCACAGGGTATGCGCACAGCTGCCTCTCCATCTCAGCCTGCGCGAGCTCCTTCAGCGCCGCAGTCTGCTTCTGTTTTATGCCGATCAGCCGATTGATCCGGGACACCTTCGCGTCGAGGAACCTCACAATCTGCTCCTGCTCGGCGCGGGGAGGGATGGGGATAAAGTGGTTTTTGAGTTTCACATAGTCGATATTCTGCCCCTCCCGTATCCCGGTGACGCAAAGTTTGAGCAATTCTATGAACAGCGCCGATTTGGCAAGATATTTGAAATGCGAATCAAGAGTTGAATAAGAGGTTGACGAGGGCGGCAGCGATGCGGCCA
>CANDEH010000081.1 GCA_947383645.1 uncultured Clostridia bacterium | reverse complement strand
CTAAGCGCGCTTTTGGGTACTTTTCCCGCGTGGGAAAAGTACCTCGCCCCGGGGGCGAAACTCCCCGTCCCCCCGTCCCCGCCGCGGGACGCGGCGGTTATCCCGCGCCGCCGCGGCGCGAAAAAAGCTATGCACTGCGCCGCAGTGCCCCCCCGCCGCAGCCTGCGGCGGAACACAACCAGAGTACAAGCAAGGAGGGAACCACCATGTACCCCAACATCCAAAAGGCAATGACGCGCAATCTGAAAAAGAGCCAAAAACTGATGATGATCCTGGGCCCCATTCTGTTCGCCTACCTCTTCTGGTGGACCTGGTATTCAAACGGCAAAGTGATCGACGAGAGCAACCGCAGCCTGATGATCCTCTTCGCCGGCATGGCGGCGCTGCTGGTGGTCCTGGTCCCCCTGGGACAGTGGAGCCAGAAGAAGGTGGGCAAAAAGCAGTTCGCCCAGTTCACCGAGGCGGAGCTGGAGCGGATCGACCGCTTCTGCGAGACCGCCGCGCCCGTCCGGGGCATCACCGTCACCCCCGACGCCCTGATCGGGGCGGGGGTCCTGGTGCCCATGGGACGTCTGGTGTGGATCTTCATCCGATCCCGAACCCAGCAGATGGCGGCCACCATTCAGGAGATGATCGCCGTCACCGACGACGGGAAGGAGCACAGCCTGTATCTGGGCGTCCGCCCCGGCCCCTTCCGCCAGGCGGATCAGGAGGCGGTGCGGGAGATCACCCGGCAGATCCTCAGCTGCCGCCCCGGCGTATTCGTGGGACACAGCGAGGAGAATCAGAAGCTGTACCGGGAGAACTTTCCCGCCATGGCCGCCGCGGCGGAGGATCGGAGCCGGCAGGCGCAGGGCCGTCAACCCGGTTGAAAAACGGGTGAGGGACGGCGGAAGCCTGCCCCTTGACAGGAAAAGGACGCAGACGCGCTGCGGACAAAGGGTTCTCAGCGGGGCGGGAGACGCAGAAGGTTTCCCGTCCCGCCGGAATTTTGTGCAAAATTCGTCCCCGCTCCCCTTGACAAACGGGGGGAAAACCGATACCATGACAACCGGAATAGACAGAGAGCAGGCACACTCCCCCACCCGGGCGGAGTGCGCCTTGTTACGCTTTGGGAATGGGAACAGACCGGGCGCGGTGACGCCGTGCACCTGCGGGCGGCGGAACAGGGGAAGAGGAGGTGCGTGTGATGCGGGAATTTCTCCGCAGGATTGCGGCGCTGCCGGAGGCGGCGGAGACGATTGCGGCCATCGGGGACGGGCGATCCCCCGTGGCTCTCACCGGGCTGGCCCCGGTACACAGGGCCAGTCTGGCCGCCGCCCTCCGCCAGGAGCTCCGGCGGCCGGTGGCGGTGATCTGCGGCGATGAGAGCGAGGCCCAGCGGATGGCCGGGGACCTCTGCGTCCTCACCGGGGAGACGCCGCTGCGGCTGTGCAGCCGGGAGCTCTATATCCCCCAGGGGGCCGTCACCTCCCGGGAGTGGGAGCACCGCCGGATTGACGCCTTCTACCGGCTGAGCCGGGGGGAGGGCGAGGTGCTGGTGGCCACGGCGGAGGGGCTGCTCCAGCGCACCGGGGACCCGGAGGTCCTCAGAGAGAGCGTACTCCCCCTGAAGCTGGGGGGGCAGGTGGATCTGACCGCTCTGCCGGATCGGCTGGTGGCCGCCGGATATACCCGCACAGAGCAGGTGGAGGGCGTGGGGCAGTTTGCCCTGCGGGGGGGCATTCTGGACGTGTTTTCCCCCCGGATGGAGCGGGCGGTACGCTGCGACTTCTTTGACGACGAGATTGACGCCATGGGGGAGTTCGATCTGACCACCCAGCGGCGGGTGCGCAACATCGACGCCGCCCTGCTTCTCCCGGCCCGGGAGCTGACGGGGGAAAAAACCGCCAGCCCCTTCGACTTTCTCCCCAAAGATACCCTGCTGATCCTCTGCGAGAGCGGGCGGGTGTCCGAGCGGGTGAAGGGAACGCTCTTCCAGGCCAGAGAGGACACCGAGGCCCTGCTGGAGCGGGGGGAGCGGGTGGATCTCACCGCGCTGCTCCTGAGCCAGCGGGAGTGGGAGGCGGCTCTTGCGGGCTTTTCCCTCTGCATGATGGAGTCCCTGCCCACCTCCCGGTATGTCCTGCCCCCCAGGACCCTGCTGTCGGTGAACGCCAAACAGCTGAGCAGCTACGGCGGCAGTCTTGACACCGCGGCGGGGGATATGGCGCACTATATCTCCACCGGCAGCGGCGTGCTGCTCCTCTGCGGCAACGAGACCCGGGCCGGAAACCTCCAGCGGATGCTTCGGGACCGGGGGATCGCCGCGGCCCTGGACTTTCAGGGGGCGGCCATGCCGGCGCCCGGCGAGGCCCGGATTGCCGTGGGCAGTCTCTCCGCCGGGGCGGAGTGGCCGCAGCTGAAGCTGGCCGTCCTCACCGAGGGGCAGCTCACCGCCCCGGTCAGCGGGCGGAAGAGCCGGGTGCGGGAGCCCCGGAGCGACAGCAGCCGGAAGAAGCTCCAGTCCTACACCGACCTGACCCCCGGGGATCTGGTGGTCCACACCCACCACGGCATCGGCCGGTTTGTGGGGATTCAGAAGATGCCTGTGGACGGGGTGGAGAAGGACTACATCAAGATCGCCTACGCCGGCAGTGACTGCCTCTATGTCCCCGCCACACAGCTGGATCTGGTGAGCAAGTATATCGGCGGCGGGGGCGACGAGGAGGGGCACAGGACCCGGCTCAGCAGACTGGGGGGCACCGACTGGGCCAAGCAGAAGAGCCGGGCCAAGGCCGCCGCCAAGGATCTGGCCCAGGGGCTGATCGCCCTCTACGCCCAGCGGCAGCGGCAGCCGGGGTTCGCCTTCTCCCCGGACAGCCCGTGGCAGCAGGAGTTTGAGGCGGCCTTCGACTACGAGGAGACGGAGGATCAGATCCGGTGCATCGCCGAGATCAAGCGGGACATGGAGCGGAAGGTGCCCATGGACCGGCTTCTCTGCGGCGACGTGGGCTACGGGAAAACCGAGGTGGCCCTGCGGGCGGTGATGAAGTGCATTCTGGACGGGAAGCAGGCGGCGATCCTGGTGCCCACCACCGTTCTGGCCCAGCAGCACTACGCCACGGCGGTGAGCCGGTTCCGAAGCTTTCCGGTGACGGTGCGGGTGCTGAGCCGCTTCCAGACGCCGGGACAGAGCCGGCAGATCCTGCGGGATCTGGGGGCGGGGAAGATCGACCTGCTCATCGGCACCCACCGGCTTTTGCAGAAGGATATCCGCTTCAAGGACCTGGGGCTGCTGATTATTGACGAGGAGCAGCGCTTCGGCGTCAGCCACAAGGAGAAGCTGAAGGAGCTGAGCCGCCAGGTGGATGTGCTCACCCTCACCGCCACGCCGATCCCCCGGACGCTGAACATGGCGCTGTCGGGTATCCGGGATATGTCCACCATTGAGGAGCCCCCCCACAACCGCCAGCCGGTGCAGACCTACGTCCTGGAGCACGACTGGGGCATCCTCACCGACGCCATCCGGCGGGAGATCGAGCGGGGGGGACAGGTCTACTACCTCCACAACCGGGTGGAGACCATCGACCTCACCGCCTCCCGGCTCCAGAAGCTCCTGGGGCCGGAGGTGCGGATCGTCGTCGGCCACGGAAAGATGAACGAGCAGCAGATCAGCTCCGCCATGCAGCGGATGGTGGACGGGGAGGCGGAGGTGCTGGTGTGCACCACCATCATCGAAACCGGCATCGACATCCCCAACGTGAATACACTGATTATTGAGGACGCGGACCAGATGGGCCTCAGCCAGCTCCACCAGATCCGGGGGCGCATCGGCCGCAGCGCCCGGCGGGCCTACGCCTACATGACCTTCCGCCGGGGGAAGGTGCTCTCGGAGGTGGCCACCAGACGCCTCACCGCCATCCGGGAGTACGTGGAGTTCGGATCCGGGTTCAAGATCGCCATGCGGGATCTTGAGATCCGCGGGGCGGGGAACCTCCTGGGGCCGGAGCAGAGCGGGTATATGATGAGCGTGGGCTACGACATGTACCTCCAGCTCCTGGAGGAGGCGGTCCTGGAGGAGCAGGGGCAGCCCCCCAGGGCGGCGGCGGAGTGCGCCGCAGATCTGACCCTCTCCGCCCACATCCCCGAGAGCTATGTGGCGGCGGCGGAGCAGCGGATGGATTTGTACCGCCGGATTGCCGCCATCCGCAGTACGGAGGACGCGGCGGACCTCACCGACGAGCTTCTGGACCGCTACGGCGACATACCGGAGAGCGTCCAGGCCCTGCTGGACGTGGCGCTGCTCCGCGCCGCCGCCGGGGCGGTGGGGATCACGGACATCGCCCAGCGGGGGGACGCCCTGCGCTTCACCTTCCAGGTGATGGAGACCGAGGCGGTGGTGCGGGTGTGCACCCTGGCCAAATACCGCCAGCGCCTGCGCCTGGCCGCCGGGGAGGCCCCCAGTCTGACCCTGACCCTGCGGCGGGGGGAGGATGTGCTCAAGGCGGCGCTGGAGATTGTGGAGGACATGAAGCTCTCCAGGGAAGCGCCGCACACGGAACATGGCAAGGAGGACGCATGAAAAAACGCACCGCTCTGTTTGTAAGTCTGGTACTGGCTCTGGCGCTGCTGGCCGGCTGTACCCCCAGGCCCTCGGGGCTGTTCTATGAGCTGACGGGAATCGATCCCGCCGCCGCCATGCTGCGTGTGGAGGGGAGAGAGGTGCCGGCGGAGAGGTACCTCTACTGGGTGCTGGACGCCGCCGACTACATCGTCCGGGAGTTCCCGGACCTGTGCGGCGCCGACGGTCTGCCGGACTGGGAGGCGGAGGTGGAGCCGGGGGTGAGCGTAAAGGACTACATCCTCCGGGACGCGCTGGACACGGCAAAGATGTACGTCATTGTGGAGAAGTGGGCGGAGGACTACGGCGTGACGCTGAGCGAGGCGTCGGAGCAGGCGCTGGATCAGGAGCTGAAGTCCGCCGCGGAGCAGATGGGCGGGGAGGAGGCCATGGCGCGCTACCTGGCCTCCCGGGGCCTCTCGGAGGAGAGCTACTGGTGGATGGCGCGGCTGTTCTACCTCTACGCCAACATGCTGGCGCTGACCAAGGAGGAGGGCAGTCCGCTGTATATCGAGGACGAGGTCCTCTACCAGTTCGAGGACGTGACGCCGGAGAGCGTGCTGGCCGACCACATCCTGCTGCTGTTCCCGGAGGAGGAGAGCCAGCGGGAGGCGGCGCGGGAGAGCATGGATCAGGTGCTCGCCGCCATCCTTGCCGACGAGGATCCGGCGGCGGCCTTCCAGTTCGTGGCGGACAACTACAGCGAGGACGAGGGCCGGGCCTACTACCCCAACGGCTATCTGGTCACCGCCGAGGCCCCCTACGTGCAGGCGTTTAAGGACACGGCGCTGTCGCTGGAGGAGTACGAGATCAGCGGCGTGGTGGAGAGTGAGTTCGGCTGGCACATCATCATGCGCAAGCCCCTCAGGGACTATGTGGCGGACCTCTATCTGGCGGAGCGGATCACCGAGGCCATGGAGGAGGCGTCGGTGGAGTGGGAGGACTGCGCCGAGGCGTTTTCCCTGGAGGCGTTTTACGCGGCCTATCTGGCGCGGCCGGAGGAGTGAACGGGCGAGAAAGCAAAAACACAGGGCGCTGCTTTTGCAGCGCCCTGTGCCCTATTTTGCCAGGCTGTCCAGATATTCCTCCAGGCAGACCCCCTGGTCAAAAATCGCCTTTGCGGCCTCCTCGCCCACATACCGGTAGTGCCAGGGCTCGTAGATGATCCCTGTGATCTCGCTCTTCTCGTTGGGATAGCGGAGGATGAAGCCGTACTCGTAGCTGTGCTCCATCAGCCACTTCTGCACCTGGGTCTTCTCCTGGGACTCGTCCAGGTTCTGGTTGTTCACGTCCACGATGTCCACCGCCAGGCCCAGCTGGTGCTCGCTGGTACCGGGGACGGCCACCACCTTCCCCGCCTCCACTAAGGCGTCGGCCTGGGAGAGACCCTGGTTTACAAGACGGTTCACCTTGTTCTGGTACAGCGACTCCTGCTTGTCCCAGGTGCGGTAGGAGGAGCAGATGATCGGCTGCAAGCCCGCCGCCCGGCAGGCGCTGAGCATGTCCTGGAGGGCGTCGTAGCACCGCTGGTCCACGCTGTGGCCGTTGGAGAGCTTCTCCAGGGTGATGTCATAGTCCTTGGGCATGGCGTGCCAGGGGTTCACCAGCATCAGATTCCAGTCGTCCGGACTGACGGCGTCGCCGGGCTCCTGAGGCTCGTCGGGGAGTTGGGGCACCTGGGGAGCCAGAGGGTCTTCGGGCTGCCGGACCGAGGGCTCCCCAGGCTCGCCGGAGCCGGAGGGGACCTCCGGGACCTGGGGGGCGGGGCCGTCCTGGTCCGGGGTGTCAGGGTCGCCCTCTCCGGCCTGGGACAGGGAGACGGGGATCACCGCCTGGCCCTTGGCGGGCAGGTCGGCATCCCCCGCGTCCCCGGCGTCGTCCGGGGGCATTTGCAGCGCCGAGTAGAGCAGGGCGGAGGCGACAAGCACCGCAAAGCAGGTCAGAATCAGCCCGCCGAGGTTCCGGCGGCGGCGACGGCGTCTGCGGCGTCTCTGGGGCGGGCGGGTCTCCGGACGGCGGCGGGTCGTGGTCTGGTCGTAGTCTCTTTCGTACATGGAAACACCTTCCTGTTCTGTGGATTTCCGTTGATCTTCTCTCAGGTTCTTACTTACATTCACCGCTTCCAGGTCCCGCGCGCGGGGGCAGGGGGCGGGGGATTTCTGTTTTCGATGGGGCGGGGTCAGACGTTGAAGTAGACCCAGGACCGGTCCTGCATCAGCTCCACTTCACACAGGCCCAGTTCGCCCATGTCGAAGCGGAGAATGTGGTCGCTGAATTCGTCCTCCGGGCCTATGGCCTGGGCGGGGAAGGCGATCTCCTCCACCTCCCGGATATCCATGCCGTAGTACCCCTCCAAAAAGCCAATGGTGATCTTCATGCGCTCTGTGAGGCTCAGTTTCTTCCAGTAGTTGGAGACGGGGATCACCATGCCCACCATCTGTCCGGTGGCGTCGTCGATGTACATGGAACCATGGACCGCCTGGTCCACGTAGGCGGCGCTCTCGGGGAGCTCAGCGTCCTCCGCCGGCACCAGCTCCCAGGAGACGGTCCAGATCACCGCGGACAGGTCCCGAATGCTGCCGGAGACCACCAGGTTGGGGTTCATATGGCAGCGCAGCGTCCACGTCCAGTCCGCGGAGGGCTGGCGGAGCATACCCTCCGCAGACATCTGATCCAGGAGGCCCAGCACCGTCTTTTCCACTCCCTCCTGGGTGAGGCAGGTGCCGCTCTGCCACTCAATCCAGGTGGTACCGCCCCGCTCCCCGGTGTTCCAGCCGCTGCCCTCCACGCTGCCGGAGAGCAGTCGGAGCACCTGTCCCACCTCCAGCTCCTGCCGGAGACTCAGCTGTACCGCCTCGAAGGAGCGCAGCTCCGTCCTCTCCTCCCCGGCGGCGTCCTGGAGCCACACGGCGGCGAAGGGCAGGGCGGCCCCGGTGAGGACCAGCAGGGCCGTCAGAGCCAGCCAGAGGAGGCGCTGCAAAAGGGTTCGATTCATGGCCGCCCCCCTCTCAGCTCCGCGGTGACCACCGCGCCGCCGCCGGGGCGGTTTTCAAAGCGCAGGGACCCGTTGTGGACCTCCGCGATCTCCCGGCACAGCGTCAGGCCCAGGCCAAAGCCCCCCTGGGCCCGGGAGCGGGCCTTGTCCACCCGGTAGAACTCCTCGGTGAGGTGCTTTAGGGCCTCCGCCGGGATGCCCCGGCCCTGGTCGGCCACGGCGATGCGGCAGCCGTCGGGGAGCATGTCCACGGTGAGCCGAATCCGGCCCCCCCGGTCCATGGACTTCACGGCGTTGTCCAGAAGGTTCAGGAGCAGCGCCCGGGTCAGCTCCGGCTCCAGAAGGCACCGTCCCTCCTCGCACCGCAGGCGCAATGTCACGCCCCGCTGGGCGTAGATGGGGCGCAGGCGGTCCGCCATCTCCCCGGCCAGGTCCGCCGGACGCACCGCCGTGAGGGCCACGCCCCCCTGTCGGAGGTCCAGGAGCTCCAGCAGCCGCCGGGAGAGGTTCTCTAAGCGCCGGCCCTCGGAGTAGATGTAGTCCGCGGCCTCCGCCTGCTCGCTCTCGGTGAGGGTGCCGCCCCGGAGGAGCTGGGCGTAGCCGATCAGGGAGGTCATGGGGGTCTTCATCTCGTGGGCAAAGCTGCCCACGAACCGCTCCCGGCGCTCCGCCGCCTCCCGCAGGGCGGATACGGTGCCCTCCATGGCCTCGGCCATCCGGTCGAAGTCGGCGGCCACAGCGGCCACCTCGTCCTCGCCGGGGAGGTTCACCCGGCTGGCGTAGTCCCCGGAGGCGATGGCCCGGGAGGCCAGGGACAGGGCCGTCAGGGGCCGGGTGAGCACCTTGGCCAGGGGGTAGGCCGCCGCCGCGCACAGTATCAGGAGCACCAAGAACACCCGCAGGTACACCTGCTGCTGGCCGCTGCGGGTGGTGTAAAGGGCGGTGATGTCGTGGACGGTGTAGAGGTAGAGGGTGTGGCCGGAGGCGGTCACCGCCCCGGAGAGCACCAGACAGCGCCGGCCGGCCTGCCCCGGCAGAATCCGCAGCAGGCAGGCCCCCGGCGCCGGCCGGCCCAGGTCCGCCCCCAGGTAGGCCCGGGCCCCCTCGGACTCGTAGAGCACGCCCTCCTCGGTGGTGAGGCGCAGGGCGGCCCAGGCGGCGCTGTTCTGGGTGTCCAGCTGCTGCACCGCCGGGACCATCTCCTCCGGGGCCATGTAGGGGTCCATGCCGCTGACAATCTGCATCGCCCCCCAGACCATCCGGTAGGAGGCGAAGGCGGCGTCCTTCTCCCGCTGGAGGCTGTCCCGAAAGAACCCGGAGATCAGCAGGCTCCCCCCCACCCCGAAGAGCAGGGAGAGAAGGGAGAGCATACAAAGCGTCAGCTTCACGCGAAATCTCATAGTCGGCCCTCAATCAATACAAAAGCCCTCGGCAGAGTTTCGCGGCTCGCAAGCCGCGAAATAAATTGCAATCATTTTTGCCGGAAACCGCGTTTTCGGCAAAAATACTTCTCGCGGAGCGGAGTGTGCGAGCGCAGCGAGTGCATGGAGCGCAGCGAGTGCATGGAGCGCAGCGCAACCTTTTCGCTTGAAAGCCCAGCGAAGCGGGTTTCAAGCGAGCTCGAAGCCGTCAGGCTTCGAGCCGATAGCCCACCTTGTTCACAGCCCGCAGTTCCTTTTCCCATCCTACCTTCTTCCGCAGGCGCTGGACGTGGATGTCCACGGCCTTGCTGCCGTAGGGGTACTCCCCGCCCCAGACCCGCTCGTAGATGGTCTCCCGGTACAGCGCCCGGCGGGGGTTGCGCACAAAGAGGAGCAGCAGCTCGTACTCCGTCCGGGTGAGGGCGATCTCCCGGCCCTCCCGCCAGACCTGCATGGAGCCGGTGTCGATGGTAAGGCCCGCCGCGGTGAGGACCATGTCACACTTCTGGTACCGCCGGAGGACCACGTCGATGCGGGCCAGAAGCTCCGCAATGGCAAATGGCTTGCCGATGTAGTCCTCCGCCCCCAGGCGCAGGCCCTTCACCCGGTCGGCCACGTCGTCCCTGGCCGTCAGGAAGATCACCGGGATCTCCAGGGGGCGTATGTACTCCATCAGCTCAAACCCGTCCACCTCCGGAAGCATCACGTCCAGAAGGATCAGATCGAAGCTCTCCCGCTCCAGGATGTCCGCCGCCTCCGCGCCGTCAAAGGCGCAGGTGCAGTGGTAGCCCTCCTTGGAGAGGCTCAGGCGGATCAGGTTGGAGATGGGCTTCTCGTCCTCCACGACCAGTATGCGGATCAAGTACCATCGCCCCCTCTGCGGTCTGCTTGCGTTCCTATAGTATAGTCCCCCGCCATCAAAATGGCAACAGGGGGCGGGGAGTTTTTTTGCGGCGGCCTTTTATAAACATCAAAAGCCCTCGGCAGAGTTTCGCCGCCGCAGCGGCGAAATAAATTGCAATTATTTTTGTCGGAAACCGCGTTTTCGACAAAAATACCTCTCGCGGAGCGGAGTGTGCGAGCGCAGCGAGTGCATGGAGCGCAGCGCACCCCCCCACAAAAGAGGGGAGCCGCCGCATTCTGCGGCGGCTCCCCTCTTTTGTGGATTTATAGCGCCGCCTCGCTCATGTAGCGCATGAACGCCGCCATATCCCCCCGGTCGCTGAGGCGCACGCGGAGGCCCGTCTCCCCCGGCTGGAGCATCCCCAGGAGCTGACGGGCGGTGCCGTCCCGCTTCAGGTCCGCCCGGCTGCCGTCGGGCAGGTCCAGGAGCACCTCTCCGCAGCTCCTTGCGGCCATCTCCAGAAACTTGCACATGTTGGGAATCCAGTGGAATTTTACAGTAACATTTTGCAATTTTCAGCCCTAACCTTATGTAACTCGGCAAATGGTGGCAAAGCCTTGATTTTCAGGCGTTTCCGCCATTTGCCGCTTGGGAGAGTTATTCGCATATCTCGGCGTATCCCGGCGTGACTTTGCGCTGAAACGTAGTACGGAAGTAGTAAAAGCGGCCTTTCACTTCCTTTTTTACTACGCAGCCAGCCGCTCCATCTCTGCCTTTACGGAACAGGCGTCAACATGGGTGTAATAGTCCAGCGTCATGGTGATATTGGCGTGGCCCATGATGTACTGCAACGCTTTGGGATTCATACCGGCGTTTGCCATACGGGTGCAGAACGTGTGTCGGAGGGAGTGCGGGGTGATGTTGGGCAACTGTTCCTTGTGATGCTTGTTGTACTTTTTCACAAGGCCCGTAATCACGGCGTTATAGTTCATGCCCACTTTCGGCGTCCCGTCCTTTTTGAGAAACAGGAAGTTTGTGTAGCCGTCCACCGTAATGGTGGCTTTCTTCCCCCGGTTCTTCAGCACACGCTTAAACGCCTGATAGACCGGCTCACTCATAGGGA
>CANDEH010000080.1 GCA_947383645.1 uncultured Clostridia bacterium | reverse complement strand
CGGGGCTTGCGCCCGCTGCGGCGGGCGCGAGACGCGCTCCCGCTGGCGCGGTCGCGCGGAACGCTGCGGGGTGGCTGGCGGTAAGGAGGATAGTGTGAAAGGAACCCAAGAGGGGTTCCTTTCGCGTTAAATCAGCCCGCCGCACCCCAAGGGCATTTCTTCGCCGCTGCGCGGCTCAGGCACAGGCGACAAATTGCGGCCATCGGCCGCAATTTGCCTCAGCTTGCCGAAAAACCCAACAGGTTTTTCGACAAGCTGAGAGGGGTGACGCGCATCTCTGGGCGCGTCACCCCTCAGTCTTACTGACGGAAGTACTTCTTAACCATCTTAATCGCAGCCTTGGCCTCCTCGTCATCGGGGACGACAAAGTTCAAATTCGGCTTGCCGATCAAGCTTACTAACCCAAGGAAGGATTTGGCATCCATCATCTCCGTCTCGCCGTGGACCCACGTGTCATAGTAGAAAGAACACGCGATCTCGTTGATCTTCTGCACATCCTGCAGGTTGTTAATTGTGATGGCGCTGGTCATCGGGTTTCACCTCCTTTAGCTGCCCAAAGGATACCACGTTTTCCACAGTTTGAAAAGAGGGCTTTTGTACAAACCTTACAAAACGAGCCTGCTTCATTTATACAAAATAGCCAATAACCGGCGGGGAGATCCCCGATTTTCCCAAGGCCACACAGCAGAGGGGGGCCGCCTGCGGCGGCCCCCCTCTGCTGTGTGGATGACCCGGTTCGATTGCTCCGGAAAGCGCTCCGGAAACCACTTTGGAGCGACACAGCCTGCAAAAGTGCGAAATCAAAATTTCACAAATTTATCATAAGTATAAAAAACATGTAACATATTTGTACATATTGTACAATAACCAGAAAATTAACTTTCGAAATTTGGATTTTTTTGTTGACAAACCATGTTTCGACAGGTAGAATGGGGGCATGAAATGATAATTTCATAAAAATAAAATTTTGAAATTATTATAACGCAACCGGAAACCCGGGGAACAACAACGCTATCGAGGGAGGTAACAGGCCTATGGCGACACTTCATTTAAACACGGAGCGGTGCAAGAGCTGCGGCTACTGCATTCTGGCATGTCCGAGCAAGGCGCTCTCGCTCAGCGGCTCGCTGAACAAGGAGGGCTACGACTACGTGGCCAACGACGAGGCCAAATGCACCAAGTGCGGCATCTGCTACACAGTATGCCCCGACAACGTGTTTGAGCTCAGCGAATAAGCGGAAGGGAGTGAATGAGACATGAAAAAGATGTGGAAAGGCAATCACGCCATTGCTGAGGCCGCCATGCGGGCCGGCTGTGAGTTCTACGCGGGTTATCCCATCACCCCGCAGACCGAGGTGGGCGAGTATCTGTCCTCCCGGATGCCTGAGCTGGGGCGGCGCTTTCTCCAGGCGGAGAATGAGATGTCCGCCATCTATATGATCTTCGGCGCCTACGCCTGCGGCATGCGCTCGATGACCAGCTCCTCCGGCCCGGGCTTCTCCCTGAAGCAGGAGGGCATCGCCTACTTATGCGCCAACAATTTCCCCTCCGTACTGGTGAACGTCCAGCGCTGGGGACCGGGTCTCGGCACCCTGGACTCCTCCCAGACCGACTACCTCCGGGATACCCGGGGCGGCGGCAACGGCGACTACCGGGTCATCGTGTACGCCCCCAACAGCATTCAGGAGACGGTGGATCTGATGTACAACGCCTTTGACGTGGCGGAGAAGTACCGCAATCCCGTGGAGATCCTCTCAGAGGCGGCTTTAGGCCAGATGATGGAGCCGGTGGAGTTCCCGCCCTTCAAGGAGCGCAAGGAGGACTTAGGCTGGACCTTCGACGGCACCGACCGGCCCCACGGACGCATTGACAACCCGGGCAAGCCCGGCGCCCTGCGGGCCAAGGTGGAGGCCATCATGGCCAACGAGCAGCGCTGGGAGAACTACATGGTGGAGGACGCCGACTACGTGTTCGTGGCCTTCGGCCTGCCCTCCCGCACCAGCCGCAACGCGGTGGACCAGCTCCGTGAGCAGGGGATCAAGGCGGGTCTCATCCGCCCCATCACCGTGTGGCCCTTCCCCTTCGACGCCTTTAAGGCGGTGCCGGACACGGTAAAGGGCATCATCTCCGTGGAGTCCACCGACGCCGGCCAGCTCATTGAGGATGTGGCCCTGGCCACCAAGCGGATGTGCAGGGGGAATGTACCGGTGTACGGCCTGTTCTCCGGGCAGAAGATCCCCAAGACCAAGGAGATCGTCACCTATGTCAACGGCATCCTCAGCGGCGAGAACAAGGAGGTGTTTTAAGATGGCCGTCGTGAAAACAACGCCCACCATGGTGAGCATTCCCAACCATTTCTGCCCCGGCTGCGGCCACGGCATTCTCAACCGCCTGATCGCGGAGGTGATTCAGGAGAAGGGCTATGAGAAGAAAACCATTTTGACCTTGGGCGTGGGCTGCTCCTGCAACATGAACGGCAGCTGGAACGGCGACAAGATCCAGACCGCCCACGGCCGCGCCGCCTCCACCGCCACCGGCGTGAAGGTGGCCCGCCCGGACCTGCTGTCCATCGCCTATCAGGGCGACGGCGACGCCTACGTCATCGGCTTGGCGGAGACCCTCAACGCCGCCTACCGCAGTGAGCCCATCACCGTGTTTGTCATCAACAACAACAACTTCGCCATGACCGGCGGCCAGATGTCCTGGACCACCATGCCCGGTCAGGTGACCACCACCAGCGCCCATGGCCGGGATACCAGCCTCACCGGTATGCCCATCCGGGTGCCGGAGATCGCCGCCACCTTCTCCGATGTGGCCTATGTGGCCCGGGGCTCCGTCCACAGCGCCAAGGAGATCAACCGCCTGAAGGGCTATGTGCGCAACGCCATCGAGGCCCAGTTAAACGGCGAGGGCTACGCCCTGGTGGAGGTGCTGTGCCAGTGCCCCACCAACTGGGGCATGAGCGTGGAGAAGTCCATCCAGTGGATGGAGAAGGAAGTGGTCCCCTACTACGAGTTGGGTGAGCTGAAGGGAAGGAGGAAGTAAGGATGGAAGTCGTATTTGCCGGGTTCGGCGGACAGGGTGTTTTGACCGCGGGACTGATCCTTGCGGAGATGGCCCTGGAGGACGGGAAGAACGTGACATGGATGCCGGCCTACGGCCCCACCATGCGCGGCGGCAAGGCCTACAGCGTGGTAAAGTACGCCGACGGCATGATCGGCGGGCCGGATATGGAGGAGCTGGACATCCTGGTGGCCATGAACGAGCCCTCCCTGGAGTACGCGGCCTACTTAAAGGACGGCGGCCTGCTGATCGTCAACACCAACAACGTCTCCGAGGACGCTAAGATTGACGAGAAGTTCGAGGTTGTGAAGGTCCCCTGCCTGACCCTGGCCCAGAAGGCCAGCAACCCCAAGGCGGCCAACATCGTGGCCATCGGCGCCATGATCAAGAAGTGCGGCCTGTTCCCGGAGGAGAAGGCCAAGGAGGTCCTCAAGCAGATCTTTGTGAACAAGGGCAAGGAGAAGTACATCGCCATGAACGAGGCGGCCTTTATGGAAGGCTATCAGGCTGTCTGAGGCGCTGGAATAGAGGAAAAGCCTATGAATTTTGAAAAACTGATTAAGCCAAAGAGCATTGCCGTGGTGGGCGTCACCGACAAGCCCGGCTTCGGCCGGGGGGCGGCCAACGGCGCCATGATGAGCCGCATCGCCGACCACGCCTACTTCGTCCACCCCAAGCGGGAGGAGCTGTTCGGCAAGAAGTGCTGGCCCAGCATCACGGCCCTGCCCGAGGCGGTGGACTGCGTGGTGCTGTGCACCTCCAGCAAGACCGTCCCCGGCCTTCTCACCGAGGCGGGGGAGAAGGGCATCGGCGCGGCGGTGGTCTTCGCCAGCGGCTTCTCCGAGGAGGGTACCGAGGAGGGACACGCCCTGGAGGAGCAGGTCAAGGAGATCGCTCACCGGTACGACATGTGCATCTTAGGACCCAACTGCATGGGCCTTATCAACAACATCGAGAAGGTGAACATGTGGGGAGGACACACCCACTGGGATCTGGAGGACGACGCCCACGGCATCGCCATCATCGCCCAGAGCGGCTTCGTCTCCGCGGAGATCCTCAACACCGACTTCTTCAACGTCTCCTACGCCATCTCCTCGGGCAACGGCAACATCTGTACCTTGGAGGACTTTTTGGACTTCGTCATTCAGGACGAGAAGGTCCGGGTGGTGGCCCTGTACCTGGAGGGCGTCCGCAACTCCCGCCGCTTCTTGGAGGCCCTGCGCCGGGCGGCGGAGCTGCGCAAGCCGGTGGTGATCCTGAAGGCGGGACGCTCCGCCATCGGGGCCATTGCCGCCGCCTCCCACACCGGCAGCATGGCCGGCTCCAGCAAGGCCTTTGAGAGCATCTTTGAGAAGTACGGCGTCATCGTGGCCAAGACGCTGGAGGAGTTTATGTGCTTGGCCCAGACCATGAGCGTGCTCAACGGGAATTTTCCCAAGAAAAAGGAGTTTGCCGTCATCAGCTTCTCCGGCGGCGAGTCCACCCTCAGCGCCGACGTGGCGGAGGAGACCGGCGTGGCTTTGGCGGAGCTCAGCGAGGAGACCAAGGCGGAGATCAAGAAGTACATCCCCGGCTTTGCCGCCGCCAAGAACCCCTTGGACGCCACCACCAGCCTGTTCCACGACGACGACAAGACCATCGGCCTTTTGAAGGCCTTCCAGGCGGACGAGGCGGTGGGGGCCATCACCATCGGCACCAACGTGAAGAACACCGGCGACGCCACCACCAACGAGCTCTGCGGCGCCATCGCCAAGGCCAAGGCCCAGGGCGTCACCAAGCCGGTGCTGGCCATCCCCTCTCTGGAGAACTACCGCTACCGGGAGTCCCGGCGGGTGCTGGAGAACGCCGGCGTTCCCCTGATGAGCTCCATGGGCACCTCCTTCAGCTGCCTCAAGCAGCTCTCGGACTTCGCCGTCTACGACGCCTCCAAGCGCACCCTGATCCCCGCCGTGCCGGAGAAGCACGACGAGGGGAAGAGCGTGGCACTGTCGGAGTTTGACAGCAAGGCGGAGATGCGCGCCTGCGGCGTTCCCGTGCCCGACCAGACCATCGCCCGCAGCGAGGAGGAGGCCCGCGCCGCGGCGGAGCGGATGAAGAAGCCCCTGGTGCTGAAGATCAACTCCGACCAGATCCTCCACAAGACCGACGCCGGCGGCGTGAAGCTGAACATCAACACCGCCGACGAGGCCGCCGCGGCCTATCGGGAGATCCTTGACAACGTGAAAAGGTCCATGCCCGGCGCCGCCACTGACGGCGTACTGGTGCAGGAGATGGCCCCCGCCGGTGTGGAGATCATCATCGGCGTTACCAACGACAAGCAGTTCGGCCCCATGCTGCTGGTGGGAATGGGCGGCGTGTTTGTGGAGGTATTCAAGGACGCGGCCCTCTACCCTGTGCCGCTGAACAAGTGGGAGGCCCGGGCCATGCTGGAGAAGCTCAAGAGCTACAAGATGCTCACCGGCTACCGGGGCTCCAAGCCCTGCGACATCGAGGCGCTGACGGACATGATGGTGAAGATCGCCGGCTATGCCTACGAGCACCGGGATGAGATCAAGGAGATGGACCTGAACCCCGTATTCGTCTACCCGGAGGGTGAGGGCGTCTGCGCTGTGGACGCTCTGATCGTAAAATATACGGACTGAGGAGGAGAGAGCGCATGAAAGTGACAACCATGACCGCGTCCCATGCCTTTGGAAAGGGCCGCCCCGACCCCAGCTTCAGCTCCGCCGGCAACGCCGGCGCCGCCATCGCCAAGTTTGGCAAGGAGAACGTGGTGGACGCCACCTTGGGGGTTCTGAAGGACGACGAGGGCAACTTCCTGTCCCTGCCCACGGTGGAGAAGATCTACCGGAGCCTGCCCGCCGACGAGCTGATGGACTACGCCCCCATCGAGGGCCTGTCCGCCTTCCTGACCGCCGCCAAGGAGTTCATGTTCCAGGGCCACCAGCCCAAGGGGACCTACACCTCCGGCGTGGCCACCATGGGCGGCAGCGGCGGCATCCGTCACATGATCTATAACTATGTGGACGAGGGGGAGACCTTCCTCATCCCCACTTGGCACTGGGGTCCCTACCGTGAGATGGCCACCGAGTACCACCGCAAGTGGGAGCTGTACGAGATGTTCGACGAGAACGACCGCTTCAACCTCAAGGGGATGAAGGAGAAGGCGCTGGAGATCCTCGCCAAGCAGAACACGCTGATGGCCATCTTCAACACCCCCGCCAACAACCCCTCCGGCTACTCCATGACCGACGAGGACTGGAAGGAGATCACCGACTTCTTCCGCCAGTGCGCCAAGGATGAGAGCAAGAAGCTGATCATCCTCTGGGACATGGCCTACATTGACTACGCCGGCGATCCCCACGAGACCCGGAGCTTCCTGAAGTTCTTTGAGGATATGCCCGAGAACATCCTCACCGCCGTGGCCTTCAGCATGTCCAAGGCCTTCTCCGTCTACGGCATGCGCGGCGGCGCGCTGATGTGCCTGACCACCTCCAAGGAGGTTGCCGACGAGTTTGAGCAGGTGAACACCTACTCCAACCGTACCACCTGGTCCAACGGCGCCCGGGGCGTGCAGAAGATGCTGGTGGACATCATGGCGGACAGCGCCGTGAAGGAGCAGATCGACAAGGAGCGGGAGGCCGCCCGCCTGATGCTGGCAAACCGCGCCGAGCTGTTTGTCAAGGAGGCAAAGGAGGTGGGGCTCCACATCCTGCCCTACCAGTCCGGCTTCTTCATCACCGTCCCCGCCAGGGACACCGCCGGCTTGGCCGACAAGCTGGCCAAGCGCAACATCTTTGTCATCCCCTTGGCCCGGGCCATCCGCTTTGCCATCAGCGCCGTGCCCACCCGCCAGATCCCCGGCCTGGCCACAGCGGCCAAGGAGCTCTTTGCCGGCCACGAGCCCGACTGATCCGTACCATCCCTGCGCATCCATTTTCCCGCATCCCCGCCGCCGGAGGAGACCGGCGGCAGACAGAGAAGAGTCTTTTGTTGTGACAAGGGGCTGCCGGCGGCGCCGGCAGCCCCCCAGAGGAAAGGAGAAAGAAAATGGATCCCAGACTATTTATCGTCATTGTAGCGGTCGTCTACCTGGGCGCGCTGTTGGGCATCGGCTTCTGGGCACAGAAGCGGGCCGCCAAGGCCAGTGACTTCCTGGTGGCCGGCCGTAAGCTGGGCGTGGTCATGTGCGCCTGCACCATCGCCGCCGTGCAGATCGGCGCCGGCGTGGTGGTGGGCGGCGCCACCAACGGCGCCTCTATGGGCGTGTGGCCCGGCATGTACTACTCCATGGGCTGCGGCCTTGGCTGTATCATCGCCGGCATCTTCATCGCCCCCCGTATGCGCGACATCGAGGCCGTGGTCCCCATGGACTACTTTGAGGCCCGCTTCGGCTCCCACAAGGCTATCCGCGGCTGGGCATGGCTGAGCAACGTCCCCTCCCTGCTGGGTATCTTTGTGGCCCAGCTGCTGGCCTGCGGCAGCATCCTCGCCGCCTTCGGCATCCCCTTCTGGATCGGCGTGGTGGTCTGCGCCCTGGTTATCCTGGTCTACGCCTCCATGGGCGGCATGTGGTCCGTGGTGGTGGGCGATACGGTGAACATCGCCGTCATTATGGTGGGCATCCCCGTGGCGGCCATCATCGCT
Source organism: uncultured Clostridia bacterium (assembly GCA_947383645.1). GTDB lineage: Bacteria > Bacillota > Clostridia > Oscillospirales > Oscillospiraceae > CAJFPI01. The sequence continues at coordinate 3,672 of CANDEH010000080.1, read as the reverse complement.
TTGAGCAAGCTGGGCGCCACTGGTGTGGACGCCTTCTCCACGGTGTTCATGACCCCCATCATCCCCCAGGGTCTGTTCTCCAAGTTCGTCTACGCGGTGGCCCCCATGCTGGTGTCCATCAGCGTGTCCTATGACGCCTTCCTGCGCTATCAGTCCGCCAAGGACGTGAAAACCGCCCGCTGGGGCTGCATCTGGGGCGGCATCATCACCATGTTCATCGGCACCATGGCCTCCGCCATCGGCGTGGTGGGCCAGCAGCTCAATCCCAGCGCCGACGCCGGCAGCATCTTCGCTACCACCGTCTCCGCCACCATGTCCCCCGTTCTGGCGGGCATCGTGGTCACCGCGGTGCTGGCCGCGGCCATGTCCAGCGGCAACGGCCTTCTGATCTGCATGGGCGCCTCCTTCTCCCGCGATCTCTATAACAAGATGCTCCACCCGGACAAGGAGCTGGATGAGCTGCCCAAGGCCAAGACCATTGCCCAGATCACCATCGTAGGCGCCTGCCTGGTGGGTATCTTCTTCGCCTTCAAGATGGACAACGTGCTGGATGCCATCATCCTCTTCAACTATCCGTATATGGGCAGTATGCTGGTGCCTCTCTACGGCGCGCTGCTCTATAGAAACGGCACCGTCAAGGGCTGCTTCGCCGGCATGATCGGCGGCGCTATCGTGGGTACCGTGTGCTTCCTGGCCGGAATCCCCAGCCCCCTGCAGGGCCTGTTCAATCCGGATATGGGCCTTTTCGCCGCCTACGCGGTGGCGCTGGTGCTGATGGTGATCGTCAGCTCCATGGACAAGAACAAGTGCCCCATGGTGCGGATGCAGAACGCCGCCAAGGAGGCCGCCAAGTGACTTCGCGCATGAGCTGACCTCTCTCCGGCTCATGGTTCCCCCTTTCCTCCGTGCGCGGCACGGAAAGGCCGGCCGGAGCGGAGTATTCTCCGCTCCGGCCGGCTCCGGTTCCCCCGGCGGCCCCTGCTCCAGACCGGGCCGATCCTTTTGAAACAGGAGCAATGCATATGAAGCGAAACAAGATTTTTTACGGCTGGCTGCTCTGCCTTACCGGCACGCTGATGCTGGTGGGCGGCTCCGGCATTGTGGTCAACTGCGCCGGGCAGTTTCTGGTTCCCGTGACAGAGGCGCTGGGCGTGTCTCGGAGCGAGTTCTCCCTCTACACCTCCATGGTGTCTGTGGCGTCCATGATCTTCTGTCCCCTCATCGGTAAGGTCTATGAGAAAATACCGCCCCGTCTGGCTACGATAGCCGGCGGTGTGTTTATGGCCGCCTGCTGGACGGGCCTCTCCTTCGCCGGAAGCATCCAGCAGTTCTATGTAATCGGCTTTCTTATCGGCACCGGCTCCTCTCTGTGCGGCATGGTGTCGGTGAATATTCTGATGAACAACTGGTTCTTCGCCAAAAAGGGCACCGCCATGGGCATCGCCCTCACCGGTACCGGCATCGGCAGCATGATCTTCAACCCTGTGGCCCAGCGGCTGATTAAGAACCTGGGCTACCAGTCCGCCTACCGCATCCTGGCCGGCTGCATGCTCCTGTGCATGCTGCCGCTGTTTCTGCTCTACCGCTACCGGCCCTCGGAGATGGGCCTCACCCCCCTGGGGTTGGAGAACGGCGACGCCAAAACTTCCGGCGGCCGAGGCGGCGTTCCCGGGGAGGGGATGCTTCGCGCCGAGGCTATCAAAAAGCCCGCCTTCTGGGCCTCCTGCTTCGTGGTTTTCGGTCTCAGCGCCAGTTCCATGGGCCTTTTCAATCATATGCAGGCCCACTTTGTGGACATCGGCTACAAGGCGGCCACCGCCTCGCTGTTTCTCAGCATCCTCAGCCTGGGAATGACCTTCGGCAAGCTCTTTTTCGGCTGGCTCAACGACCGCATCGGCACCCGGCGGAACTTCCTTTTGATGACCACCCTGGCTCTGGGCGGGATTCTGCTGCTGATGGTGTCCCGCAGCGCGGCCCTTACGGTGGTCGGTGTGCTGCTGTTCGGCATCGGCGTGGCCTCCCCCTTCGTGCTGACGCCCCAGCTGACCATCAGCTTCTTCGGCAACCGGGACTTCGCCAATATCTACGGCTTTATCAATGTCTTTCAGTTCATGGGTCCCGCCCTGGCCCCCCCTGTCACCGGCCTGATCTATGACCGCAGCGGCAGCTACACCCCGGCCTTTTTGGCCTGCGCGGTACTGCTGGCGGCGGCCCTGGCGGTGGGCGCGGCGCTGCTCTATCGGGCGGAGAGGCGCACAGCGGCTGTCTGAATCGACCGCTTGTTTCCAAAATTTCTCTTGCGTATTCGTAGGAAGCGGGATATAATATGAGTATTATATAGGAAAATAGAGGTAATTCCCTACAATGACGCAGCTTTCGGAACGAATGAAAAACGCCGGCCTGTCCGCGAAGGAGCAGGCTGTTCTTGAGAGGATTCTCAGTGATATCAGCAATACCGTGTTTCTCAGCGGCGCACAGCTGGCGGAGGTTTGCGGTGTGTCCGCTACCTTTATTACCCGTCTGGTCCAGAAGCTGGGCTACGCCAAGTTCTCCAAGTTCAAGGAGGAGCTGGGCGAGCGGTACCGGCGGGCCACCTCGCCCTACGACATGTTTCAGAACTTTGCCGTGGCCGGCGGTATGAATGACGTGGCAAAAAATTCCATTGTCCAGGATATGGCCAACCTCTCCAGTATGGAAAAGCAGCTGGACCCCCTGGTGCTGGAGCAGGTGGTGGACGCCATCGACCGCTGCGGTACGGTGTACGGCGTGGCCATGTTCGCCAGTGAGATTGCCGTACAGGTCACCGGACACTATCTCTGGCGTCTGGGCAAGCCCTTTGAGGCCCTGCTGGGTGTGGGCCTCTCCAAGAAGGTGGAGTTCAGCGACATCGGCCTTGGCGATGTGCTGCTGGCCTTCAGCAGCCAGCGCGTACTGAAGGAGGTGCGGGACGCGGCGGTGCTGGCCCGGCGGCGGGGGGCGGTGGTCATCTCCATTACGGACAATGCCGCCAACCCCCTGGCCTGCGTCAGCGACTATGTGCTGCTGGCCCCGGTGGCCGGCGTCTCCGTGGACTATACCCACGTGGCTACCCTGGCGATGATTAACCTGATTATCAACAGCCTGGCGGCCAAGAATCCCGAGAGCGTCCAACACCACCTGGGCCGGGAGGTGGAGCACTGCGACACCAGAGACCTGTTCTGCCTGTGAAAAGAGCTCCTCCCACTGGGAGGAGCTCACAACCTGTCGAAAAAGTCTGCCTATTGGCAGACTTTTTCATGTAAAGAAGATACCATCAGTTGACAAAGGGCAACACGGTTTTTCGGGGCTAAAACAGACGCTGACGGCGTTGTCCTCGTTGCCGGGCGACAGCCCGGCTGCCTCGTCCGCCTTGTCAGCCTCCGTTTTCGCTCCCGAAAAACTCCGAAGGACCTGTCGGCGAGCAAAAATGGGGGCTGGCGAGGCCGCAGAACGCAGGCGGGCTGTCGCCCGCCAAGTTCGACTGCCCAGCCGTTGGCGGCTCTGCCGCCTTACGGATGGGGCGTACCCCCTGCGGGTAGAACGAAGTCCAGCGCCCATTTAGGCCGCCGACAGGCGTGTTGCCCCTTGTCAACCGATGGTAAAATGGGGAGTAAGAGGTGAGGGATATGTTGGAGCGAGGGGTGATAGAAATGG
>CANDEH010000079.1 GCA_947383645.1 uncultured Clostridia bacterium | reverse complement strand
TCGTTATCAAAAGAGGAGCGCAAAACCGTCTATTCGTTGTGCCGCAACGGGTTCATGACTTCAAAAACTCATTCCCACTCTATCGTGGCGGGGGGCTTACTTGTGATATCATACACCACACGATTAACACCCACGACCTCGTTTACAATTCTTGTGCTCACCTGGTCCAGCACATCGTACGGAATCCTTGCCCAGTCTGCCGTCATAAAATCGCTGGTGGTTACCGCCCGCAGAGCCAACGTGTAGTCGTATGTCCGGCCGTCCCCCATGACGCCTACGCTGCGGGTGTTCGTCAGCACCGCAAAATACTGGTTAATCTCCCGGTTCAGCCCCGCTTTGGCAATTTCATCCCGATAGATGGCGTCGGCCAACCGCAATGTGTCCAGCTTCTCCTTGGTCAGATCCCCAATCACCCGGATGGCAAGCCCCGGACCGGGGAAGGGCTGCCGCTCGACCAGATACTCCGGCAGTCCCAACTCCCGCCCCAGCTGACGCACCTCGTCCTTGAACAGCAGCCGCAGCGGCTCAATAATCTCCTTGAAATCCACGTAGTCCGGCAGCCCCCCCACGTTGTGGTGGCTCTTGATTACCGCCGCGTTTCCGGCTCCGGACTCAATTACATCGGGGTAGATGGTGCCCTGGGCCAGAAAATCCACGCGGCCAATCTTTTTGGCCTCCTCCTCGAACACCCGGATGAACTCCTCCCCGATGATCTTCCGCTTGTGCTCCGGCTCGGTGTGACCGGCCAGCTTCAGCAGGAAACGGCTCTCCGCATCCACGCGGACAAAGTGCATGGCCCACTTACCAAAGGCCGCCTCCACCTCATCCCCCTCGTTCAGACGCATAAGGCCGTGGTCCACAAACACGCATGTCAGCTGCTCGCCGATTGCCTCCGCCAGCAGCGCGGCGCAGACGCTGCTGTCCACCCCGCCGCTAAGAGCCAGCAGCACTTTTCCGCTTCCCACCTTCTCCCGTATCCGGGCAATCGCGGTGTTCTTATAGTCCTCCATAGTCCAGTCCCCGGCGGCATGACAGACCTTATAGAGGAAATTGCGGATCATATCCGCGCCGTGCTCGGTGTGGTTTACCTCCGGATGGAACTGTACGCCGTAGAACCCTCTGCTCTCGTCGGCAATGGCCACATTGGGGCAGGCGGCGGAGTGGGCGGCCAGGGCAAAGCCCTCGGGCACCTTCTCCATGTAGTCCCCGTGGCTCATCCAGCTGATCCCCCGCTCCGGCAGGCCCGCAAACAGCCGGCAGCCGGCGTGGTATACGGTCTCCGTCCTGCCGTACTCCCGGGCGGTGTCCTCCTGGGCGGCGGTGACCCGTCCCCCCAGGCTCTGGGCCATCAGCTGGCAGCCGTAGCAGATGCCCAGAATCGGCACACCCAAAGTGAAGATAGCCGGATCCACCGTAGGGGCTCCCTGGGCGTAGACACTGCCCGGTCCGCCGGTGAAGATAAAGCCGATGGGCGCCAGCTTTTGCAGCTCCGCAAGGGGAACCGTGCAGGGCTTCACCTCGCAGTAGACCCCGCACTCCCGGACACGGCGGGCAATAAGCTGGTTGTACTGTCCGCCGAAGTCAAGAACGATAACGAGCTGATGCTTCATAGGTGCATTCCTTCTTTGTCGTGTAAAATAGGCTGGATTTGTTCTGCGCTTCCTTAATTATGAGAATATTCCCGCTGAAATGCAAGAGCGCGTATTTCCCAAAGATTTTTCGCCGCCGTTCCCGCAGTATGGGCAATTTACCATGCCGTTTCCCGCAGAACTGGCACCCCCGGCAACGATATTGCCGGGGGTGCCCTTTGTCAGATGCGGAGAAGTCCCAGCCTGCCGCGCGTCTATGGGACGCGACCTCCCCGTCTCTCTATGCCTGCTCCAGTGCATAGCTCTCCCCGCCGTTTAACGGGTAGGCCATGCCGTCATAGACCACAGCGATCACCTCGCTGAAGTCCTGGATACTCTCAAAGCGCCAGTAGCGTTCATAGTGCCACAGCTCGTCATCCACGCTGCGGCCGTGGCCGCTGGGGCCGAGGGCGTCGATCTCCCACAGGTTCGTCAGCGTTCCGTCCTCCCACAGCACCGACACCTCCGGCATGGGCGCGCGGCGGGGCTCCGGCTCCTCCGGGTCCTCCTGCACCACGTATGCAAACCACGCCGAGATCGGCGACAGACGCACCTGGTAGACCCCCGGCTCCTCCGCCTCCTCGGCGATGTCCACCGTCACCGAGGGCACCCGGTTTACGCCAAAGCGGAGCCACACATCGTCCTCCATGGCGTTCATATGCACCGACACCTGCCGGTAGAGGCTCCAGTCCACGTTTAGGTTCGCTTCGATCCGTACGCTGTCCGTCTCCGGGTCGTAGCGGCTCCAGCTCAGGCCCATGGTCCCCCAGCCGATCCAGGAGGCGGTGAGGGCGATGGGGCCGTGGTCGCTGGCCTTTTTTCGGACGCTCTCCGAGGCGGTCAGATTCTCAAATTCCTCCGAGGCGAGAAACACCCGGGCCTCCTCCGTCTCCGGTTTGATCTCCAGGGTGAACAGCACCTGGCTGTCGTCGCCCACGGAGCTGGTGACAGTCATGGTGTAGCCGTTGTTGCTCACGGACTTGGGTTCCATATCCACCAGGGTCAACGCGTACTCCGAGGGCTCCCCGCCCCGGAACATCTCGCTGAACACGCTGTACTCCGACAGCGCGCCCCCTGCCGCCGCGGTGGCTGTCAGCAGCACCAGCACCGCCGCCACTGCCGCCGCCCACCGGACCGTCCGGCGCAGGCGGGGGGACCGGCGGGGCGCCGCCTCCGCCGCCACCCGGCGCCAGGCCCGCTCCCCGTCTGCCTGGGGACAGGGCAGGTCCCCCGGCACGGCCTTTCTCCACAGCTTCGTCAGTCGCTTACTCATGGCAGTTCCTCCTCCATCAGTGCCTGTCTCAGGGCCTTTCGCCCCCGGTGCAGCCGCTGCTTGGCCGTGCCGGGGCTCATGCCCAGCTCCCTTGCAATGTCGCGGAGCTTGTCCTCCGCATAGTAGTAGCGGAAAAACAGCGTGCTGTCCGGCTCCCCTAGGGCCTCCACAGCCTGCCAGAGCCGGCGGCTCCACTCCCGCTGCTCCGCCTGCTCCTCCGGCCCGGCCTGGGGGTCCGCCGCCTCGGTGAGTTCCTCCTGGGGACGCTGCCGGCGGCGAAAGTCCACGGCGGCGTTCCGGGCTATGCCCCCCAGGTAGGCCCGGAGGCCCTCCCCCTCCCGGAGGGAACCGGCGTGCCGCCAGAGATTCAGAAACACGTCCGCCGTGATCTCCTCCAGGTCCTCCCGGGAGACAAAGCCGGAGAGGGTGCGGCAGATCACCGCCCCCACGTAGGGGGTGTACCGCTCCACCGCCTGCTCCAGCGCCCGGACGCTCCCCCGTCCCAGTCCCCGCGCCAGCGCCCTCTCGTCCACGACCTTCCCCTCCCCTCTGCACGGCTGTTCTGCTTATTATATACGATGCGAAGGTGCTGGCGGTTACGAAATCTGTCAAAATTTCCTTGGTTGACATGGGGGGGAATTCCAGCCTTATGGGGACTGTATCGCAGAAGGTAAGCGGTAAAACCGCCTGTGCCGTCTTGCCTGCGGTGTTTTTTTGCGGTATAATAGCCGCGGAGCGACTATTATACTTTGATTTGAGCCTTTTTTCTCGCCCCTGGCGGGGCAACCGAAAAAATTGTCTCATTCTACCATTTCAGATCCGCGCTCACGGCGCGATGCCGAACACGGAATTTCCCCGGCCAAACGGCTCACCCAAAGGAGGGTATGTCTATGGAATTTGCAGACTGTTTCCCTGTCTGGGACCGTCTGACGCCGGTCCAGCAGCGAACCCTCGCCGCCTCGGCGGCGGAGAGGCACGTCGCAAGGGGGACTGTGCTCCACCGGGGCGGCATGGACTGCGCCGGCCTGCTGGTGGTGCGCTCCGGTCAGCTGAGGGCCTACATTCTCTCGGAGGAGGGGCGGGAGATCACCCTCTACCGTCTGCTGGCGGGGGACATCTGTCTGCTCTCCGCCTCCTGTGTCCTGCGCAATATCCAGTTTGAGATCTCCGTAGAGGCCGAGCGGGACAGCGCGGTGTGGACGGTGCCGCCGGATATCTGGCGCGCCCTGACGGAGGAGTCTGCCGCCGCCGCCAACTTTGTCAGCGAGCTGATGGCCAGCCGCTTCTCCGAGGTTATGTGGCTGATGGAACAGATCATGTGGCGGAGCTTTGACCAGCGCCTGGCGGAATTCCTCCTCCAGGAGCGCAATCTGGAGGGGTCCTCCCGGCTCTCTATTACCCATGAGCGCATTGCCGGCCACCTGGGCTCTGCCCGGGAGGTGGTCACGCGGATGCTCCGCTACTTCCAGAGCGAGGGCCTGGTGGAGCTTTCCCGGGGCCGGGTGACACTGACAGACGAGGCGGAGCTGGCCCGGCTGTGTAAGAACCAATAGCAGACACGCCCGCCGGGGAGCTCCCGGCGGGCGGCATTTTTGTTATGGCAGCATGGCGAGAATCTGATCCTTCGGGCGGGCGCCTACGGTCTGACGGACCACCTTGCCGTTCTGAAACACCATCAGAGCGGGGATGCTCATAATCCGGAAGGCGGCGGCCAGCTCCTGCTGCTCCGTCACATCTACCTTGCCCACCTTGATATCCGGGCGCTCCCCGGCGATCTCGTCCACCACAGGGCCCATCATCTGGCAGGGACCGCACCAGCCAGCCCAGAAGTCCAGCAGCACAGGCTTGTCGCTCTCCTCAACCTCCCGATGGAAGTTCTCCTTCGTAATCGTTAAAACAGACATGATTGTGCCTCCTCTTTTATATTTTATGGTGATAGTATACCCAGTTTTTTCACCGTTCTCCGTGACAAACTCACACTCTGCCGTTTTTCGCCCGGCAGATCAGCTGCGTCATGGTGCCCATGGGACAGTAGACGCACCAGCTGCGGGGCTTGAAGAGCACCATGGTAATCAGGCCCAGCACCGTGGAGGTGAGCATCACGCTGTAGAACCCGAAGGCGAACTGCGCCACGCCGGGGTGAAACAGCGTACCGCGGTAGGCCCAGTGCCAGGGGAGCTTGAAGGTCCACAGCAGCGTCACCACCTGGCGCAGGCTCTGGGCTCCCGCAAAGACCAGATATGTATTCCACAGCATCAGGAAGAACATCACGAAGAAAAAGATGAGAAATCCATAGCGGAACGCCCCGCTCCTCATCCACCGGGGCATATCCTTTCGCCGCGACAGCCCAAAACGTCCGCCCAGCAGGGAAAACAGCTGTCCCCGGCCGCAGTAGCGGTTGCAGTAGACCTTGTTTCCCCCGATAATGGCGATCAACAGCGGGATGAAGAAGCACAGCAGTCCCAGCCAGGCGAAGAGAATATTGAAAAAGCCCAGGATCAAATAGGTGAGAGACGCTATCCACAGGTAGTCATACCACTTTTTCGCCCGTTTCACGCCGTCACCTCCTCAATAGTAATCACGCTGGCGGGGCACTCCCTGGCGCACTTGCAGCAGCCCACGCACTTCTCCGCATCCACCCGGGCGACGATCCCCTTGACTATCTGGATGGCGGACAGCGGACAGACCTTCACACAGCAGCCGCAGGCCACACAGCTGCCCCCATCCACCCGGGCCCGCCGCTTTTTTCGTACCGCAGTTTTCATTACCACAAGACCTCCTTGGGGTTGATATGAACAGAGCATACCACACCGGCGGTGGGAAAACTGTGACCATGTCACCATAGACACCCCCCTGCGGCGGCGGGCAGACCAAATGCCCGGTCATATCCGCCCACGCCATCAAACCGCAGCAAAGCGCCCTCCCACGGCGAGAGGGCGCTTTGCTTTTCATGGAAGGATCCTACGACTGTCTCCGCTGGTTCTGCTCCTGCATCAGGGCGATGGTTTTGGCGATCAGCTCCTTCTGGTCATAGGATAATGTACGAAGCTTCTCCACAAACTGGCGCTCCGACGCAGTAAGCTGCATAGCCGGCAGAGGCTCATCCGTGAGCCCCACCAGATAGTCCATGCTGAGGCCCGCATATCTGGCGAACTTTACAAGAACATCGACAGAGACATCACTCCGCCCCGTCATGTAATGGCTGAGCACCGCCTCTGTAATATGAAACTCCTTTGCCAAGGTCTTCTGCCGGAGGTCGTGGTCCGTGATCCATTCCTTCATTCTGGCCGCATAGGACATGTATTTCACCTCTGGGCCAGTATCTACAAAATCGAAATAGAAAACAGGAATATTATATATTTGTATATAAAAATTTCAATGAACTATATTTCTACAAATTTCGATTATACTATGTGATATTATAAAGCTGTCAGCTGACAAAAAAAGCGCCGCTAAGCGGCGCAAAAGCCTCGCAGAGTTTCGCCCTCCGCAGAGGGCGAAAAAGAGTAAAATCGGTTTTTTCCGGGGACCGCGTCCTCGGAAAAAACACTCTGCGCGGAGCGAAGTGTGCGAGCGGCAGCGAGTGCGCGTAGCGCAGCGAATCCCCTCAAAAAAGAGAGGACCGCCGCGGCGGTCCTCTCTTTTTTGATTTTTTTATTTGTGGTCCACGCTGTACATGTGCTTGATGAGCTCCAGCACCTTGTTGGAGTAGCCGATCTCGTTGTCGTACCAGCTGACGACCTTCACGAAGGTGTCGGTCAGGGCGATGCCGGCGTCGGCGTCGAAGATGGAGGTGCGGGTGTCGCCCAGGAAGTCGCTGGACACCACGGCCTCGTCGGTGTAGCCCAGAATGCCCTTGAGCTCACCCTCGCTGGCCTTCTTCATGGCCGCGCAGATCTCCTCGTACTTGGCGGGCTTCTCCAGGTTCACGGTCAGATCCACCACGCTGACGTCCAGGGTGGGCACGCGCATGGACATGCCGGTGAGCTTGCCGTTGAGGGAGGGGATGACCTTGCCCACGGCCTTGGCGGCGCCGGTGGAGGAGGGGATGATGTTGCCGGTGGCAGCGCGGCCGCCGCGCCAGTCCTTCAGGGAGGGGCCGTCCACGGTCTTCTGGGTGGCGGTGACGGAGTGCACGGTGGTCATCAGGCCGTCCTTGATGCCCCAGTTGTCATTGAGGACCTTGGCAATGGGGGCCAGGCAGTTGGTGGTGCAGGAGGCGTTGGAGACGAAGTTCATGTCGGAGGTGTACTTGTCGAGGTTCACGCCGCAGACGAACATGGGGGTGTCGTCCTTGGAGGGCGCGGACATGACCACCTTCTTGGCGCCGGCGTCCAGATGACCCTGGGCCTTCTCCTTGGTCAGGAACAGGCCGGTGGACTCCACCACGTACTCAGCACCGATCTTGCCCCAGGGCAGGTCGGCGGGGTTGCGCTCGGCAAAGATGGGGATCTCGCGGCCGTTGACGATGATGGCGTTCTCAGTGTGGCCCACGGTGCCGGTGAAGGTGCCGTGCATGGTGTCGTACTTCAGCATATAGGCCAGGTAGTCGGCGGGGCACAGGTCGTTGATGCCCACGATCTCGATCTCCGGGTGGTTGATGCTGGCGCGGAAAACCATGCGGCCGATACGGCCAAATCCATTGATACCGACTTTGATGCTCATACAAAAAACTCCTCTCATGTTGGGGTCGCCGGCTCGGGCCGGAGCGCCCCGTTCATCCCGTCGTAGGATTCTGTAGACATTATACACCGAAGTTTTTGAATTGAAAAGATTATTTCGGCGGTTCTTACATAAATTCTAAAAATTCTTGTATTTTCTACAAATTTTTGCTATACTATTCACGTCCTCTGTATAAAAGGTGCAATTTACCGCACCGCAGACAGGGAAAAGCGGCATAGAATAGAGAGAGCGGCCGGTCAGAGCGCCGCTGCCGGCAGGAAAAAGTGCCGAAAGAGCCCTGCTTGTGGGCCTTTTCCCTGCATAAATCATACATTTCGTTGTGCTTTTATGCAATTAATAGCACTTTGCGGAGCGCGGTCGGACTTCTGCCAACATGTCCGGAGCGGGAGCGCAAAGTATCTGCTTCCACGGAGAAGACGGGGGGTGATCGATATCGAACCGGAGCGTCAAAATGAACCCATCCATGAGCAGCTGCTCTCCGACGCGGCGGCGCAGCTGCGGATGGCGCTTGGCAGCATGAGCAGCGTTCTGAGCCAGATCATTCCGCCGGAGGCCCGGGACGCCGACCCGCGTCTGGACGCCCATGCGGCGCTGCTCTACCAGAGCTACTACAAGATGCTGCGGATTGTCAACAACATGACGGCGGCGGCGGAGCTCGCCAGCGAGCGCCCCCTCCCCCTGCGCAACGACGATTTTGTCTCGCTGTGCCGGGCGGTGTGCCAGTGCACGGAGGGGCTGGCCCAGATGCAGGGGATCTCCCTGCGCTTTGAGAGCGACAAGGACGAGCACATTATCGCCGTCAACGCCGGGGGCGTGGAGCGCCTGCTGCTGAACCTGCTGTCCAACGCCATGAAGTTTACCCCCAGAGGGGGGAGCATTCTGGTGCGCGTACAGGAGGCGGGGGAGTGGGTGGAGCTCACGGTCGCGGACACGGGCTGCGGCATTTCGGAGGAGCTGCTGCCCACGCTGTTCGACCGCTACCGCCACACGGGCCGTATGGACCCGCCGGTCCACGGCCTGGGTCTGGGGCTGCCCATCTGTCACCGGATCATGGCGGGCCACGAGGGGGAGATCTTCGCCGCCTCCGCCCCGGGGGAGGGCACGGCGGTAACCGCCCGCTTCCCCAACCGGCGGAGCATCATCGCCCATCTCAGTGATATTCAGTTTCAGTACCACGGCGGGCTGAATCCCACGCTGCTGGAGCTGTGCGACGCGGTGCCGTCAGAGGCGTTTTGCGTAAAATATATGGACTGAACGGTAACACCGTTTAGTCCATATATTTTTTATTGATTTGTGCGTGTACAGGCGTTCTGCGCCTACTTGAGCCATCTCCGCCGCTTGGGCTTGTCGCCTCCGCCGCCTTTCAGCCGCTCCAGGGCCTCCCTGGACTTCTTATAGCCCTTATCCGCCGAGCGCGTGTACAGCTCCAGAGCCCGGTCCGGATCCCGCTTGACGCCGATGCCCTGCTCATAGCAGCGGGCCAGGTGGTACATGGCCCGGGCGTTGCCCTTGTCGGCGGCCTTCATGTAGAGGGAGAGAGCCATCTTCACATCCTTCCGGACGCCGATGGCCTCCTCGTAGCAGAGGCCCAGGGAGCAGGTGCCGTCGCTGTGTCCCCCCTGGTGGGCCCTGTTGTAGAGCTCCACAGCCTTCTTCTCGTCCTTCTCTACGCCGTAGCCGTTCTCATAGCACTCGCCCAGGAAGAACAGGGCCCGGGGGTAGTTCTGATCCGCCGCCTTCTTAAACCACTGGAAGGCCTCCTCGTCGTCCTCCTCCACGGCGATGCCGTGGTAGTAGAAGAACCCCAGGTTGCACTGGGCCCGGGCGTGGCCCCGCTCCGCCGCCTGGCGGTAGAGGTCCGCGGCCTTCTCCTTGTCCTCGCCGACGCCGGTGCCCAGCTCGTAGCAGAGGCCCAGGGAGCAGAGGGCGGGGACGTAGCCCCGCTGGGCGGCCCGCTGGTAGCAGTCCGCGGCCTTGGCCTCGTCCTGCTCCACGCCGTAGCCGTTGTCGTAGCATTCGCCCATCAGGTGGATGGCCCGGGAGCTGCCCCGCTCGGAGGCTTTGGTGAACCATGCAAAGGCCTGGGCGTCGTCCTCCTCCACGCCGATGCCCCGGTAGTAGCAGTAGCCCAGGTTGCACTGGGCGGTGGCGTTGCCCCGCTCGGCGGCCTGGCGGTAGAGCATCACCGCCTGCTCCTTGCTCATCTCCACCCCGTCGCCGAACTCGTAGCACACGCCCAGGGCGCAGGTGGAGGGGGGGTAGCCCTGCTCGTGGGCCTGGCGGTAGCAGTCCACCGCCCGCTCCTGGCTCTGCTCCACGCCGTAGCCGTTCTCATAGCACTCGCCCAGCATGTGGATGGCCCGGATGTAGCCCTCCCGGGCGGCCTTCTGGAACCACTGAAAAGCCTGGTCGTTGTCCTCCTCGATGCCGATGCCCTGGTAGTAGCAGTAGCCCAGGTTGCACATGGCCCGGGGGTAGCCCGCCTCCGCCGCCTGGCGGTAGAGCTCCACGGCACGGGAGCGGTCCTGGACCACGCCGCTGCCCACCTCGTAGCAGAGGCCCAGGGAGCAGGTGGCGGGGGCGTGGCCGGCCTCGTGGGCCTTCTGGTAGAGCTCCACCGCCCGGTTGATGTCCTCCTCCACGCCGTAGCCGTTCTCGTAGCACTCGCCCAAAAGCTGCATGGCCCGGGGGAACTCCTGCTCGGCGGCCTTCTGGAACCACTTCACCGCGTCGGCGTCGCTCATCTCCACGCCGATGCCCTGGTAGTAGCAGTAGCCCAGATTGCACTGGGCCCGAGCCTCCCCGGCCTCGGCGGCCTCCCGGTAGAGCTCCACGGCACGGGCCTTGTCCTCCTCCACGCCGTGGCCCAGCTCGTAGCAGAGGCCCAGGGCGCAGGTGCCGGGGGCATAGCCCTCCTCCCGGGCCCGGCCGTAGAGCTCCACGGCCCTCTCAAAGCTCTGCTCCACGCCGTAGCCAAACTCGTAGCACTGGCCCAGGAAGTAGATGGCCCGGGGGTAGTCCCGCTCGGCGGCCTTCTGGAACCACTCCGCCGCCCGGGCGTCGTCCACCTCCACGCCTACCCCCTGGTAGTAGCAGAAGCCCAGGTTGCACTGGGCCCGGACGTCCCCGTCCTCGGCGGCCTGGGTGTAGAGCTCCACGGCCCGGGGCTTATCCATCTCCACCCCCCGGCCCAGCTCGTAGCAGAGGCCCAGGGCGCAGGTGCCGGGGGCGTAGCCCTTCTCGCTGGACTGGCGGTAGAACTCCACCGCCCGGGCGATGTCCTGCTCCACGCCGTAGCCAAAGTCGTAGCACTCCCCTAAGAGGTTCAGCGCCCGGGGGTAGCCCTCGTCGGCGGCCTTCTGAAACCACTGGAAAGCCTCGCCGTCGTCCTCCTGGATGCCGATGCCCCGGTAGTAGCAGAAGCCCAGGTTGCACTGGGCGGGCACGTAGCCCCGCTCGGCGGCCTTCCGGTAGAGCTCCACGGCCTTCGCCTTGTCCATCTCCACCACGGTGCCCATCTCATAGCACAGTCCCAGGGCGCAGACGCAGGGGGGGTAGTCGTCCTCCTCGGCCCCCGCGCGGTAGAGGGCCACCGCCTTCTCCTCGTCCTTCTCCACCCCGTGACCGAACTCGTAGCACTGGCCCAGGAGATACCGGGCCCGGGGGTACTCCTGCTCCGCCGCCCGGGCGAAGAGGGCGGCGGCCTTCGCGTGGTCCTCCTCCACGCCGGTGCCCCGGTCGTAGCAGACGCCCAGGGCGCAGGTGCCCTCGTCGTAGTCCTGCTCGTGGGCGGCCCTGTAGAGCTCCACGGCCTTGTCCACGTCCTTCTCCACGCCGTAGCCGTTCTCAAAGCACTCCCCCATGAGCACCTCGGCCCGGGGGTAGCCCTGCATGGCCGCCTTGGCGAACCACTTGGCGGCCTCCTCGTCGTTCTCCTCCACGTAGATGCCCCGGTAGTAGAAGAAGCCCAGATTGCACTGAGCGGGGGCGTAGTCCTGGTCGGCAGCCTCCCGGTAGAGCTCGGTGGCCCGGCCCTTGTCCATCTCCACGCCGTGGCCCAGCTCATAGCAGAGGCCCAGCTCGCAGATGGCGGGGGGATAGCCCT
>CANDEH010000078.1 GCA_947383645.1 uncultured Clostridia bacterium | reverse complement strand
TCCCGCGTGGGAAAAGTACCTCGCCCCGGGGGGCGAAACTCCCCGTCCCCCCGCCCCCCGCAGGGGGCCCGCGGCACAAAAAGCCCATCTATCCTACCACTGCAATACCAAAAAACTTTTGCCCAGTATAGCCCCACCGGAACAGTTGCTGCGTCCTGCAAAAAAATGTACTCTCGGTACATTTTCCTGCCGCCGCGGCGCCCGGCAGGGCGCATGGAGGTACTCAATGCCCAAAGAAAAACAGCAGACCTTTTTAGGCGCCACTGCGACCCTGGGTGCCGCGGTAATCTTAGTGAAACTGATCGGAGCCATATACAAAATCCCCCTGGGAAACATCATCGGCCGGGACGGCATGACGCACTTTAACGCCGCCTATAAGATTTATGCGGTGCTCCTCAGCTTATCCACGGCAGGGCTGCCGGTGGCTCTGAGCAAGCTGGTGGCGGAGAGCCGGGCCTTGGGGAAGTACAACCAGAGCCGCCGGCTTCTGGGGGTCTCCCTGCGCCTGTTTACGTCCATTGGTCTGGTCGGCACGGCGGTGATGTTCTTTTTTACCCGCCAGCTGGCGGCCATGATGCACAACTCCTTGGCCTACTGGCCCATCAAGGCTCTGAGCTTCTCGGTGCTCTGCTGCTGTATTATGTCGGCCTTCCGGGGGTATACCCAGGGCTGTGAAAATATGGTGCCCTCCGCTGTCAGCCAGGTGATTGAGGCGGTGTTTAAGCTGGCGGCGGGGCTGGCCCTAGCCTGGTACTTTATCGCTGCCGGGGCTGGGGTGGAGATCGGCGCAGCCGGGGCCATCGCCGGCGTTACCATCAGCTCGGCTCTGGGCCTTCTCTATATGGTCTACGATTACCTTCGCTCCCGCAGGAGTACCCCCCGGGGCTCTGATCGTCCGGCCCGGAGCGGCGTGCTGCTTCGGCGTATTCTGAGTATCGGTATCCCCATCACCATTGGGGCATCGGGGATGAGCATTATCACGCTGATTGACCAGAGCCTGATTATGGGCCGCCTTCAGAGTGTCCTGGGTCTTACCGAGGAGGCCGCCGCCCTCTTAAACGGGGAGTACGAGTTCGGCATGACGCTTTTCAATCTGCCCGCCTCCTTTGTGCCCCCCATCACCATGAGCCTGATCCCTGCGGTGTCCGCCGCCCTCACCCGCCGGGATCACAAGAGGGTGGGGAAGATTATCAATACCTCCCTGCGCCTGACGACGCTGCTGGCGTTTCCTGCCGGGGTGGGGCTGAGCGTACTGGCCGGACCCATTCTGACGCTGCTCTATCCCCGCCAGCCGGAGGCCGCCGTGGCCGCCACCTACCACCTGCAAATTTTGGGCCTCACATCGGTATTTGTGTGCATTATGCTTCTGACAAACGCCATTCTTCAGGCCTACGGTCTGGCCCAGATTCCGATTGGCACGATGCTCATTGGCGGCATCGTGAAGGTGGTGGCAAACTTTTTCCTGGTGGGAAACCCGGCCATCAACATCAAAGGCGCCCCGATTGGAACGATGCTCTGCTACGTGGTGATTACGACACTGAACCTGATCGTGGTGGGGTTTGTCATGGCCAGCCGGCCCAGCTATTTTCAGCTGTTTCTGAAGCCGGCCGCCGCCACTGCCGGTATGGCGGTGACGGCTAAGATGGGCTACCGCCTTCTCTCGGGCCTGGGCAACTCCCTGGCTACCCTGGGCGCTATTGCGGCGGCGGCGGTGGTCTACCTGACTCTGGTGTTGCTGTTGCGGATTATTACGCGGGAGGATCTGGAGCTGCTGCCCCACGGCGACCGTCTGGCCCGAATCCTTCGGGTCCGCTGAGGCTCTCGCAGGGGGCGGTGTCCCGCTTCGCGGGGCGCCGGCCGCTTAAAACTGGCAATAGAACGGAATAATCAGCATAACAGGCGGCGATTTCAGTGGAATAAGCCTTGCAATGGCGGAAAAAATGTGGTAAAGTAACATATATACTGTGCGAGCCCAGGAATGGGCCCTGGATTTTTGAAATTTCAAAGGAGATCGACACAATGAATAAAGCAGAACTGATCGCCGCCGTTGCTGAGAAGGCCGGCTTATCCAAGAAGGACTCCGAGGCCGCCGTCACCGCCGCCTTAGACGCCATTACCGCCGCTTTAGAGGACGGCGACAAGGTGCAGCTGGTGGGCTTTGGCTCCTTCGAGGTCAAGAGCCGCGCCGCCCGCACCGGCCGCAACCCCAAGACCAAGGAGACCATCGAGATCCCTGCCTCCAAGGTGCCTGTATTTAAGGCCGGCAAGGTCCTGAAGGACATTGTGGGGAAATAAGAGAAACCAACAGGGGCGCATCCCACAGGAGGGTGCGCCCCTGATTTTGGAGACAGGCGATGCTTGCTCAGAGGAGTGCGTCGGCTATAGTATAGTCGACACACTTGAAAATCGGTAAAGTTCGGCGGGAAAAATGCGGTGTGGACTGCGTTGTCGTCCTTGGCGGGCGTCAGCCCGCCTGCGTCCTCCGCCTTGCCACACCACATTTTTCCTCGCCTCCTTTTTACCGATTCTCAAGTGCGTCGACTATAACATAAAAATCGTCGGGCAGAGCCGGACGCCGCAGCTCCTGTTTTCCCGCTTTTATCTCAAACAGAGGTGGTATAACCATGAGACTTGACAAGTACCTGAAGGTGTCCCGCATCATCAAAAGGCGCACCGTGGCCAATGAGGCCTGCGACAGCGAACGGGTCAGCGTCAACGGCCGGACCGCCCGGGCCTCCTACGAGGTGAAGGAGGGGGACGTCATCGCCATCCGCTTCGGGGAGCGGAGCCTCACGGTGGAGGTGCTGTCGGTAAAGGAGAATACCGGCAAGGCCGAGGCCGCCGCCATGTACCGGGAAGTGTAGGGCGATTGCGGTCATAAACGGGACAGACCTCCCATATATATGGAGTATCCATAGATCTGGGGGGTTGCCTATGCCATATGAGAAGGAGAACAACTACGCCCATCACCAGCTGACCCTGGACGGACGGGAGCGGCTTACCGTGTCCGGCGTAGAGGACGTGGAGCGCTTTGACGAGGGGATGATCGTCATGTCCACCACCGCCGGCACCCTGGTGGTCTCCGGGGAGAATCTGCACATTGGCAAGCTGAGCCTGGACGGCGGGGAGCTCCACGTGGATGGACAGATCGATTCTCTTCAATATGAGGAGCAGGGAGCGGGCCGGGGCGGCCTTCTCTCCCGGCTGTTTGGCTGATGGGCAACGAGATCTCCCAGCAGCTTGCCTCCTTTCTGGCCTCCGGGCTCTTGGGGGCGGTGCTGGGCCTTTTGTACGACCTCCTGCGCTCCTTCCGTCAGGCGGTGCGGGGGCGGGGCCTGTCGCTGTTTGACGGCCTCTACTGCATCTTCGCCTTTGCTGCGGTGTTCTACTTCGCCATGACCTTCGGCGAGGGGGAGCTGCGTCTGTATATGGTTGCGGGGATCTTCGGCGGCGCGGTGCTGTTTTTTTCTCTCTTCAGCGCTCTGCTGCGGCCGGTGTGGGACTTTTGGAGAGGGTGCGCGGAGGAACTGGTGCGTCTGTGCCTGCTTCCGGCGGGCCTTACTCTGCGGACGGGCAAAAAAATTGGAAAACGGACAAAAAAACACTTTCTTTTTCTGCAAAAGTGGTTTACAATAATAACCACCAGGTGGCGGATTGTCTGGTTTCGCCGCAGAACGGAGACAGGAGGTGGGGGTCATGCGAAAGCGGAGACGAAGAAGAGCGGGAAATCTGCTCACCGGCCTGATCCTGCTGATCCTGATCTTCGGCGCAGGCGTGCAGCTCTACCGTCTTCAGGGACAGCTCCGATCCGCCCGGGCAGAGGAGGAGGCCCTCGCCGCCCAGATCACTCAGCTGGAGAAGGAGAACGAGGCCCTGTCGGAGGATCTGGCCAACGCCGGCGATCCGGAGCTCATCGAGAAGATCGCCCGTGAGGAGTTGGGCATGGTTATGCAGAACGAGAAGGTTTTCTACATGTACGGCGGGTAGCCGCACCGCAGCGGGAGTCTGCGCTGCACAAATAGCTTTATGACGAAAAAGAATGGCCGCATCCATTGAGAGGATGCGGCCATTCCCTTCTGCCGCTGCGAAATACTTGATCGGAGGAGGAGCGGCGGGGCTCACTTCTTTAACTCACCCACGGCGTTTGCCGTCAGGTACGCGGTAATAAAACCGTCCAGATCCCCATCCATCACACCGTTTACATTGCTGGTCTCATACCCGGTGCGGGTGTCCTTCACCAGCTGATAGGGCATAAACACATAGGAGCGGATCTGGCTGCCCCACTCAATCTTCATCTGTACGCCCTTGATGTCGCTGATCTTCTCCGCGTGCTGCTGGGCCTTCATCTCCATCAGCTTGGCCCGGAGCATCCGCATGCAGTTGTCCCGGTTCTGGAACTGGCTCCGCTCCGTCTGACAGGAGACCACCACCCCCGTGGGCAGGTGGATGAGCCGCACGGCGGAGGAGGTCTTGTTCACGTGCTGGCCGCCGGCCCCGGAGGAGCGGTAGACCTGCATCTCGATGTCCTCGGGGCGGATCTCGATGGAGTTGTCGTCGGGGAGGTCGGGCATGACCTCCAGGGCGGCGAAGGAGGTCTGCCGCCGGGCGTTGGCGTCGAAGGGGGAGACCCGGACCAGGCGGTGGACGCCGTTCTCGCTCTTGAGGTAGCCGTAGGCGTTCTCCCCCTCAATGGAGATGGAGGCGGACTTGATACCGGCCTCGTCGCCGTCCTCGTAGTCCATGATCTGATAGGTGAAGCCGTGGCGCTCCGCCCAGCGGGTGTACATGCGGTAGAGCATCTGGCACCAGTCCTGGGCCTCGGTGCCGCCGGCCCCGGCGTGGAAGGTCAAAATGGCGTTGTTGGCGTCGTACTCCCCGGAGAGCAGGGTGGCAAGGTTCGCCTCCTCCACCGCGGACTCCAGGGTGCTGTAGCTCTCGGTGACCTCCTCCAAAAGGGAGCTGTCGTCCTCCTCGATGGCCATCTCCACCAGGGTGGTCAGGTCCTCCCACTGGCTCACCAGGCGGTCGTATTTCGCCACCTTGTTCTGGAGCTGCTTGGTGCGCTGGAGGACCTTCTGGCTGTTCTCCCGGTCGTTCCAAAAGCCGTCCACGGCGGCCTCGGCCTCCAAACGGGCGATCTCGTGGCGGGCGCTGTCCAGGTTCAGCGCGGCGGAGAGCTTTTGGAGCTCCGGCTCCATGGCGGAGAGCTTCTGCTTGTAGGCGTCATATTCGATAATGGGCATGGCGGTTTTCTCCAATACACAGTAATTTAGCCTATTATATCCAAAAACACCCCGTCTGTAAAGGGGGAATGCGCAGGAAAACGGCGGGGGAGGCACCGCCTCTCCCGCCCCAAGCCCCCGGCAGGGTTTCGCGCCCGGGGGCGCGAAATAAAATGAAATCATTTTTGCCGGGGACCGCGTCCTCGGCAAAAATACTTCTCAGCCGACAAGCGTGCGAACCCCCGCCCCCTTGGGGCGGGGGTGAGTGCGACGTAGGCGGCTGCAAACTCTTTCGCGTGAAATCCGCAGATTTCACGCGACTCGTTTGAAGACCCGGCGAAGCGGTCTTCAAACGAAATTCCTCAGTTCATCTGCTTCCTTCTGGACAGGTTCATGGTCCCGTCCTGCATGGAGCTCACGGAGTCCAGGCTCTTGCCGGTGCCGATGGCTACGCACTGGATGGCGTTCTCGGCCACCTGGGTGTGGATGCCCGTCCGGGACTCCACCAGCCGGTCGAAGCCGTCCACCAGGGAGCCGCCGCCGGTCATCACGATGCCGTTGGTGGAGATGTCCGCCACCAGCTCCGGGGGCGTCCGCTCCAGCACGGAGTGGATGGCCTCCAGGATCCGCTCGGTGGGCTCCTCGAAGGCCTCCAGCATCTCCGAGGAGGTGACCGTGATGGTCTTGGGCAGGCCCGTCAGCAGGCACCGGCCCTTGATCTCCATGGAGTTCTCCTCCTCCTTGGGGTAGACGCAGCCGATGGTCATCTTCATCTCCTCGGCGGTGCGCTCGCCCAGGAGGATGTTGTGCTTGCGGCGCATGTACTTCACCACGTACTCGTTGAACTGGTCCCCGGCCACCTTGATGGAGGCGGACTCCACCACGCCGGAGAGGGAGATCACCGCGATGTCGCTGGTGCCGCCGCCGATGTCCACCACCATGTGCCCGTCGGGCTTGCTGATGTCGATGCCCGCGCCGATGGCCGCCGCCACGGGCTCCTCGATGAGGTACACCTTTCGCGCCCCGGCCTGGATGCCCGCGTCGATGACGGCGCGCTCCTCCACCTCGGTGATGCCCGAGGGGACGCAGATAATCACACGGGGCTTGAAGAGCATGAAGCCGCTGACTTTGCGGATAAACTCCCGGAGCATCCGCTCGGTCATGTCGTAGTCGGAGATGACCCCCTCCCGCAGGGGGCGGATGGCCACGATGTTCCCCGGGGTGCGGCCCAGCATCTGCCGGGCGTCCTCGCCCACCTTCAGGAGCTTCCCGGTGTTCTTGTCCATGGCCACCACGGAGGGCTCATTGAGGATGACACCCTTGCCCTTGATATAGACCAATACAGAAGCGGTACCCAAATCGATACCGATATCCTTCGCCAATGCGCACATACTGTCCACCTCGCTGTAAATTCTCTTTCTATTGTAAGCAAAATTGTCTGCTTATACTCCTAAGTTTCCATTATAAACACACCAATTTGATTTTGCAAGGAAATAATTGCAGTTCACGGTTTGTTTTCAAAATTTTCCCCCTCCGGGGCGGCCAGGGCGGCGCAGACCACCGACGCGGCCCCGCCGGCGCGCAGAGCCTCCGCCGCGGCGGCCATGGTGCTGCCTGTGGTCACCACGTCGTCCACCAGCAAAAACCGCCGGCCTGCCACCGCCGCGCCGGGCAGCACGGCGTAGGCCCCGGCGATGTTTTTCCGTCGCTCCTCCGCGCCCTCCAGGGAGGACTGGGCCTTCGTGTGGCGGACCTTGCGCAGGGTGGGTTCTACCCGGGTATTCCACTGTCGGGCCATGGCGTCAGCCAAAAGCCGGGCCTGGTCGTAGCCCCGCTCCCGCAGGCGTTTGGGACTGACCGGCACATAGGTGACGGCGTCAAACTGGCCGGGGAGATGCTCGGCGGCAGCCTGAACCAGATAGGGCGCCAGGGCTTGGACGGCGCTCTGCCGCCCGTGGAACTTGCAGGCGCGGATGGCGTCGCGGACGCCTCCCTCGTAGCGGAAGGCCACAGCGCAGAGGCCGTAGGGTCCGGTGTGCAGCACGGAGGCGTCCGGCTGGAGGGGGAGAGCGCGGGCACAGTCCGGGCAGGGGTTTACCCGGGGACTGGCCAACACCCGGCCGCAGCAGGCGCACTTGGGCGGAAAGAGGAGGTCCAGAAGGAACTCCATCATCTCCGCTTCCTCCGCGGATAGGGCCTGCGCTCATCGGTCAGACCTAAGAGGTAGTCAACACTGGTCTGGTAGAACTCTGCCAGCTGGATCAACTGCTCCGGCGAAAACTCGCTGACCCCATTTTCGTGTGCGCAATAGGAGGTGCGGCTGGTGTGCAGCATATCCGCCAGCTGTTGCTGCTTCAAGTCGTGGTCCTCACGCAGATTGCGGATATTCGGATATTTTGCCATGGGATCACCTCCATGGCAAAGAGTATAAATGTCAGAAATCCCGACATCATATTATGGCAGGAATTCTGACATTTATGTGTGAAGTTCCGTATCTGCAACAGGGAGTGTCGCCGGCCGGGCTATTTTTGTTTCTTCTTTGGATAGGGCTTCCTCTCGTTCGTCAGGCCTAAGAGGTAGTCAATGCTGGTCTGGTAAATTTCCGCAAGCTGGATAAAAATTGCAGTGGGGATGTCGTTTTCACCAGTTTCGTATTTGGAATAGCCAGCTTGGGACATATTCAGCTTTTGCGCCAGCACTGTCTGGGTCCAGCCGTGATCTTCCCGCAGTGCGCGGAGCATTGGGTACATATGCTCTCACCTCATTGAGAAGTATATCATAATCTGATGCAGATTCGCCATTCTAACCTGTATCAGATTAAACCGACGGTGTACCTTTTATTGAACGGAAGGCTGAAGTACATGCTTCAGAGCGCTTCAATTTGACAAATGGCAATGGCGCAGATATAATTTCATTGAGCGGAAGAATGCCGCACAGAGAAGGGACGGATGTTCCCGCATGAAGGAGGAAAAACGTGTATGAAACGCAAAGTAACCGCGCTGCTTCTCGCCCTGATTCTGCTTTTTGCACTGGCTGCCCCGGCTTTCGCTGCCGATGTGCCTGCCTTCGACAAGGTGAATGCCTACACCCCCGGACAGTTTGCTGACGTGCCCGCCTCCAGCCGCTGGGCGGCCAACGTTCAGGCTGTCTACGAGTTCGGCCTCATGGGCGGCGTCACCGACACCGCCTTTGATACCGAGGGGAACCTGACTATTGCGCAGGCCGCGGCCATGGCCTGCCGCCTCCACCACGCCTACTGCCGTCTGGATCCTGATCTCACGGAGATGGTCTACGGCCAGCCGGGCGTCTCCCCCTGGTACAAGCCCTACATCGACTATGCCGCCGCCCACGAGTTCGCCTCCTTTGACGGTGTGGACAACTATAACGCGCCTATCACCCGCGGGGACTTTGCCGGCCTCATGTGGGCCGCCGCGCCTCCGGAGGTCCTGCCCGCCATCAACAGCGTGGAGGAGGGCAGCATCCCCGATGTTCCCGTGAGCAGCTACTATGCCGAGCCGGTCTACGCCCTCTACCGCGCGGGCATCCTCACCGGCAACGACGCCTACGGCACCTACACCCCCGACAGCACCATCAGCCGCGGCGCGGTGGCGGCCATCATCAGCCGCATTGCCGACCCCGCCCTCCGCCGCACCTTTGCCCTTGAGAAGCAGCCCTTCCGCCCGGTGCCCATGGGGGAACTGGCAAACCTGAAGAGTCTGCGCAAGAACGCCAACGACGAAGAGCTGGCCCGGGCCTACGCGGAGGCGCTGAAGATCGTCACCCCTCTGGCCGACCTCACCCGGGAGGAGCAGCTCTACGGCATCGCCATCGCTCTGCGGGAGCGGTTTGAGTCCGGCATGAGCTACTCCATGGAGACCCCCCACTACAACGACCCTTACGGCTATCTGGTTCTCGGCGCGGCCTCCTGCGCCGGCTGCACCCGGGCCACGGGCCTGTGCCTGAATATCCTGGGCATCCCCTACGAGCACGTCAATGAGAACCAGTACAGCCACCAGTGGTGCCGGGTGAATCTGGGCGGCGTCTACTGGATCTGCGACGCCTACGGCCTCTACTGCGGCCCCGAGCCTGCGCCGTACAAGCATCCTTTCGTTTGAGACCCGCTTCGCTGGGCTCTCAAACGAGGGGGCTTCGCTCCGCTCTGCGCCTCCTCCCGGTCCCTCCCCGCGGGGAGGGACCGGGACTCGACGCTCGCTCCGCGCAGGGTATTTTTTCCGAAAACGCGGTTTCCGGAAAAAATGATTTTACTTTATTTCGCGCCTGCGGGCGCGAAACTCTCCCGAGGGGCTCTTTGCTGCTGAGGCAGCAAAATCGGCGGGGGTTAGGTGCGGGGCAGTGGAGAGAATTTGCAAAAGAACGCCGCATCTCCCCGTCCTCCAAAAAGCAATTCAAATCGTCCAGCTCCGCTGGACACCGAAACTCCTATCTCCTATCTCAAATTGCTCCACTCTCCAACTTTTCCCCTCTTCCCCCAAAAAAGTGCTATACAACCGGACTAAAATTTGGTATATTAGTTGCATGTGAGCGCGCCCGGCCATACAGGACGCCAAAAACAAGGAGGTTGTAACCCTATGAGCGCATTGACTGATCTGATCTATGCCGGTTCCAACGCCGTAGCCGGCCTGACGGAGGGCGCGGTGAACGACGCCATCGCCAAGTACGGTGCCGATACCCCCATCGCCTTCCCTGATACCGCCTATTTCTTCCCCACCATCTACGCCGCCACCGGCGTGAAGGTGAAGGCCCTGGGCGACCTGCCCGCCTGCGTGGACGTGCTCAAGAGCCTGATTACCGGCAAGGACGACATCGGCGCTGCCCTGAACGCCGGCCTCGCCACCGCCGTGGGCGCGGAGATCATCGAGGGCCTCAAGTACGTGAACGGCGCGGAGCCCTACGCCAATGAGAGCGGCATCGGCTTCGTCCCCGACCCCATCATCCGTTCCCTGGGCGTGCCCCTGGTCACCGGGGACATCCCCGGCGTGGCCGTGGTGCTGGGCAAGGCGGACAGCGCCGAGGCCGTGGCCAAGGTGGTGAAGGACTACCAGTCCAAGGGCATTCTCACCTTCATGATCGGCGACTGCATCGAGCAGGCGCTGGAGGCCGGCGTGAAGATGGGCCTGGAGCTCCGTGTGGTGCCCCTGGGCCACGACGTTACCTCCGTTATCCACGTGGTCACCGTGGCCATCCGTGCCGCCCTGATCTTCGGCAACGTCCAGCCCGGCGACTTGAACGGCCTCCTCAAGTACACCAAGGAGCGCGTCCCCGCCTTCGTCAACACCTTCGGCGCGCTGAACGAGGTGGTGGTCTCCGCCGGCGCCGGCGCTATCGCCCTGGGCTTCCCCGTGGTGGTGGATCAGGACATCGGCGACCTCCAGGTCCCCGGCGCCCTGGAGTACGAGGGGAGCCACGACGAGACCGCCAAGCGCTCTCTGGCGCTCCGGGGTATCCACATCAAGGTGAAGGAGCTGCCCATCCCCGTGGCCTTCGCCGCCGCCTTCGAGGGGGAGATCATCCGCAAGGCGGACATGAAGGTGGAGTTCTGGTCCAGCAAGAACACCACCTGCGAGCTGGTCACCATGCGGGACGCTGACCAGGTGGAGGACCATAAGATCACCATCGACGGCCCGGACATCAACAGCGGCGACACCGAGTATGCCCTTGCCACCTATATCGAGGTCTACGGCGCCAAGATGCAGAAGGACTTTGAGAGCGTCATCGAGCGGAAGATCCACGCCTGGTTCAACTACATGGAGGGCGTGATGCACACCGGCCAGCGCAACCAGTTCCGCATCCGCGTCTCCAACGACGCCTACGACAAGGGCCTTCGGATGAAGCACTTTGCCGAGGTGCTCTACTATATGATTATGGACGAGTTCGCCGCTGTGGTGGACAAGTGCCAGATCACCCTGGTCACCGACCCCGAGAAGGCGACAAAGATTCTCAACGAGGAGGCCATGCCCGCCTACAACGCCCGGGACGACCGTCTGGCCAGCATGACCGACGAGAGCGTGGACAAGTTCTACACCTGCATCCTCTGCCAGTCCTTCGCCCCCAGCCACTGCTGCGTGGTCACCCCGGAGCGCCTGGGCCTGTGCGGCGCGGTGAGCTGGCTGGACGCCAAGGCCACCAAGGAGCTCAACGACGCCGGCCCCTGCCAGCCCATCAGCAAGGAGGGCTGCACCGACGAGGTGAAGGGCTACTACCCCGACGTGGACCGCATGGTCCACGCCGCCACCCAGGGCGCGGTGGAGCACGTGAGCCTGTACTCCATCATGGAGGACCCCATGACCTCCTGCGGCTGCTTCGAGTGCATCTGCGGCATCGAGCCGGTCTCTAACGGCGTGGTCATCGTCAACCGCGAGTTCAAGGGCATGACCCCCACGGGCATGACTTTCGGCGAGCTGGCCTCCATGACCGGCGGCGGCGTCCAGACCCCGGGCTTTATGGGCCACGGCCGCCACTTCATCGCCAGCCACAAGTTCGCCGCCGCCGAGGGCG
>CANDEH010000077.1 GCA_947383645.1 uncultured Clostridia bacterium | reverse complement strand
AAAAAGGGGTTCTTAGGGGGACCGCGGATAAGGGCTGTGCCCCCGACAGGGGGCTAAAGCCCGCCGAGCGGTCCCCCTAAGCGCGCTTTTGGTTACTTTTCCCGCGTGGGAAAAGTAACTCGCCCCGGGGGGCGAAACCCCCTCCCCCCCGCTGCGGGGCCGCAGCGAACATTCACCCGCAGGCAGCAGATTTTAACCTATTCCAACATCCGCCGGGGGCGAAGCCCCCACTGAAGGACAACCTGTAGTATCTCTTGCCGCAAAAAAAGCCGCACCACTCCCCCATTCTTCTCTAAAAACTTTATCCCCTGGTGTTAATTTTTTCATGCAACAATCCGATAAAAGAAATAAGAGTAATGAACTGACGCCCCTTGTACCCCCATCGGGCTTCTGAACAGGAGGAACTGCTATGCTGATCTATGGACCCGAGGGCGTCAAGCCCATCCAGACAAAAACTGTGCGCTCCGCCGCGAGGCGGGGCTCCGCGCCGGCGGTACAGTCCGACGGATACTATGACCGCTTCTCCCCCTCCGCCGCCGAGGGCGGCGGGAGCTCCTTCCGTGACCTGATCGCCAGCCTCTCCCGGGAGGTCCGTACCTGCAACACCACCGGGAAGATTCAGGACCTCCACCGCCAGGTCCAGGCCGGGGAGTACGCTGTGTCGCCCCGGGAGGTGGCCGCGCGGATGCTGCTGATGGAGGAGGGCGAGTGATGGCCCAGATGACTTGGCAGGGCTATCTGAATATGCTGCGCAGCCTCACCAAAACCCTGGAGCAGCTCAGTCAGGTGGAGAACCGGAAGACCGAGGCGGTGAGCCGGGGGGATTTGATGGCCGTGGACGAGTGCATGAAGCAGGAGCAGGTGCTCAGCCTGAGCCTGCGGGGCTTCGATCAGAAGCGGGAGGCCGCCCTGCGGGATCTGGGACTGGAGGGCGTAAAGCTCAGCGGTCTGGTGTCCCGCGCCCCGGCGGAGGAGGAGCTGGAGACCCGGCAGGTGGTGGAGGCCCTCCAGCGCCAGTATGAGATCTTTCAGGCCGCCAGCCTGGTGGCCCGGAACGCCCTGGAGGTCAACCTCCGGGTGATCGAGCGGGCCCAGCAGGACGAGGCCGCCGTCCGCCAGAGCGAGGCGCCCCGGCAGGCGGACTTCCGGGCCTGAGTCACTTTTTCCTGAAAAATCGCAATGGCACTTGGTTGAATGAAATTTTCGCGGAGCGCGCCCCTTCAGGGAAAAGCAACCAAAGAGCTTGCATTTTGCTGCCGCATCCGGCGGTTGGTCTGATTTTTCGCGTGGCAGCGGGACTGCCGCTGATTTTGATAGAGTTTTCGATATAAGGAGTACAGATTTATGGCTGTTATCGGTACGTTTGGTTCCTTCACTGCCGCCCGCCTGGGGATCTACGCCTCCCAGGCGTCGCTGAACGTGACGGGCAACAATATTGCCAACATCAATACCAAGGGCTATACCCGTCAGCGGATGGACCTTGTGTCCCTCTACAGCGGCGGCGCAGACCGCTACTCCAACATGTTCAACATGAACGTGGGCTACGGCGTGCTCTGCTCCGGTGTGTCCCAGCTCCGGGATCCCTATCTGGATATCCGCTTCAGAAATGAACAGGCCAGCCTGGGCGAGCAGGAGGCCAAGCTCAGCGGCCTCACCGACCTCTCCGCTATTCTGGACGAGGTGGGCAAGGGGGATTACGACTTCGGTATCATCGAGAACCAGCTCAACGACTTCAAGAGCCAGCTCCAGAACCTCACCGGGAAGATCGGCAGCGAGGAGTACGACACGCTGGTGCGCTCCTCCGCCGCCACGCTGGTGAAGCTGTTCAACACCGCCGCCCAGGAGCTGGACGTGCAGTACGACAACAAGGTGGATAAGCTCAAGACGGATATCCGGGACGTCAACACCATTTTAAAGAATATTCAGGACCTCAACGAGCAGATCCGCAACGCCTCCCTCTACGGCGACAAGGCCCTGGAGCTGCGGGACACCCGGAATGTGCTGATCGACGAGCTGTCCAGTTATATGAAGATCGACGTGACCTACACCACCGAAAAGATCGACCAGTACAGCGAGGTGGAGAAGATCATGATTAATCTGGCGGACACCTCCCCCGCCATCAATCTGGTGGACGGCATCTATGTGACCCAGGTGATGATGCCCGAGGAGCTGCCCAAGCTCAACCCGGACTACAACCCCGACGATCCCAAGGGCATGCAGTTTCTGGACTGGAAGGGCAATCCCACGGACAATCCCCGTGAGGCGGCCCCCATGTGGAATCAGGACGACCGGATCTACCTGGACAAAGACGGCAACCCGACAAATGTCCTTGCCGACGCCGCGCCGAAGCCCAATCCTAATGTGAACGACCGGTATCTCACCGCAAACGGACTGACCACCGACGATCCGGCGCTGGCCGCACGGGCGGTAAATCCCACCTTCGGCTTCAAGTATCTGGATCCGGACGGGAACGGCACCAATATTGCCGCGGACGCCGAGCAGGTGGACGGTCAGCCCAAGGAGAACCCCGGCGTAAACGACAGATGGCTGAAGGACGGCGGCGGCACCACCGACACGGAGGCCGACGCCGCACCAAAGCCCAACCCCGATGTGCGCATCTTGAAATACCTCACCAAGGACGGGAAGCCCACTGCGGATCCGCTGCTGGCCGCCCCCCAGATGAACGACGCCGGCAACAGCTCCCTCACCAAGCCCTACCTGGTGTGGGACCCCACCGCCAAATATGCCCCCGGTGATCCCAACAGCAGTCTTCCCGACTTTGACAACAACGGCGGCGCCTGGGTGCCGGTTGCCAATATTGAGGCCTCCACCCCCCAGAAAAACCCGGACTATGACGAGACCCATATCCCCGGCATGAAGTACCTCTATACCGACGCCAACGGGAAGCTCGTGCCCACGGACGACAAGGACCTGGCCGACAAGGAGAAGGTTCCCAACGCCCTGGAGGGCGCAAAGGACGAGAACAAATACCTGCTCCAGCTGGCGGCCCTCACCGACTCCAAGGGCCGGCCCCGCCGGGATGAGCACAACCGGTTTATTGACGAGGTGGTCGACCTCTCCGACACCACCCTCAAGGGCTCCCTCCAGGCGGTGCGGGAGCTGCTGACAGAGGAGGGCGAGTTCGCCAGCGAGGACGACCTGAAGTTCGACGGGAAAGCCGCCACTAAGCGGGGCATTCCCTACTACGAAAAGACCCTGGACTTCCTGGCCAAGTCCTTCGCCGAGGCCTTCAACAAGGCCAACCAGATGGATCCGGTCACGATCTATAAGATGACGCCCCACAACTCCGGCAAGGATGTATTTGTGGATAAGGATGGGAACTTCATCACAGGCGCGGACGGAAAACTCATGAGCCCTGCCAACGGCAATGTTGACGCCGAGGTTCTGCGGGAAAAGGGCGTTCTCAAGGAGGAGTACAACTACTATGACGGCGGGGTGCTCTTCAGCAACAACGGCGCCAGCAACGACACCACCGGCATCGACGCCCGGAACATCTCCATCTCCAAGGGCTGGGGCGAGACCACGGTGCGGCTGCTGAACACCAAGGAGCCCAATATCGTCGGCAACTCCACCAAGGGCAGCAACATCAAGCACATGATTAACCTGATGAACGAAAAAGTCACCTACTACACCGACGAGGTGGTAGAGGACGCCGCCCACGGCAAGTATTTTGTGGGCACCTTCCAGGAGATGTACCGCAACATCTCCACCACGCTGGGCGACGACCGGCGGACCACCACCATTCTCTACAACAACTTCGACGGCGAGGTGCTCAATCTGGAAAACCAGCGCCAGAGCGTCTCCGGCGTGGACCTCAACGAGGAGGCCACCAACATGATGCAGTTCCAGAAGTCCTACGCCGCCGCCTGCCGGCTGCTGACCACCATCGACTCCATGCTGGATAAGCTGATTAACGGCACCGCCATCTGATAGGAGGTAAACCTATGGGTTTTCGTATTACCACCAACATGACCATGAACACCTACCGGCACAACCTGATGAACGTGAACACCACGCTCTCCGGGTCCCGGGACAAGGTGCTCACCCACCGCAACTTCAACAGCTTCTATGAGGACCCCTCCTCGGCCACCCAGGCCTTCCGCCTGCGCCAGGCCTACTACGAGGCCAGCAGCCAGCTGGCCAACAACGACGACACCTACAAGCGCTTCCACTCCGGGTGGCTGTCCCTGGGGAAGGCGGTGGACGATCTCACCGACAAGACCTCCCGCTTCTCCACGGTGCTGGCGGAGAACGGCACCGAGGGCGCGGGCCGGGCGGCCCTGGGTCAGGTCATCGGCGAGACGGCCAAATCCGTCATCCAGATGATGAACTGTCAGTACGGCGACCAGTTCATCTTCTCCGGCAGCGACGGGCTGCGGGTCCCCTTCAGCTGGGACGAGAACGGCGAGCTGCTGTACCGGGGAATCAACGTCAACGCCGGGGGCGTGCAAAAGCCCACGGCGGCGGAGCCGGCTGGCGGCCAGGCAGCCGGGTGGCTCCCTGACGCAAGCGACCCCGCTTTGACAGAAAATGAAAAAGCCTGGCTTTCTTACTACAAGCACGAAACGGATACGCCTCCTGCGGTGACCGCTACCGAGCCCGAACCCCGCTGGATGTTCCCCGCTTCCTCCACGGATCCCGTGGAGCAGGGCTGGATTGATTATTACAGCCATGCAACCGACGAAAAGCCCGCCGCCGCAGAGCCGACGGAGCCCTGGGCCACCAAAGACGAGAACGGTCTCTACCCCGACGTCCCCGCCAAGGGCAGTGAGGAATATGAGAAGCTGAGCGAAACCGACAAAGCCTGGGCCGACTACTACAAGGACCAGAACGACCTCACCAAGCTGAACATGATGGCCAATGAGGAGGTCAATCTGGATCTGGGCATGGGCATGCAGGAGATCGACGGCAAGATCGTCAACGGCAGCGTGTTCAACACCGCCCTCCCCGGCATCAAGATGCTGGGCTACGGTCTGGACGAGGACGGCGACCCCAAGAACATCGTGGTGCTCCAGCAGCGGCTGGGTGAGATCTTCAAGAAGTGCGGCGAGGACGGCTCCTTCCATCCCCCGGAGGACGAGGCGGTGTCCCTGCGTCTGATGGATAAGCTGAAGGCCGCCCAGGCGGAGACCACCAGCCAGTATGTGGAGCTGGACACCAAGGCCAAGTACCTCCAGACCAACTCCGAGCGGCTCAGCGAGCAGAAGAACACCCTCAACGAGCAGGTGCTGGACATCGAGCAGGTGGATCTGGCCGACGCCATCAGCACCTTCTCCTGGGACCTCTACTGCTACAACGCGGCGCTGAAGATCGGCAACCAGCTTTTAAGCCAGTCTCTGATCGACTATATGAACTGAGAGAACCGCAATTCCTAATTCCTAACTCCTAATTCCTAACTCCGCAAACCCCCGCTTTTTGTGTGAAGATGCAGGCATGGACCGCCTGAAGCTATATAGAAGGGAGCGCGACCACACAATGAAGCCACTGATTGAAATCACCACGGTCCCCATCCAGATCGAGATGCGCACCACCAATGCCAAGCTGGAGTACGCGCGGGGTACCGCCGAGATGGAGGTCTCCCGGGACCAGGGAGGCCTGAGCATCAAGAGCCGGCCCATCCGTGTCAATATCGACACCTTTGAGGCCCGCAACTCCATCACCCCCACGCTGGCCCGCCGGATCTCTCAGGATGCGGACAAAGGTCAGCAGGCGGCCTATGAGGCCACCGCCACCTTTGCCCGTCAGGGTCAGCTGCTGCTGAAGACCCGTGTGGGCGAGGAGCTTGTCACGCAGTTTGCCGAGGAGGCTATGATGAAGGACGTAAAGACCAACGCCGGCATCGAGTTTATCCCCAAGGTACCCCCGGAAATCACCTGGGATCCCGGTGAGATGAGCATCCGCTATGAGATGGATAAGCTGAATTTCGATTGGAAATTCAGTCAGGGTGATTTTGAGTTTACTCCCGGCGACATCGAGTTTACCATGACCCAGCGCCCCGAGGTGATTATCAAGTATATCGGCGGCCCCATCTACGTGCCGCCCTCCTCCGACCCCAACTATGAGCCTGTAGACGTGAAAGCCTGACTTACTTCTTCTTGAAAGAAGAAGTAAGCAAGAAGAACTTTATGTTCGCTCTGTAGGTCTTCTGCGAGGTTCAGGTCTTTTGCACGGTGACGGGGGTGCGCTGTAGTCGGTATGGGCGCTTTAGGGAGTGTCGGCGGATGTTTTCGCTGCCCCCCTGTGGTGATCTGGGCTTTTTGTGCGGCGCCGGGGGGCGGGCGGGTTTGCGCTTCGGTCCACAGATAGGTTTGAAACACTTTGAGGAGGTACGCTGTGCAGCTTAACACCAAGTATTTCGGCGTCGTGGATTGCCACGAGGAGGACGTCCTCCACTTCCCTGACGGGCTCTTCGGGTTTGAGGAGGAGAAACAGTTCTTTCTCCTGCCCTTCGAGGGGGGCGACGGCAGTCTCCTCTGCTTCCAGAGCGTGAGCACCCCGGCTCTGGCCTTCGTGGCGGTGAACCCCTTCTTCCTGAAGGGTGACTACACCCCCGTCCTCACGGCAGAGGAGCTGAAAAGGATGGGTGTGGAGAAGAGCGAGGACCTGTGCTTCTACACCCTGTGCGTGGTTCGGGACCCGGTGGGGGAGAGCACGGTGAACCTCAGATGCCCTGTGGTAATCAACGACCAGACCCGGCGGGCCATGCAGGTAATTCTGGAGAACAGGGACTACCGGATGCATCACCGCCTGTCGGAATTCCAGCAGAAGGAGGAGGCCGTATGCTGATCCTCCAGCGGAAAGAGGGCGAGTCCCTGCTGATCGGCGACGAGATCGAGATCTCGATCCTCTCCGTGGAGGCGGGCCGCGTCCGTCTGGCCATCGAGGCCCCCAAGAGTATCTCCATCCTCCGCAGCGAGCTGAAAAAGGCTGCTGAGGTCAACCGCGAGGCCGCCGACGAGGAGGTCTCCCCCCTGGCCCTGCTGGGCGTGCTCCCGGAGCGCGGCGTGGGAAAGAACAGGGACGAATACAAGAAACCGTGATGAAACCGCCTGTACAATGTACAGGCGGTTCTGTTTGTCGAAAAACCTGTCGGTTTTTCGACAAGCTGAGGCAAATTGGGACCAATGGTCCCAATTTGTCGCCTGTGCCTGAGCCGCGCAGCGGCGTGGAAATGCCTTTGGGGTACAGCGGGCAGCTGTACAGTTCAGGAACTTCTATTGGCTCCTTTCACACATCCCTCCTCACCGTCAATAGGCGCCGGCTGTCTTTTTTGACAGTCTGTAGAACCGCCTGTACGCTGTACAGGCAGTTCTGCACGGCTGCGGAGAGACGAGCCGCAGGGGAGGGAGTCTTTTTATGTCATAGCCGAATAACATAAAGATCCTTAAAGATTGGCGAAGGAAATGGCGCACAGCTTTGTTGCTCCCGCATGGGATACGTCCCCGTAAGACGGCAGGGCAGTCGTCCTCGGCGGCCGTAAGCCCGGTTGCGTCCTTCGTCTCGCCGTACACCTTTTTCTCCCGCCTCCTTTTTGGCCACTTCTCAAGTTAAGGAAACACTGAATCCATCGACGCGCAGGTCTTGCCGCCAAATTTTCTGCCTGGACTGCGTTGAAAAACCTTGAAATCCATCAGGATTCCTGCGGTTTTTTGTCTGGCAAGCCGCACACGTTGATGGAATCAGCGCTTCCTTAATGGACTATGGAGCAGACCGCCCGCAGGCGGCGGAGGCCGGCTGCGCCGCCCCTTGCGCGCACCAGGCTCATGCTATTAAAGGGCGGCGGTTTCAGGCGCTCCGTTTTCAGCGACAGCATCTGCTGATCTCCTTCTGTAAAACAGCGCCTTGTGGAGATTTTGACCTGGCAGCTCCGCTGCGGCTGCCCGAAAATTTGGGTTTTTATTGCTTGCTCTCTCCCAAATCCCAGGGCGCTTACCCTCCCCCTCCGGCAGCGGGATTTCCGGGCTGGAAAAAAAGATGCGTGCTTGCAAATAAATCTATTTCTGGATATTAATGGTTTGAAATCTGGGAATGAAAGACATCTGATCCGGAAGTATTGACGGATTCTGTCAATTGTGGTATGATGCAACCACTGATCTGCCGCCACAGCCGGTTTATCCGCCAGCGGGACGGCGGACAGCACGCAATTAATCTACCCCCGCTCCAAAAAGGCCCACAAAATCCTTTACAGAACTATTACAATTTTCAGTTGCATCGCTCTGCAACATGTGATATACTATCGCATATAGTGCCTTGCGCTGCCTTTGAAATGGTATTCTGGTATATTTAAAGCATAATTTTCCACAATATTCCATGTTTATTTTTAGTTCGTCTGACTTTTACTGTAAACAACTCAGATCCTGTAGGGAGGTTATCATATGGCCGGCGAGTTCTTCTTTTCCAACTCCTTTTTGATGCTGGAGCGCTCCATGAATTTCCAGTGGACCAAGCAGCGCGCCACGCTGGACAACATTATTAACGCGGAGACGCCGGGATACAAAGCGAAATATGTTACCTTCGAGGACGCCTTCCGCACCCAGCTTCTGGCCGCCGCGGCCAAGGGGCAGAGCGCCGGCGTCATGCGCAATGTGGTGAGCACCGCCCTGCCCGTTGTCCACACCGCCACGCCTGAAACCGCCCGTCTGGACGACAACGGCGTAAATGTGGGCGAGCAGCTTGTGGAGGCCACCCGGAACACTTACCAGATTCAATACGTCATGGACTCCATGAGCAGCGATCTGGCCCGTCTGCGCACCGCTATCCGCGGTCAGTAAGAGGTTTTGACCTGACGGCCGCACACCATATAAAATGACAGCTCACCTCTATCGGAAAGGGGATACCATGCTATGGCTTTTTTGAGTTCCATCAATATTGTCGGTTCCGGAATCACCGCGCAGCAGCTGCGCCTGGATGTGGTCTCTGAGAACATCGTCAACATCAACACCACACGCACCGAGGCCGGCGGCGCCTACCGCCGGAAGATGGTGGTCTTTCAGGCGGAGGACGGGCGAAACTCCTTCCGCAACATCATGGCGGCGGCCCAGAACGGGCTGGTGCGCAACACCGGCTACAACCGGAGCGCAGGCGTGCGGGTCACGGAGATTGTGGAGGATGAGTCGGACTTCAAGCTGAAGTACGACCCCACGGACCCGGACGCCAACGAGGAGGGTTACGTGGAGCTGCCCAATGTCGATCTCGTCAAGGAGATCACCGACGGCATGGCCGCCTCTCAGGCCTACTCCGCCAACGTCACCGCCTTCAACCTCCTCAAAAGCGTGATCTCCAAGGGAATGGAGATCGGAAAATAAAAAGGATTACAAGGTCAAAGCATGTGAAACTGCCGGAGGGCGCTCCGGTTCCCGCCGGCGGTTTTCCACGCTTGGCCTGATTTCGCGTTTTAAGAGGGTAAAGGGAAAATCCGGCGCTTCTGCCAGTTCCTCCGCGTTTTTTTCTCTCTCCGGGCGGTTTTTTGCCGCCCACCGCGGCGCTTTGCCGCGCAGCTATAACATGAAGGAGGCCGCATTATGGACAGCCGCATTCAGGGGATCAATCCCCTTTGGAACGTATTTCCCTCGGTGGAGGGGAAGGAGACCTCCTCCTCCCTCCCCGGCTCCGCCGTCTTTGCCGACGTGTTCCGCGCCGCCATCGACAACGTGCGTCAGACCGACGACGAGAAGAGCAGGATGCAGTACCTGCTGGCTACTGGACAGCTGGACAATCCCGCCGAACTGAGCCTCGCCTCCTACAAGGCGGACGTGGCGCTGGATCTTCTGATCCAGCTGCGCAGCAAGGCTCTGGACGCCTACAGTGAGCTGATGCGCATCAGCATGTGAGCAGGCGCATGAGGGGTGGGGTATGCCTCGCTTTCTGAGAACAGCCATTGGGGAGGAATCAGGTTGGACGTAAAAATCAAGGGATTTTTTGAGAAAGTCAAGGACTTTTTCAAAAAAATGAGCAAAAAGACGCGCATCGTGCTGGGCGCCACCACCGCTGTGCTGATTATAGGCATTGTGGCCTTTGTGATCTGGGCCAACAACAAGCCCTACGAGGTGCTTTGGACGGGCCAGTCCAGCAGCGAGGCCAGCTCCGTCCTCTCCTGGCTCAGCGAGAACGGCGTCACGGACTACAAGGTCCAGGGGGACAGCATTCTGGTTCCCGCCGACCGGGTCAACGTCCTGAAGGGCCAGCTGGTTCTGGCGGGCTACCCCAAAAACGGCTACCTCTTTGACGTCTACTTTGACCATATCAACAGCCTCTCCACCACCTCCGAGCAGGACCGGGTGTGGCTGATGGGATTGGAAGAGAAGATGCGTAGCGTCATCTGCACCCTGGACGGCATCCGGGACGCCACGGTGAGTATTACTCTCGGCAAGGACCGCACCTACATCTTAGAGGACAACGTCACCGAGAGCTCCGCCGCCGTCACCCTTGAGCTGGACGGAAGCACCCAGCTCTCCTCCCGGATGGTCAACGCCATCGCGGGGGTGGTGGCCCACGCGGTGGAAGGGCTCACCATCGACAACGTCATCATTACCGACCAGTACTACAACAGCTACACCGCCGGGGACGCTATCAGCTCCATCAGCGAGGCCAGCGCTCTGAAGGTGAAGCTGGAGCAGGAGACCAGCAACAACGTCCGCTCCCAGGTCTTTCAGGTGCTGGGCAGCGTCTACGGCCAGGACAACGTCAAGGTGGCGGTGAACTGCAATGTGGACGTGAGCCGGAAGATTATCGAGGACACCCAGTACTCCCAGCCCACCGGCGCGCCCGACGACGGAGGCGGCCTGATCGGCAGCCAGACCTGGTTCTGGCAGGTGGCCCGGGACGGACTGGCCACCACGGGCGGCGTGGTGGGCACCCCCTCCAACTCTGAGATTCCCAACTACATGAACAACGGCGGCGCCCTGGACGGCGAGGAGGACTACGCCGCCGGTCAGGGCTCCAACGAGCGGGACAACAACAAGCGGGTGGAGCAGAGCGAGGTCCTGGCCGGCACCATCACCGACATCGGCATCGCCGTCACCATCAACGCCAACGCCTCCAACGCCTGGGCCGTGGACGAGGCCATGCTGAAAAGCCACGTGGCCGCCGCCGCCAACATCGGCGGAGAGGACCCGGAGTCCCGGGTCTCCGTGCTGATCGCCCCCTTCCATGCGGATACGGTGGTCGGACCCATCAGTCCCATCCTGCCCGTGCCCGACTATGTGCTCTACATCGCCGCCGGCGTGCTGGTTCTGCTGCTGATTCTGGCCATCGTGCTGATGATCGTGGGCCGGAAGCGGAAGAAGAAGCAGCAGCTGGAGGAGCAGAGACTGCTGGAGGAGCAGCAGGGTCAGGCCCTGACGCTGGAGGAGGCCGAGGCCATCGCGGCGGCCACCGCCGCGGCGACAGCCTCCGGCGGCACCGGCGCCGACATTATGGAGATCAACACCGAGAAGAGCATGGAGCTGCGCAAGGCCGTCCGGCAGTTCGCCCAGAACAACCCGGAGATCGCCGCGCAGATGATTAAGACCTGGCTGAGAGGAGGGGAGGAAAATGGCTGATACCGCAACCTATGAGCTGAGTACCTCCCAGAAGGCCGCGGCCGTCATTGTGTCCCTGGGGGCGGATAAGGCCTCCCTCCTCTATCAGTTCATGGAGCCGGAGGACCTGGAGCAGCTGACGCTGGAGGTGGCCCGGCTGGGGATGCTCAACAGCGAGCAGACCGAGGCGGTGCTCACCGAGTTCTACCAGAGCTGCCTCACCAACAAGGCCGTCACCGAGGGCGGTCTGGAGTACGCCAGAAGCGTGCTGGAGAAGGCCTTCGGCAGTCAGACCGCCTCCGCGCTGCTGGAGAAGGTCACCAAGTCCCTGAAGAACCGCGACTTCGCCTTCCTGGACAAGGCGGATGTCAAGTCCCTGTTCTCCGCACTGCAGAACGAGCGTCCCCAGACCATGGCCCTGGTCCTCAGCTATGTGGACCCGGACAAGGCCGCTGGCGTTATCGAGCAGCTGGAGACCTCCCGTCAGGTGAAGGTGGTGGAGGCCATCGCCACCATGGAGAGCGCCTCCCCCACCGCCATCAAGA
>CANDEH010000076.1 GCA_947383645.1 uncultured Clostridia bacterium | reverse complement strand
GGCCCACAACGGCATGTACCTCCGTATGGCCCTCCTGGGCCTTGTCACCGGCCGGGTCCAGTAAAAGCGGAAAAGGAGCAAAGATATACATGAAATGGGATCATATTGTTAAAAACGGTACCATCGTCACCGGCAGCGAGACTTACAAAGCCAACATCTACGTGAAGGACGGCAAAATCGCCGCCATCACTGCCGACGAGCTCCCCGGCGAGGCCGCCGAGGTCACCGACGCCGCCGGGAAGCACGTCCTCCCCGGGTTCATCGACACCCACTGCCACTCCCGGGACGGGTACAACGGCGCCCACTACAAGGAGGACTTCTTCCACTCCTCCAGCGCCGGCGCGGCCAGCGGCATCACCACCATCTATGAGATGCCCAACTGCAATCCCGCCATCTACAACGTGGAGAAGCTCAATCAGCTGGTGGAGTGCATCACCCCCAAGGCCCACGTGGACTTCGGCGTGTGGGGGCTCTGCCTGGGCGATCTCAACAACGAGGAGCTTCCCAAGCTGGCGGAGGCCGGCGTGGTGGGGTTCAAGTTCTTCTGGGGCTACGCCATCGACGCCAAGGCCTATCAGCTGATCTACAACTACGAGGAGGGGATGAAGGACGTGATCCCCCCCCTGGACCTAGGGCAGATCTACAAGATCTTCCGCACGGTGAAGGAGACCGGCAAGATGGTGGCCATCCACGCCGAGAACTTCGACATCATCAAGCTCCTCACCGCCGAGGTCACCGCCAGTGGGGACACCAGCTACGACGCCATGCTCCGGGCTCGCCCCCCCTACAGCGAGACCATCACCATCGAGACCGCCATCTCCCTGTCCCGGGCCATCGGCACCCACCTGCACATCCTGCACCTGGCCGCCGGCGACGGGGTGGACCTGATCCGCCGGGCCCAGGCCGAGGGCTGCGCCGTCTCCGGCGAGACCTGCCCGCAGTACCTGGCCCTGACCAACGAGGAGGCCGGGAAGCTGGGCTCCGTGGTGAAGGGGTATCCCCCCATCCGCACCAAATACGACCAGGAGAAGCTGTGGGAGGGCCTCCTGGACGGCACGCTGTCCCTGGTGTGCTCCGACCACGCCCCCCACTCCCCGGAGGAGAAGGCCGCGGACCTGTGGCACGCCCCCGCCGGCGCCGCCACCATTGAGACCATGCCCCTGATCCTTCTGGACGCGGTGAGCAAGGGGCGGCTGAGCCTCAATAAGGTGGCGGAGGTGCTGTCCGAGAAGCCCGCCAAGCTCTACGGCACCTACCCCATGAAGGGGGCCATGCGCCCCGGCGCCGACGCGGACCTGGTGGTGGTGGACATGAACAGGGAGTACATCTTCCACCAGGAGCAGATGCACTCGCGGACCAAGCTCTCCGCCTTTGACGGCTGGACCTTCAAGGGCAAGCCGGTGAAGACCATTCTTCGGGGCATGACCACCGCGGTGGACGGCGAGATCGTGGGCGCTCCCAGAGGGCACTTCATCAAGCCCATTGACAACGGCATTTTGAAGTAACTATAAGTAAGGAAAAGCGGTAAAAACGATGTGAAGAAGGAGAAGAACGCACTATGAAAGCATACAGCGCAATGACCAGGGAGGAGCTCACCGGGGCGTATGAGCAGGAGAAGGCGGCCTTTGAGGCGCTGAAGAGCCTGGGGCTGAAGCTGAACATGGCCCGGGGCAAGCCCGAGCGGGGACAGCTGGACCTCTCCACCGACATGCTCACCGTCCTGAAGACCCCGGAGGACTGCCTGGACCCCATCGACGGCAACGACGCGCGGCAGTACGGCACCCCCTGGGGCATGACCTGCTGCCGGGAGCTGTGGGCGGAGATTTTAGGATGCAAGGCGGAGAACGTGCTGGCCGCCGGCTCCTCCAGCCTGAACCTGATGTACGACACCGTCAGCAAGGCCATGACCCACGGCCTGCTCCACAGCGAGAAGCCCTGGAAGGACCTGGAGACGGTGAAGTGGCTGTGCCCCTCCCCGGGGTATGACCGCCATTTTCGCATCTGCCAGTCCTTCGGCATCGAGATGATCGTGGTCCCCATGACCAAGGACGGGCCGGACATGGACATGGTGGAGGAGCTCATCAAGGACGAGGCCGTCAAGGGCATGTGGTGCGTGCCCAAGTACGCCAACCCCACCGGCTGCATCTACTCCCGGGAGACCATTGAGCGCATCGCGAAGATGAAGCCCGCCGCTAAGGACTTCCTCCTCATGTGGGACAACGCCTACTGCGTCCACGAGTTTGACGGGGACTATGTGCCCTTCCCGGATATTCTGTCCCTGGCTGCGGAGCACGGCAACGCGGACATGGTGATGGAGTACGCCTCCACCTCCAAGATCACCCTCCCCGGGGCGGGCATCGCCTGCATGGCCGGCAGCGTGGACAACATGAAGTACCTGATGGGGCTGTGGGATGTGGAGACCATCAGCTACGACAAGATGAACCAGATCCGCCATGTGCGGTACTTAAAGGACAAGGCCGGGGTGCTCTCGCTGATGAAGAAGCACGCCGCCATCCTGAAGCCCAAGTTCGACGCGGTGCTGGACGCCCTGGATCGGGAGATCGCGCCTCTTGGGTTTGCCGACTGGAATCGGCCGGTGGGCGGCTACTTCATCAGCCTGAATGTGATGGAGGGCACCGCCAAGCGGACGGTGGCGCTGTGCAAGGAGGCCGGTGTGGTGATGACCGGCGCCGGAGCCACCTTCCCCTACGGCAAGGACCCCCGGGATACCAACATCCGC
Organism: uncultured Clostridia bacterium; assembly: GCA_947383645.1. GTDB lineage: Bacteria > Bacillota > Clostridia > Oscillospirales > Oscillospiraceae > CAJFPI01. Next base: position 9,354 of record CANDEH010000076.1, on the reverse strand, counting down.
GTGGCCCCCACCCTGCCCCCCGTGGCGGAGCTGGAGGACGCCATTAAGGTGCTGTGCGTGTGCATGAAGCTGTCGGCACTGGAGAAGCTGCTGGGAAAATAGGATTGCCATAGGCTGCCGCCGCGGCGGTATGCTGTAAAAAAACAGGGAGTGAGCTCAGGGCAGCTCCCGTAAAGAAGCCAACACCCGCTGGAAAGAAGTTGCTTTTCAGCGAGTGCTGCCTTATAATGAACGCATCGGCAAACTGGAATTCGCAGAATGGAGAAGATTGCAATTATGAATTTAGTAGAGCGGATAAATCTTCTTTTTGGTGGTTTTCAAGATGAGATGTGCAGAGCATGTGACGGGTACAATCCCCACTGGAGATCCAACTGGAAAGACGAAGTGGAAACAGAGTTAAATGTAATCAGGGACCATTTCCCGGTTCCTCTGCCGGAGGACTACTGTGAAATTTTCCGCAAATTCGGCGGCGGTCGTATTGAGGACAAGCGCCCCAATTGGGTCATACCGGAGATGTCATTTTGGACTTGGGACGATATGAAGGATTTTGACGTCACAGTGGGTTTCTTTGAGGACTGTCCCAATGGATTTCCCTTTGGGGATGATATCGGGGATGTGGTTTATTTCTATGTAGACGATGGAACAGACACCGGCATCTATATGGCTGAGAAGTCCATGACTTTTGACAGGGACTTCTGGTATAAAATTGCCGGCTCCTTTACAGAGCTGTTTACCAGTACCGAGGCCCAGCGGCTTTTCCGCAATTTTTACCGGTATGGCTGCGACAAGGGGACAGACGGACGGTAAAGAGCAGTTTATAGTTCTCCCCCACGGACACTTTCCTCGAAAGTGTCATAGTGGGTTATAAAGAAGTTAAGGGCAGGACAGACCGCAGCGGCCTGTCCTGCCCTTAACTTCTTTATGACGCCCTACCCTCATACGCACTCCCTGTTTTTTCGGTAAGATCACGCGGAGTACCATATTGCGTCATGGCAGCGGAAAAGTCGTTCCCGCTTAACCGCCCGACACCCTGATGAGGCTAAAGCACTTAATATGGGCCATTCTCTATATCACCGCCGGCAAATTCCCCTCCGCCAGCGGCAGCGTCAGCTCCGCCTTGAACAGATCCCCGTCCACGGCGATGCTGAAGGTGCCGCCCATCAGCTCCATCAGACTCTTGGCGATGTTCAAGCCCAGCCCGCTGCCCTCGGCGTGGCGGGAGGAATCCCCGCGGACGAACCGCTCCATCAGCTCGTCGGCGCTGACGTTCAGGGCGTCCCGGGAGATGTTCTTCATGCTCAGGGCCACCCGATTGCCCCGTGTGGTCAGGTCAATATACAGGCGGCTGCCGGGCATGGCGTACTTGCATACATTGCTCAACAGATTGTCCAGCACCCGCCAGAGGAGCCGGCCGTCGGCCAGGGCGGAGAGGCTGCCCTCGAAGGTGTTGATAATCACCTCGATCTTCCCGGCGGTGAGGCGCTGGTCGTAGTCTCCCACCGCCTGGTGGATAATCTCATTGACCACAATGGGCTGGAGGGCCACGGCGATATTGCCCGTGGACGCCTTGCTGGCCTCCACCAGGTCCTCCGTCAGCTTTTTGAGGCGGCTGGACTGCCGGTCCAGCACGGTGACGTACTCCGCCGCCTTCTCGGGGAGGTCCTCCTTCTTGAGAAGGTCCACGTAGTTGACGATGGAGGTGAGAGGCGTCTTGATGTCGTGGGACACATTGGTGATGAGCTCCGTTTTCAGCCGCTCGGACTTCATCCGCTGCTCCACCGCCCGGTTCATGCCAACGCCGATGGCGTTCAGATTGTCCCCGTGGGTCTTGATGTCGTAGAACATGCGGGAGGTGTCCAGCTTGGCCTCCAGATCCCCGTCGGCCAGACGCTGGCCCATGGCCTTGAGCTTTTGCAGCTGCCAGCTGAGGAGCGCCGCGGCCACCACGATGGCGAAATCGAGGACGAACAGCATGAACAGGGGGAAGCCGTCCCACACCCCCCAGGAGTTGAGGAAAACCTGTACACCCAGCACGCAGATGGTAAACAGTACCGTCCGCCAGGTGAAGGGCAGAATGCGGACCATCGCGGTCACTCCTCTCCAGAGGGCCCGGCAGCAGCGGACGCACCACCGCCAGAGCCGGCAGGTCACGGTGTTCTCCCAGATGCGGCCCAGCTTCAGCCGGGTGGCCATGGTCATCAGCACCGCCAAAAGGCCAGCAATCACGGCCACCACGATCACCCCCAGGACGACGACCAGCAGCCAGAAGCTGTTCGGGAGGCCGTCCACCGTGGACGCAATGATGGTGAAGTAGAGGACCGCGCCCAGGAGGTACGCATCCAGGGGAATCCGGTCCTGCCAGTTGGGGACGATGCCCTCCACGCCCTTCCGATGCCCGGCGGCGCAGAGGAGAAAGGCCAGGTCCACAAAGAACAGCAGCACCGACAGCACCGCCAGCCAGGGCAGCATCCCGGCGAAGGGATGGACCAGGCAGAAGAACAGGTAGTACTCATTGAAGTGGTGGAGGGCGATCTGTCTGTAGTCGGTGAAGTACAGCTCCAGGGTGAGGCTCTCCGGCTGCCCGGGGGTGATCCGCTCCGCGGGGACCATGTCCTCCGTGCGGAAGCTGTAGACGCCCTGATAGAGACAGGGCGCGCCGACGTCGCGGTCGTCGAACAGGACCCGATCCGTCCCCGTCTCCCGGATCGTCACCTGGAGGCCCCGGGTGGCGTAGCCGCTGGAATAGGGGTCGCCGTTGGCGATGTAGCACCAGGCCAGGTTGACGGCCACCCCCTCGGTCATGTCCTGGAACATGGCGGTGTCCTCAAAGGACTGGTCATCGCTGTCCCAGGCCTGGTAGCCCATGGCCATAGCGGCAATGGACGCCGCCGCCGTCAGCGCCAGCAGCACCGCTAGAAACAGCGCCGCCACCTTGGCCGGCAGGCTGGCTCTCAGATCACGCATCGAACTCATCCCGCTTTCCTGTCAGATAGAGCAGTCCCCCGGCGATAAGGACCAGGGGGATTAGAATACGAAGCAGCTTTTTCATCCTATCTTCCTCTCTTTCGGGGCATTCAGCCCCCATTTTGGGGTTCAATCTTATAGCCCAAACCCCAAACCACCTTTAAGTACCGCGGCTCCGACGGGGTGATCTCGATCTTCTCCCTGAGGTGCCGGATGTGGACGGCCACAGCGCTCTCGGATCCCATGGCGCTCTCGTTCCACACCTGCTCGTAGATCTGGGCGGAGGAGTACACCCGCCCCGGGTGCTGCATGAGAAGGGCCAGGATGTTGTACTCCATGGGGGTAAGGCTGACATTCTCCCCGTCCACAGTGACGGTCTTGGCCTCGTCGTCCAGGACGATGCCGCCGATGACCACCCGGCTGGGCTTCTGGGTGATGCCGCCCAGGCTGGTGTACCGGCGGAGCTGGCTGCGGACCCGGGCCAGCACCTCCACGGGGTTGAAGGGCTTGGTGATATAGTCGTCCGCCCCCACGTTGAGCCCCAGCACCTTGTCGGTGTCCTCGCTCTTGGCGGTGAGGAGGATGATGGGCACGTTGCACTCCTCCCGCAGCTTGGCGGTGGCGGAGATGCCGTCCAGCTCGGGCATCATGATGTCCATCAGAATGAGATGAATCTCGTTTTTCCGCACAATGTCGATGGCCTCCCGGCCGGTGTAGGCCTCAAAGAGGTTGTACCCCTCGGAGGAGAGGTAGATCTTCAGCGCGGAGACGATGTCCCGCTCGTCGTCGCAGATCAGTACGTTGGCCATAGGGTCTCTCCCACCTTTCGCCGGTATTGTACCACAGAACGATTTAAGATAAAAGAGGCGGGAAGTTTAAGAAAGTATTAAGACGAAAAAAGCCCTCGGCAGAGTTTCGCCGCCCACAGGCGGCGAAATAAAATGAAATCCGTTTATTCCGGGGACCGCGTCCTCGGAATAAACACCCTGCGCGGAGCGAGCGTCGCAGGACCCCGCCCCCTGAGGGGGCGGGGTCCGAGGCGCAGAGCGAAGCGAAACTCCTCAAAAGGAATGACCAGTTCGCAAACTGGTCATTCCTTTTGATTTTAATCGATGGCCACCATGGTCTGAATATCGTTGATCCCCCGCCCGCTGCTGAGGAGGAACACGGTATAGACCCGGCTGCGCACCACGTTGAGGTACAGGGAGGCCACCATGTTGGGCACCGGGTACTCGCCCAAAAAGGCGCTGTCCAGGGTCTCAATATCAAAGTGGATGGGCATGGGGGCCTGGTTGGTCTCGGCGAAGAGGAACTCGTACTCGCCGGGGCGGATGCGCTTGAAGGCGGTGGTCTCCTTGTAGCGCACATCGGCGTAGACCACCCGGCCGTCGGCCAGGAGCACATCCATGGGTCTGCTGTTGTAGGCCAGGTTGCTGACCCGGAAGCTGGCGTAGCTGCCGCCGGGGCGGTAGGTGGCGTCGGGAATCTGGAGCAGGTCCAGACCGCCGGCGGTGTTGATGATGGCCACAGTGGAGCGGGTTCCCGTCTCGAAGGGGAGGGTTTTCTGGATGTACACATAGCCGTCGGTGCTGGTGACGGTGACCGTCTGGTAGCCGCTGGGCACCCGGCCATAGGAGGACAGGGCGGCAAAGCTCAGGTAGCCCACCACCCGGGTGCGGTTGATGCGGATGCGGAAGGGGCCGTAGCCGTAGGCGGCGTCCAGGAAGCGGACGGCGGCATAGCGCACCGGCGCGGTGAAGCCGGGGTCATATACCGGTCCGCCCTCGCCGGGGTTGGGCAGCGGGATCACCGGCACCTGGCCGGGGTCATAGACGGGTCCGCCCTCGCCGGGGTTGGGGAGAGGAATTACCGGCACCTGACCGGGGTCATATACCGGCCCGCCCTCGCCGGGGTTGGGGAGAGGAATTACCGGCTCCTGGCCGGGGTCGTACACCGGTCCGCCCTCGCCGGGGTTGGGCAGTGGGATCACCGGCTCCTGACTGGGGTCGTAGACGGGGCCGCCCTCCCCTACGTTGGGCAGCGGGATCATCGGTTCATCAGATCTTGCCATATGGTCAATCGGGGAGCTCTCTCCCCGATCATCCTCCTTTCATCGGATCAGGTCCCGGCGCCGCAGGAAGAGGGACCTTTACTCCATCCTATTCGCAAGGAGGCGGGAGGTGCCTGTCAACTGTGTTATCGCGGGCAGAGAAATCTTAAAGAAAGATTAAACAATTACCCGCTTGGAACTTAAAGAATCTCTGTTATGATACGGCCATACCACCTTTTACAGTCAAAACCCGGATACAGACACCCCGCAAGGAGGCATGGTTATGGAACACTTCACCGTAGCTCTGACGCTGATTCTCAAGCTCTTCACGGTCTACTTCGCCTGTGTGGCGATCTTCAATCTGAAAAAGCGGAAAACCTGCCCGGCAGCCCCGCCGAAGACCCGCTTTGCCGTCATTGTGGCCGCACGGAACGAGGAGGCTGTCATCGCCAATCTGGTCGCCAGTATTCTCAGACAGAACTATCCGGCGGAGCTGCGGGACGTCTTTGTGGCGCCCAACAACTGCACAGACCGCACCGAGGCCGCGGCCGCAGCCGCCGGAGCGGAGATCCTTCACTGTCTGGCCGGGGTGAGGAGCAAGGGCGCCGCCCTCCACCAGGCTGTCGCCCAGCTCCGTTGCCGGGGATACGACGCCTATGTGGTCTTTGACGCGGACAACATCGCCGACCCCGATTTTCTGGCCCGGATGAACGACGCCTTCGTCGCCGGGGAGCGGGTGTGCAAGTCCCGGATGATGACAGCCAACGCCCGGGAGAGCGGCGTAGCCGGGTGCTACGGGCTGTACTTTGCTCTCTTTGACTGGATCTTCAACCGGCCCAGGGCGGCCTGCGGTCTCTCCGCCAAGCTGGTGGGCACGGGCTTTGCCGTCCACCGGGAGGTAATCGAGGCGATGGGCGGCTGGAACACCGGCACCATTGCCGAGGACGCGGAGTTCTCCGCCCAGTGCGCCCGTCTGGGTTACCGGGTCCACTGGGTCAGCGGGGCGCTCACCTACGACGAGGCCCCCAACAGCTTCCTCCTCTCCCTCCGCCAGCGCAAGCGCTGGTGCAGCGGCGTGATGCAGGTGGCCAGGCAGGAGCTGCGGCACCTGTGGCGGGACCGCAGTCCCCGCCCCATGCTCCGGTGGGATATGACCATGTTTCTGCTGGCTCCCTTTGCCCAGGCGGCCAGCGGACTCCTCCTCGTTCTAAATCTGGCGCTGCTGGGGGAGGGATATCTGACCGCGTTCTTGTGCCTGCTGCCGGCGTCCTGGCTGGGAATGGCGCTGCTGGGCGCGGCGCTGTGCCTGCTGGGCGGGTATGGCCTGCGGGGGATGACGCCTGCGGTGCTGCTCTTTCCGGTGTTCATGGCGTCGTGGCTGCCGCTTCAGGTGGTTTCTCTGTTCAAGGATACCAAGCAGTGGCACGCGGTGGCGCACACCGGGCGGCAGGCGTCCGCACCGCTGAACATGTGATGGTACAGCTTCTAAGTACTGGAGAAACGGCAGGCGGGGGCCGGATAGGACAGGCGGACAAAATCTGCCAGCGCATGAAATGTACCGTGCGTCTCCTGTGAATCCTGCCGCCCTGACCGCTTTTGCGGCCAGGGCGGCATTCCATGCCGCGGCCTTGAAAAAATCGTTCACTGCTTTCAACTGTAGCCACTATAAGAAGAGGCAGAAAAAAACCAGAAACTTGGGCAGAGAAAAATAGGGAAACCCTGCGGCTTTTAAATAGCAGCAGGGCATCTCATGCAAGCGAAAGAAATTTGATGAGCCTATAGGCTCTGCTGATAATAGGCTCCAAGAAGGTCTGTGCATGCCGCCGGCATGGCCGGCAGTTATGATTGCCGTTGTCCAAGCGCTTTCACGATAAAATCAGCGCACCTGAAAACCGGAAAAGAGGTCTCAAGGTGCGCTTCAGACTGTCAAAAAAGCCGGCAGAGCAGGATAGCGGTAAGGAGGATAGTGTGAAAGGAACCCAAGAGGGGTTCCTTTCACATTAAATCACCCACCCGAAGCGTTGAAAAGAAGCGTTCGCTCCCTATTCAACTGTGGCGGCTGCAAAAACAGCGGGGAAGCAAAATATTCCCCGCTGCCTCTTGACTTTTCTGGAAATATATGATAGCATAAATTACTTATGTGCGGCAGTATGCCCATTGCATACCGACCCCACTATACGCAGTGTAGCACATTCTCCAAGGAAAGGCAAGAGGAAAGCCGCACTATTTAACCACACACCCGGGCGTTTCGCGCGTGAGAGGGCGGTCGAAGGCTGCCGAACGCCCGCGAGGCAGGAAAAATCCGGGCGAAATCGCGGGAAAGATTATGGATGCTTCTACCTGCGCCGCCGGTTCCTTCGGGCAGGGGGGACCGGGCGCGGAATCTATCAAGGAAAGGCAGTGAGGGATTTGAAAGTCAGGGACAAGGCCTACGGCAAGACGTGGCGGAAGAATTTCGCCCGCTACGAGGAAGTCATGGAGATGCCCAATCTCCTGGAGATCCAGAAGAGCTCCTACCGGTGGTTTTTGGAGACCGGTCTGCGGGAGGTGTTCGCGGATGTGGCCGCTATCACCGACAACGCCGGCACGCTGGAGCTGAGCTTCATCGACTACAAGATGGATGAGCCCCCCAAGTACGACGTGGAGGAGTGCAAGGCCCGGGACGTGAACTACGCCGCGCCCTTAAAGGTCAGCGTCCGCCTGCGCAACAAGGAGACCGAGGAGATCAAGGAGCAGGAGATCTTCATGGGGGACTTCCCCCTGATGACCGAGGCCGGCACCTTCATCGTCAACGGCGCCGAGCGGGTGGTGGTCAGCCAGATCGTCCGCTCCCCCGGCATCTACTACGGCAAGGAGATCGACCCCAAGACCGATCTGCCCCTGCTCACCAGCACGGTGATCCCCTACCGGGGCGCCTGGCTGGAGTATGAGACGGACACCAGCGAGATTTTCTGGGTCCGCATCGACAAGAACCGCAAGCTGCCCGTCACCTGCCTGATCCGCGCCCTGGGCCTCAAGACCGACGCGGAGATTTTGGAGCGCTTCGGCGACGATCCCCGGATGGTGGCCACCGTGGAGAAGGACGCCTGCAAGACCTATGAGGAGGCGCTGCTGGAGATCTACCGCAAGCTCCGCCCCGGCGAGCCCCCCACGGTGGACAGCGCCCAGGTGCTCATCGACAACCTGTTCTTCGACCCCCGGCGCTACGACCTCAGCATGGTGGGCCGGTACAAGTTCAACAAGAAGCTGGCCCTGTGGACCCGCATCGCCGACCACAAGCTCTTAGCGCCGGTGGCCCACCCGGTCACCGGGGAGCTCCTCTTCGAGGACGGCCACGTGCTCACCCGGGACGAGGCCCGGGAGCTGGACGCCATCGGCGTCAACGAGGTTTTGATCGACATCGACGGCGTGTCTATGAAGGTGTTCTCCAACCACATGTGCGATCTCGGCCGCTACGTGGACTTTGACCCCCTGGCCGAGTGCAGCATCAAGGAGCGGGTCCGCTTTGAGGTGCTCCAGGAGATCCTGAACCAGTACCAGGGGGAGGATCTGAAGGAGCAGATCCGTCTCCAGCACGACCGCCTGGTGCCCAAGCACATCATCGTGGACGACATCTTCGCCTCCATCAACTATATGAACGCCCTGGCCCGGGGCCTGGTGAGCAAGGACGACATCGACCACCTGGGCAACCGCCGCCTGCGCTGCGTAGGCGAGCTGCTGCAAAACCAGTTCCGCATCGGTTTCTCCCGCATGGAGCGGGTGATCCGGGAGCGGATGACCATTCAGGATCTGGACATCGTCACCCCCCAGAGCCTCATCAACATCCGGCCCGTCACCGCGGCCATCAAGGAGTTCTTCGGATCCAGCCCCCTGAGCCAGTTCATGGACCAGACCAACCCCCTGGCCGAGCTGACCCACAAGCGCCGTCTCTCCGCCCTGGGCCCCGGCGGCCTCTCCCGTGAGCGGGCCAACATGGACGTCCGTGACGTGCACTACAGCCACTATGGCCGGATGTGCCCCATTGAGACCCCCGAAGGCCCCAACATCGGCCTGATCTCCTATCTGGCCACCTATGCCAAGATCAACGAGTACGGCTTTATCGAGGCCCCCTTCCGGGCGGTGGACCACGAGACGGGGAAGGTCAGCGACACCGTCACCTATATGACCGCCGACGTGGAGGACCAGTATATCGTGGCCCAGGCCGCCGAGCCCACCGACGAGAACGGGTGCCTCACCAACGAGCGTATCACCTGCCGCCACCGGGATGAGATCATCGAGGTGGAGCGGGACAAGGTGGACTATATCGACATCTCCCCCCGGATGATGGTCTCCATCGCCAC
>CANDEH010000075.1 GCA_947383645.1 uncultured Clostridia bacterium | reverse complement strand
GCAAGCACTTCATCGCCTCCAAGAAGTTCATGAAGGCCGAGGGCGGCTTAGAGCGTATTGTCTGGATGCCCAAGGGCCTGAAGGACCAAGTGGCGGAGAAGGTGAACCACACCGCCAAGGAGCTCTACGGCATCGACAACTTCTGCGATATGATCGGCGACGAAACCATCGCCGAGGATCCCGAGACCCTGATGGGCTTCCTCACCGAGAAGGCTCACCCCGTACTGGGCATGGAGCCCCTTATGTAAAATAAAAATGCGGCCCCTTGTGGGGCCGCATTTTTATTTTACGGGGCTCATGCCCTCGATTGAAATCTGCGGATTTCAATCGAATAGAGATTGCGCTGCGCTCTGCGCCTCACCCGGCCCCCTCCCTATGGGGAGGGGGCCGGGTTCGACGCTCGCTTCGCGAGAAGTATTTTTTCCGAAAACGCGGTTTCCGGAAAAAATGATTACAATTTATTTGCGGCGTATGTGCCGCAAACTCTGCTGGGGGCTATTCGGGCACTGCGCTCCGCGCGTGCTGTACTTGACGAATGGAGGGCTCTATGGTTACTGATATACATGGCGGCAGCCTCTACAGGCTGGTGGGAAAGGCCCGCTGGCCGCTCTTCGGGCGGGAGGTAAAGGTCTCCTTTGGCAAAGGTACCGACGTTTCCTCCGAATATGCGGAAAAATGCGTTTCACAGCTGCTCAGCTTAGACGCAGCGGGTATTGAGCAGCTTCTAAAAGCCAGCATCCGCTTTTTCCGCGACGCCGAGTGGTGTCATGGAGAGCCTCCTCCGTTTATGTTTGAATTTGAAGACATGGAATACCCGCAAAACTTGAACGTACCCGCAAATATCCTGCCCTATATCATACCGACGGAGCTGTATATCGACAGGGAGATTCCAGAGGTCTACTCCATCTCCGTTTTTTCCGAGTGCGCATGGGAACCGGAGCACGGGCTGCAATGGGTCGTGCGAAATGGAAGGCCGCTGTATGTCGGAGGATTTGCCGGTCTTGGATCCCACGCAGAGGAAGGCATCTATCTGGAAACCTGGAAAGAGAACAACTACCTTCTCAACAAATTCCCCCCGCCCCAACAGGCAACTTAGGAGGCCCCATTATGACCGTCGCCCAAATCCGTGACGCCATCCTCAAAACCGCCCTCTGCCGCTGCGGCCTCAGGGAGTACCGCCTGTTCCTCTGTGCAAGCAAGTTTTTCCCCGGCACCGGGGACTATGCCGACCCACCCGAGCTCCGCGACGACCGCGCCATGACTGCTACTGCCTCTGGCTGGAGGACATCACAACCGCAGGCCGCATCGCCGCCCTCTCCCTGCCCCGCGCCGCTTTCAGAGGGAAGACGCCGCAAGAGGGTACAGCCTCCTGCACGGTCTACAGCTGCACCTCCAGCTTCTGGCAGAGATTTTCAATCTCCGCCCGCGCAACGGCGGGCGCGCACTCCCCGTCCAGCGACCAGGTCAGCGCCTCCTCCGTGGCGACGGTGACCCGCGAGACGTGGCGCAGAATCAGCCCCTGACTGCCGCTGAAGTCCTGGAGAAGGAGCGTCTTCACCATATCGTTCAACGCCGCCACGGACTTGGGCTCGGGCACCAGGAGCAGCTCAAACTTCCCGTCGTCCAGCACCACCGTCTCCGGCGGGAGCTTGATGAGGCCGCCGATGGAGGTGGCGTTTGCCACAGCGCCGAAGAGGAAGCGGCCCTCAAACACCTCGCCGTCGGCCTCCACCCGGGCGGGGAGGAAGCGCAGGCTGGACAGGTCCTTGACCCCCTCCAGGATGTAGGCCAGGTGTCCCAGCTCATTCTTGACGGTCTGCGGCGCGGAGTAGGACGCCTTGGTAAAGGCCCCAAAGGAGGCCACATAGACAAAGTTGGCGCCGTTGAAGCGCCCCGCGTCGATACGTCGCACCGGGGCGGCGGCGATGGACCAGGCGGCCATGGCCGGGTCCTGGGGCAGGCGGAGGCTGGCGGCGAAGTCGTTGGTGCTGCCCCCGGCGATGTAGCCCACCGGCGGCGGGGCAGACAGGGCGAGCAGTCCGTTCACCGTCTGGCTCAGGGTGCCGTCGCCGCCGTAGCAGACCACCAGGTCGTAGTCCGCCCCCTCCTCCCGGGCGATGCGCTGGGCGTCCCCGGGGCCCTGGGTCTGGCGCAGACAGATCAGGTAGCCGGCCTCGGAGAAGATGGAGAAGATGGTAAAGAAAATATCCCGGGGGCGGCGGCGGCCGGCCTTGGGATTGACAATAAACAGCAGCTTTTTGAGCATGGGGACAGATCCTTTCCTGTGGTGATAAGAAGCCGCAAAAGATGCCGCCGGAGACAGGCGGCAGCAGGAGCGGCAGGCATCGCCGGAGCGGGGACGGCAGCGGATACAAACGGCAAAAATCGCCTGTATCCGGGGCATTTCCCCCTCTGTCCGGCATTTTCTACGGCTTTTCCGTTCCCACCCAAAAAAGCCGCCGCCTGCCGGCAGGCCGGCGCATCTTTCCGCTTGGCAGTATACCATAGATAGCAGGGTATTGCAATTCTTTTTCATTTCAGGTAAACTGTTCTTAACTGATTCTACACAAAGGACGGCGTATTCGGGATGGAGCAGGATCGAAAATATCTCTACTGGGGCCTGACGGCCTTCTGCGTAATCTGCGGCGTGCTGGTGTTCTACGACACCGTGTTTCAAAACAGCGTACTCTTCGACTACATCGGGAAGCTGATTACCATTCTCTCCCCGGTGAGCTACGGCTTCGTAATGGCCTATGTGCTCTCCCCGGTGGTCAACGCCGTGGAGCGCCTGCTCCCCGCCCGGCGGCGGATGAAGAAGGAACTGGTCCGGGCGCTGAGCATCCTGATTACCTGGGTGCTGGTGGCGGTGTGCTTCTACCTCCTCCTCAGCGTGCTGCTGCCGCAGCTCTACGCCAGCATCGTCTCCCTGGTGGGCAACGCCGAGACCTACTACAACACCATCCTGGGCTGGATCCAGAAGTTTCTGGAGGACAACCCGGACGCCGAGCGGTGGATGAGCGCCATGATGGAGACCTACTACCACGACATGATGCAGTGGGCCCGCAACACCCTTCTGCCTCAGGTCCAGGGGGCGCTGGCCTCCATCACCACCACCCTGACCACCGGTTTTCTGGTCATCATCAACTTCTTCAAAAATCTGCTGGTGGGAATCATCGTCTCCGTCTATCTGCTGGCCACCAAGGAGGCCTTCGCCGCCACCGGCTGCAAGATGACCTACAGCTTTTTCTCCCAGCGCCGGGCAGCCCAGATTATCGACGGGGCCAAGGCGGTCAACCGGATCTTCAGCGGCTTCTTCCGGGGCAAGCTTCTGGACTCCCTGATTATCGGCATCCTCTGCTTCATCTGCTCCAGCATCCTCAAATTCCCCTACGCCCCTCTGATTAGCGTAGTGGTGGGCGTCACCAACATCATTCCCTTCTTCGGTCCCTTCCTGGGGGCGATCCCCTGCGCCTTTATCATCCTGCTGGACAGCCCCATCCAGTGTCTCTACTTCATTATCTTCATCTTGATCCTCCAGCAGTTTGACGGCAACATTCTGGGCCCCAAGATTCTGGGGGACTCCACCGGCCTCTCCAGCTTCTGGGTCATTGTCGCCATCCTGGTGGGCGGCGGCCTGTGGGGGATTCTGGGCATGTTCATCGGCGTGCCCCTGTTCGCCTGCCTCTACACCGGCGTGCGCAAGTTCTGCTCCTGGCGGCTGAAGGAGAAGGGCCTGCCCATCCACGCCTACAACTACCGCACCTACGTCCCCGTCAGCGACGAGGAGATGCAGCAGATGACCATAGACGATATCGTCGGCACGCAGGAGAAGCCGTAAAGAGCGGCCGTACCCCCCCCCCCCGCAAAAAAGAGCCGGCAGACCGTGTCAGGTCCGCCGGCTCCTCTGTTTTTTCCCTATTTCACCGCGTAGAAGATCCCCACCGTGCCCGGTCCGCAGTGGCTGCAAACCGTGCAGCCGGCCTGGGCGGTGAGGAAGGTCTCAAAGGGGACCAGATCCCGCGCCAGCTGCTCCAGCTCCTCCATCACCTCCGCCGGCACCTCCCCGGAGTTGATGAGGATGGCGGCCCTGGGGTCCACATCGTCGGCGGTGAGCTTGTCGCGGACATACTGGGCGTAGACCTTGCGCATGGCCCCCCGGTACTTGTGCCCCACCTTCAGCTCCCCGCCGTGCATCTCCAGGCAGGGCTTGATGTGCAGCAGATTGGCCCCCAGCGCGGTGACTCCGCTGCACCGCCCGCCCTTCCAGATAAACTCCAGCGTATCCACCACGAAGCTGGTGCGCACCTTCTCCCGATAGGCGTTCAGAAAATCGGAGATCTCCCGGGCGGAGCGCCCCTCGTCCCGGAGGCGGCAGGCCTCCAGCAGCATCAGCACCATACCGCTGCTCAGGTGCGTGGTGTCCACGGGATAGATGCCCTCCAGATCCATGGCGGCAATACAGGCGTTCTGGTAGGAGCCGGAGAGCTTGGCGCTGATATCCAGATGGACCACCTCACAGCCGGCCTCCACCATGGGGGTAAAGAAATCGGTAAACTCCTGGGGGGAGATGGCGGCAGTCTTTGGCAGCTGCCCCTTCTGCCGGTAGTTGTCGTAGATCCGGGCGGGCGTGATGTCCACGCCGTCCTTAAAGGCCTGATCCCCCTCCATCACGGTGAGGGGCAGGACCTGAACGTGAAGTTGTTCTTTCAACTTTTCAGAGAGGTCGCATGTACTGTCAGCAGTGATAATCACAGGCTTATTCATTCGGAGAACTCCTTTTCTATTTCCGTATAACAAGGGGATTGTACCACTGCGGGGGAGAAAAGTAAAGCGTTTTGCGCGGCCGGGGAGGGTCAAACCGCGGAGCCGGGGAAGAGCCGGGAAAACAGGTCTGTTTGAAAACTGTCAAAAGACCGCCGTCGTCCCCTTTTTTCTCCGCACAGTCCGCAGCCGTGCGCCACTCTCCGGCACAGGCCGAACCAGGCCGCCGTGCCGGCGTCGGGGAGACGCCCTGAGAGCACGGAGGGCTGCTCTCCCAGATCCCCCCCTCCCGGGTCCCCTCCGCACCGCCAGCCTCCTGCCTTCTTTGACAGTCTGTCACCGGTACAGCTCTTCTCTTCCACCAAAAGAGGTGCGGCCGGGACCGCACCTCAGGCCGCCCAAAAGGCGGCGGCATTTGACAGTTGACGGACAGGAAAGCCGAAAATGTCGGTTGGAAAAAATGCGGCACAGCCTCGCCGTTCCCGCAGGGGGTACGCCCCATCCGCAAGGCGGCAGAGCCGCCAACGACCGCCCCGTCGTCCCCGACGGCCGTCAGCGCGCCTGCCTCCCTCCGCCTCTTTTCCTCTCTCCTGCGCCTGTCCGTCAACTATACCGGCGGCACATTCCGCCTCGCAGCCAAAATCCGCGTCAGGCGCTCAATAGGCCACGCCCCAGATAATATCCGTGCCGCACTCCTTGCCGCAGACGGGGCAGCGCCCCATGTTCCGCCGCTGGGCCAGGGGCATGCACCGGCTGGTGACGCCCACCTTCTCCTTCATGGCCATCTCGCACTCCAGCGACTTGCACCACTTGGTCAGCACGAACCCGCCGCTGTTGCGGTCCAGAATCTCCTTGACCTCCTCCCAGGTCTCGGCGGTAAAGAAGTTGTCCTCCAGATTCTTCTTGGCCATGGCAAACATGTTGTCGTGGATCTCGTCCAGGAGCCCTGCCACCGTCGCCTCCAGCTGGTCCAGGGGGATGAACACCTTCTCCCCGGTGTCCCGGCGGGCCAGGCAGCACTGGCCCTTCTCCATGTCCTTGGGGCCGATCTCCACCCGGATGGGCACGCCCCGCATCTCGTACTCGGCGAACTTCCACCCCGGCGCCTTGTCGCTGAGGTCGATCTTCGTCCGCACCCCGGCGGCCTGGAGCCGCTCTAAGAGCCCATTGGCGGCCTCCACCACCCCCGGCTTGTGCTGGGCCACGGGGATGACGATGGCCTGGATGGGGGCGATCCGGGGGGGCAGGACCAGGCCGTTGTCGTCGCCGTGGGTCATGATGATGCCTCCGATGAGCCGGGTACTGACGCCCCAGCTGGTCTGATGGGGGTGGCTGCGGCCGTTGTCCCTGTCGGCAAAGGTGATGTCGAAGGCCCGGGCGAACCCGTCGCCGAAGTAGTGGCTGGTGCCCGCCTGGAGGGCCTTTTTGTCGTGCATCATGCACTCCACGGTGTAGGTCTCCTCCGCGCCGTTGAACTTCTCCTTGTCGGTCTTAATGCCCCGTGTGACGGGCATGGCCAGCACGTTCTCGCAGAAATCGGCGTAGACGTTCAGCATCCGCAGGGTCTCCTCCTTGGCCTCCTCGGCAGTGGCGTGCATGGTGTGCCCCTCCTGCCACAAAAACTCCCGGTGGCGGAGGAAGGGCCGCGACGTTTTCTCCCAGCGCAGCACGCTGCACCACTGGTTGTAGAGCTTGGGCAGATCCCGATAGGATTGAATCACGTTCTTATAGTGCTCACAGAACAGCGTCTCGCTGGTGGGCCGGATGCAGTAGCGCTCCTCCAGCTTCTCGCTGCCCCCCATGGTGACCCAGGCGCACTCCGGGGCGAAGCCCTCCACGTGGTCCTTCTCCTTCTGGAGGAGGCTCTCGGGAATCAGCATGGGGAGGTAGACGTTCTCGTGGCCGGTCTTTTTAAACTCGGCGTCCATCAGGTGCTGGATATTCTCCCAGATGGCGTAGCCGTAGGGCCGGTAGATGAACATGCCCTTGATGCTGGAGTAGTCGATGAGCTCGGCCTTGGTGCACACATCGGTGTACCACTGGGCGAAGTCCACATCCCGGGAGGTGATGGCCTCCACCTGCCGTTTATCCTGTGCCATAGCGTTATTCTCCTATAAAATAAGATGTAAGAATTTCGGTGCCCCTATTCTATCGTCAGAAGTGGAAAAAGTCAAGGCAGTTTACGCTTCCGGCCCGCCCTCTTTCCTGCTGACGCGTACCCGCCCCGGCAATTCCGCGAAAATGAGTTGGCAGAAAACCGATGCCATGCTATAATCAAAGCGGCAAAATAGGAACTTGCAGACGGAAGCATTATGGATAACGACGGGCGATAACAGGTGGGGCCAGTTGATGGGAACAGCAATTCCAGGATTATTCTCAGCCGGAATGTTATTGATCGCCTTGTTTATTTCAAGAAATTGCAACAAAACTCCGGCGCAAAAGATCCGCGAAGCGCCGCAGGCGCATTTCATCAGTGGTTTCTATAGTCTACACACTTGGGAATCGGCAAAAAGGAGACGAGGAAAAATGCGGCGTGGCAAGGCGGAGGACGCAGGCGGGCTGACGCCCGCCGCACATCATTTCCTCCCGCCTTCTTTTTACCCTTCCTCAAGTCAATCGACTATATCCTGGGGATTTTACCGGTTTTTCTGCACCCGCCTGTAACGCCGCCTGGTGGAAAAAGAGCCGCTTTTGGAGATATGAAATATGCCAAAATTTATGAAAACCGCGACAATCTGGACCTGCGTATTCACAATTGCCGCCGCTCTGCTGTTTTGTCATTTCGACAGGGATATCTTCCTGATATTGGCAATTATTTTTGGCACAACATCGTACCATCTTGGAATCAGGCTGTTTATTGGTTTCCTTTACAACGCCGTGATGAAAAACCGGGCCGATTACACAAGAAAATGGTATCAACCCCGCCCCTGGGAAAGTCAGCTGTACCGGATTTTGCATGTAAAAGCGTGGAAAGGCAAGCTGCCTACATACAACCCGCAGCTTCTCTCAAGCAAAACCCATACATGGGATGAAATTGCGCAATCCATGTGTCAGTCAGAGTTAGTGCATGAAACGAATATACCGCTAAGTTTTATACCCGTGATCGCTGCTAAATGGTTTGGCTCTTTCTATGTATTCCTCATAACCTCCATCTGCGGCGCTATATTTGATTTACTGTTTGTTATCATACAAAGATATAACAGACCCCGCGTGATAAAAATTGCTTCAAGAAAACGATAACTTCCCATTTGGCGGGCCGCTGCTTCCATCGGGCAACGGCCCCCTGGCTGTTTCGACGGAGGATTTCAAAAACCGGCTTTGGCAGCACGAGGAAAAAACGGGAAGGCGGCGCGGTCAGAAAGCCACCGGAGCGGCGGGCGTGCAACTCCCCCCTCTTCTTTTCCGCTTTTTTTGCGTTTTTCCCTGTTTTTTTCGAAAAATCGCGGAATTTTTCACCCCCTTTTTCCCATAGAAAGGAAAAAACAAGAAATAACAGGAAGGACCTGCGTCCTCCCTGTTACTTCCTGTCCCCCTGCTCCTGCTCATCGATCCGGCGCAGGCGGGGGTTGCGCCGGCTGCGCTCCCTCTCGTCCCGGGACAGCCCCTGGGCAATCATGGGGTAGCGGTGATCCGTGTCCGCGGTGGGCTGAATCTCGTAGGTGCCGTAGCGGTTGATTACGTCGTCCGGTCCGTCGGGATATCCGGGTACCCGCTCCGTGGGCGGGGTGTTCTCTGGCATACTGTCACCTCCCTGCGGCATTAGTATGCCCGGAGATGGATCGGGGTATGCGGGCCGTATCACCTTTTAAGGAAGCACTGAATAAGTCGGCGCAATCATCCCTGTTTTCAGCCTGTGCGGTCCGGCAGGGATCGCTCCGCTGTACATGCGGAATCTTCGCGCTGTCAGACCTCCTCCCGGACCCACTGGATGAAGCGCTCCACCAGCCGCAGCTGCTGAGGCGTCAGGCCCCTCAACTGCTCCGTTACAGCCCGCCACGCCTCCCGGTCGGCGCAGAGCGCCGTTCCCAGCAGCATGGCGTCCGGCGTGGTCTCCAGGGCGTCGCACAGGCGCATGAATACGTCCAGACTGGGTATGGACACCGCCCGTTCAATGTTGGAAATATAGTTGTCGTTGATCCCGCAGCGTTCGCTGACCTGGGCCTGTTTCATCCCCAGCGCCCTCCGCCGGGCCGCCAGCCTGCGCCCCACCTCCTGATAGTCCATCCCCATATCGCTCCTCTTTCCTTTCCCATCCCGGGACGCCTGCCGCGCCCGGTTTTGTTACTGGGTATTGTAAGAAGAAACGCCTTAAAATAAAATGAATCATAAGTCGAATTTTCGACTTGACATATTGTTTTCTCAGCTTTATAGTCTATTTATCAACCTACCAGGAGGTCAATATGACAGACTACAAGGCCATGTATCTGACGCTTGTCAGGGGAATTCGGGAGGCGTCGGAGCTTCTGCCGCCCGCCGAGGAGAACCGCGCCGCAGCAGAAAAACTGACGCAGGCGCTCCGTGAAGCCGAGGAGCTCTATCTCTCCGCGAAATAAATCGAAGGACCGCCCTGCGGGGCGGTCCCCAGACTGTCAAAAAAGTCAACGAAGCAGGGTGGCAGTATGGAGGATAGTGTGAAAGGAACCCAAAAAAAGGGTTCCTTTCGCGTTAAATCAGCCCGTCGTACCCCATGGGCATTTCTTCACCGCTGCGCAGCTCAGGCACAGCGAAAGATTGCGGCTCCAGAGCCGAAATCTGGCCCCCCGGCAACTGTGTTTCCGGGGGGCGTTCGCCTGCAATCAACCCGACCGCAGGAGACAGATTGCGGCCATTGGCCGCAATCTGTCTCAGACTGACAAAAAAATCAATAGAGTTTCAGCGGCGGTAAGGTGGACAGTGTGAAAGGAACCCAAGTGGGGTTCCTTTCGCGTTAAATCAGCCCGTCGTACCCCAAGGGCATTTCTTCACCGCTGCGCGGCTCAGGCACAGCGACAAATTGGGACCATTGGTCCTAATTTGCCTCAGCTTGTCAAAAAACCCAACGGTTTTTTGACAAGCTGACCCCACCGCTATGAAATAGCGGTGGGGTGTAAGCTAAAAACCGCAGCGAGCTTACAGGCTCTGCCGGCAGCTGGCCCCTGGGGATCTGTGCATACCGCCGGCCCGGCCGGCGGTTGTGGTTCACAGGAGGATCGGCTGGATCTGTCTTCCGGCCAGAGCCGCCTCCGCCGTGGGGGCAATCTGGCGGAAATCGGCCATCAGGGAGCAGGGCTTGCCGGCGGCGTCATCCTGGCCGAAGGGGACAAAGTAGTAATTTTTGCGGCTGAGCAGCACGCCGATGTTGCCTGCGCCGGCAGACAGGCCGTCATTGCTGGCAATGGCCAGGACCACCGGGCGGCCGTTGCGCAGGTGGGCCTTGGCCGCCATGGTCACAGCGGTATCGGTAATGCCGTGGGCCAGCTTGGCGGCGGTGTTCCCCGTACAGGGGGCGATCACCAGCACGTCTAAGAGGGCCTTGGGCCCGATGGGCTCCGCCTCCGCCACGGTGCGGATAGGCCGGCGGCCGGTGACACTCTCGATCTCCTCCAGGAAGTCCGCCGCGGCGCCGAATCGGGTATCTGTGGCGGCGGCGGTCTCCGAGACGATGGGGATGATATCATAGGTATCGCTGAGGTTTTGCAGCTCCCGGAGCACCTTTTGGTGGGTGCAGAAGGAGCCGCACAGCGCAAATCCCATACGCGTCTTGTTCAAATGGGTTCACCCCGTTCTTCCAATATGTGATACACTGCGCCGCGCACCGCCGCTGCGGCGGTGGCCGGGGCGGTCTTCCCCGGCAGGCCGCCGGCCCGGAGGACGCGGAGGGACAGCTCCTCCGCCGCCTGGCCGTCCACACCCCCCGGGGCCGAGGCCAGATCTATAATCAGACAGTCCGGCCTCAGCTCCGCAAGCAGGTCCCGGCGCAGGAGGGGGACGGGAACGGTATTGAAGAGCAGATCAAAGCCGCCCAGGCGTCCGGAGAGATCGCCGGTGCGCAGGGGTACGTAGCCGTAGGCGTCTATCCAGGCCAGATCCGCAAGGCGGCGGGCGGAGACAGACACCCGGGCCCCCAGGCCCGACAGGCGGTGGGAGAGCACCTTGCCGATGCGGCCGTAGCCGATGACCAGGCAGTTCATCCGGTGGAGGGTCCGGTCCAGCCGGGACATGGCGGCTGCGATGGCCCCCTCCGCCGTGGGAACGGCGTTGGCCACCTGGACCTCCTCCCGGTCGTAGTAGTCCAGGAGGGTGAGGCCCTGCATGGCGAAGGTCTCCCGCAGAGCCGTCCCCACATTCCCCCCCAGGATCACCTGATCCCCGCCGGGGAGCAGGGGGTACAGCGCGCTGAGGGGCACGCTCCCCTCCCACAGCGGCGTGTGCAGGCTGACGCCGTCCCGGGACACCGGCAAAGGCAGGATCACACAGTCCGCCCCCGCCGACGCCTCGACGGGTACGTCGTCGGCACCGCCTAGGCAGGCGGTGCGCACGGTATGTCCGTCGGCACGCAGCAGGCCGGCCAGATATCGCTGGCGCTGGTCCCCGCCGATGATGGCAAAGGTCTTCTTCATAGCTCATTCCCCCTCTAAGGCATCATATGGCCCAGAGGGCAAAGGGGTGCCTCCCCCACCCCCCCCTTGCCAGCTCCGCCGGCGGAGGGTATAATGGGGGCCTATCTTTTCTTCAGAGGAGGACATCCCATGATACTGGAAACGCCGCGGCTGATTCTGCGGGAGATGAATCAGGGGGACTTCCCCGCCCTGTGCGCCATTCTTCAGGACGGGGAGGCCATGTACGCCTATGAAGGGGCCTTTGACAACGCCGAGGTACAGGCGTGGCTGGACCGGCAGATGGACCGCTGCCGCCGGTGGGGCTTCGGCCTGTGGGCGGCGGTACTGCGGCAGAGCGGGGAGATGATCGGCCAGTGTGGCCTCACCTGGCAGCCTTGGCGGGAGGGGGAGGTGCTGGAGGTGGGGTATCTGTTCCAGCGGGCCTTCTGGCACAGGGGCTACGCCACGGAGGCCGCCAGGGCCTGCATGGACTACGCCTTCCAGGCTCTGGGCGCGGAGGAGGTCTGCTCCATCATCCGGGACACCAACCTCCCGTCCCAGCGGGTAGCGCTGCGCAATGGCATGGTTCCTGCGGACCGCTGGGTCAAACACTATCGGGGGGTGGATATGCCCCACACCCGCTACGTGGCCCGACGGCGGGGACGGGGGTAGGGAGCAAAGCGGACCGCACGGTGTGCGGCCCGCCTCAGCTTGTCGAAAAACCTGTTGGTTTTTTCGACAAGCTGAGGCAAATGGAGGCCGATGGCCCCCATTTGTCGCCTGCGGGCGGGTGATTTGACGCGAAAGGAACCCCTCTTGGGTTCCTTTCACACTATCC
>CANDEH010000074.1 GCA_947383645.1 uncultured Clostridia bacterium | reverse complement strand
ATTCTCCTGCGGCAGGAAAAAAGGTATTGTGCATCTTGTGGATTTTATCCGCCAAACCCGCCAGACGCCGCCCGAATCTATCGACAGTACGTTGCCAATATGTTACAATGCAATTAAACCAGCCATATACTATCCCCGCCCCGCGCCTCTTCGCCTGCGGGGAGAGGCCAGACAGGCCTCCCATACCTTTTCATTGGAGGAGCTTCTATGAAATTCCTTGCCAACAAAAACTTGCCGCGCGCATCAGTATCATCATGACCGCCTTCGCCCTGAGCAGCGAGGTCCGGGATCTCCTCCTGAACCCCACCGACCCGGCGCTGCTGGAGCGGGCCCAGCAGTACACGGAGGACTTTGCCGCCGTCAAGGGTGTCTTTGAGGGCCTGTACATCGCTACCCCGGCCACCCATGTGCTGACCCACACCTCCCAGGGGGCCATCGGCATGACCACCCGGTCGGGAGACTCCCTGAAGACCTTTCAGGACACTATTCTGTCCCAGCGGCAGCTGACCAACCTGGGTATCATGAAGTCCCCGGGCACCGGGAGTATGATCCTCTCCATGTACTACCCCATCTTTCAGGGTCAGCGGTGTATCGGCTACGTGGGCGCCGGCGTCTACGCCAGTCATCTGATGGACGATCTGCTGAACCTGGACATCAAGGGCCTGCCCGACAGCGAGTATGTATTCCTGAACGTGGACACCGGCGTCTACCTCTACCACGAGGACGAGTCCCTTCTGAACACCGAGACCGCCGACAAGGGCTACCTGGAGATCATCCGGCGCATTCAGTCCGACGGATCCACCCAGGCCGGCGTCCACTCCTACCGGGACGGAAACGGCGACAGTCAGCTGGTGGTCTACAAATACCTGAAGGACCGCGGCTGGGTCTTCATGGTCCGGGACAGCGCCGCGGAGGTCTACGCCTCGGTGACCATGGTGCGCCTGATCGTGGGCCTCCTCTGCGCAGGGATGGCTGTGGCCCTTATCCTCATCACGCGCCTGATCCTCCGCCGGGAGGGCCGGGAGCTGATGGTGGTAGAGCGGGCCATCGGCCGCCTCGGAGATCTGGACCTCTCCGAGGACAGGGAGCTGGAGGCCTTCTACAACCGCTCGGATGAGATCGGCATGATCGCCCAGACCACCCACCGGGTCTGCGGCTGCCTGCGGCAGACCATTGACGACGTGGGCCGCATCCTGGGCGAGATGGCCGGGGGCAATCTCACCGTGGATGTGACGAAAAACGAGTCCTACTACATCGGCGATTTTCGGGCCCTGTCCGAGAGCCTGCAGTCCATCCATGCCAACCTGACCGACGTGATCCGGGATATCTCCCAGGTGGCCCGGCAGGTGGACTCCAGCGCCGACCGGGTATCCACCGGCGCCCAGGCCCTGTCCCAGGGTACTTTGGAGCAGGCGGCCTCCATTGACGGTCTGGTTGCCAACGTAACCTCCATCACCTCCCAGATCAAAACCAGCACGATCCGCTGCGGCGATGCCAGCGAGCTGGTGGACAAGGCCACCGGCTACGCCGCCGAGGCCAACACCAGAATGGAGCAGCTCACCGAGGCCACCCGGAATATCGACCAGTCCTCCGCCCAAATCGGCACCATCATCAAAACCATTGAGGACATCGCCTTTCAGACCAATATTCTGGCCCTCAACGCCGCCGTGGAGGCCGCCCGGGCAGGCAGTGCCGGCAAGGGCTTCTCCGTAGTGGCGGACGAGGTGCGGAATCTGGCCGCCAAATCCGCCGAGGCCGCCCAGAATACCGGGAACCTAATCAATCGCTCCATCCAGGACGTAAAGACCGGCACCGCGTCTACCGATCTGGCTGTCTCCGCCATGCAGGTAATCAACGACTGCATCCAGTCCATCAAGGCCCTGACAGACGAGATTGCCACCGCCAGCGTCCAGCAGTCGGAGATGATCGTTCTGGTGGAGAACGGGATCAAGGAAATTTCCGCCGTGGTACAGACCAACTCCGCCGCCGCGGAGCGCAGCGCCGCTGTCTCCAAGGAGCTGTCCAATCAGGCGCGGACGCTGAACACGCTGATTAGCCGTTTCCGCATCTCATAGGCAAACTTCGCCGCAGGGCGGCAGGCAGGAAAGCTGCCTGCCGCCCTTCTTTTCTTCCCCTTATGGCAGGCAGATTGGGGAAAGCACAAAAAGAGAGCAAAAATGGGAGGTAGGGCGGGGTGAAGGGTGCCAGCGGGCTGCCCCGGCAAAGGCAGCAGTCCCCCGGCGGCAAATCTTTCAAATAATCCTCCGCTCCCCCTCAGATACTCCGCTATGAGGGCAAAATTTCAGACAAACGGGGTGCTGTTGTCTATTGCCTTTTTGCCACAAAAGTCGTATTATGGTATAATAGTTGCAGGGCAGCCATTATACTTTCATTCGAGCTTTTTTCCCGCCCCTGGCGGGACAACCGAAAAAATTGGCTCATTATACCATTCCAGCTTTGCTTCCAATGTATAATTTATAGAATAGAAGAATAGAAAGGAGCGTTCCCCTTGAACGGCCAACCAGCACAAACCACCGAAAAGCAGAGTCCCATGGAACGGGTCGCTGCTTTTATTGTGGACAAACGCAAGGCGTTTTACCTCATCTACATCGGCTTTGCCATCTTCTGCGTCTTCGCCTCGGGCTGGGTGTCGGTGAACGACGACCTCACCAGCTACCTCCCCGACACCACCGAAACCCGTCGTGGCCTCACCATCATGGAGGAGGAGTTTGTCACCTTCGGCACCAGCCGCATTCTGGTGGACAACATCTCCCTGGACCAGGCCCAGCGTCTGGCGGAGCAGGCGGAGGAGATCGAGGGCGTGAAGTTCGTGGAGTTTGACGGCACCGCGGACCACTACCAGCGCGGCGCGGCCCTGCTCTCCCTCACCTACGACGGCGCCGCCGACGACCCGGTGAGCCTGGACGCCCTGGATCAGGTCAAGGCCCTTCTGGAGGGCTACGACGTCTACGTCACCGGCGACACCGGGGACTCCGCCTCCGACAGCCTGGCCGCCGAGATGCAGGTGGTCATGGTCATCGCCGTGGTAATTATCCTCCTGGTGCTCCTCTTCACCTCCCAGACCTACATGGAGATCCCGGTGATGGTCCTCACCTTCGGCATGGCGGCGCTGATGAACAAGGGGACCAACTTCCTCTTCGGGGAGATCTCCTTCATCTCCGACTCCGTGGCCGTGGTGCTCCAGCTGGCCCTGGCCATCGACTACGCCATCATCCTCTGCCACCGCTACACCGAGGAGCGGGAGCGCCTGGAGGCCCGGGAGGCGGTGGTGGCGGCCCTGAGCAAGGCCATCCCGGAGATCTCCGGCAGCTCCCTGACCACCATCTCCGGCCTGGGGGCCATGTGCTTCATGCAGTTCGGCATCGGCCGGGACCTGGGCGTCATTCTGATGAAGGCCATCGTGCTGAGCCTCCTCAGCGTCTTCACCCTGATGCCCGGCCTCCTCATGAGCTTCAGCGGTCTCATCGACCGGACCCACCACAAGAACTTCGTGCCCAAGATCACCGCCTGGGGCCGCCTGGCGGTCCGCACCCGGTTCATCATGCCCCCGGTATTCGTGGTGCTGGTCATCGGCGGCTTCCTCCTCTCCAACCGCTGCCCCTATGCCTACGGTACCACCGACCTGACCACCATCCGCCAGAACGACGCCCAGATCGCCCAGGCGAAGGTCAACGATACCTTCGGCCAGGTGAACACCCTGGCCGTCCTGGTGCCCCGGGGGGACTACGAGACGGAGGGCCGCCTCCTCCGGGAGCTGGAGCGCCTGCCGGAGACGGACACCGTCCTGGGTCTCGCCAACGTGGAGGCCATGGACGGCTACGTCCTCACCGACCGCCTGACCCCCCGCCAGTTCGCCGAGCTCACCGACCTGGATGTGGAGGCCGCCCGCCTGCTCTACTCCGCCTACGCCGTCAGCAATGAGAGCTACGGCCAGCTGGTCAGCGGCGTGGAGAGCTACGGCGTGCCCCTCATCGACATGTTTCTCTTCGTCTACGACCAGATGCAGGAGGGCTACCTCACCCTGGACGCCGACATGACCGAGACCATCGAGGACCTCCACACCCAGCTCACCGACGCCCAGCTCCAGCTGAAGGGCGAGAACTACAGCCGCTTGGTCCTCCAGCTGAACCTCCCCGAGGAGAGCGAGGAGACCTTCGCCTTCCTGGACACCCTCCACGGCATCGTGGCCAAATACTACCCGGAGGACGCCTTCCTGGTGGGCAACTCCACCAGCGACTTCGACCTCTCCACCTCCTTCGGCAACGACAACCTGCTGATCGGCATCCTCACCATCGTGTTTGTGATTTTAGTGCTGATCTTCACCTTCAAGTCCTCCGGCCTCCCGGTGCTGCTGATCCTGGTGATCCAGGGCAGCGTCTGGATCAACTTCTCCTTCCCCACCTTGCAGCACAGCCCGCTCTTCTTCCTCAGCTACCTGGTGGTCAGCTCCATCCAGATGGGGGCCAACATCGACTACGCCATCGTCATCGCCAACCGGTACGTGGAGCTCAAGCGGGAGATGCCGTTAAAGGACGCAGTGATCGAATCCCTCAACGAGGCCTTCCCCACCATCATCACCTCCGGCACCATCCTGGCCTCCGCCGGCATCCTCATCGGCTTCCTCTCCTCCAACCCGGCCATCTCCTCCATCGGCGTATGCCTGGGCCGGGGGACGCTGATCTCCATCTTCCTGGTCATGGGCATCCTGCCCCAGATCCTGCTCTTAGGGGACATCATCATCGAGAAGACCGCCTTCACGCTGAAGGCCCGCCTCCCCCTCCAGAGCCAGACCGGCACGCTGTTTGTGGACGGCCACGTCCGGGGCTACGTCTCCGGCATGGTGGACGCCGACTTCACCGGCGTGCTCCACGGCACCATCAACGCGGCGGTGGCCGCCGGCGCCATCCGGCGCGACAGCGCCGCCGATCCCCCGCCGCGAATCGAGGACGACTGCCACAGAGAGGAGGCCGGCGACCATGCGTAAACAGCACATCCGCCCCCTCCCCCTCCTGCTGGCCCTGACGCTGCTCCTCTCCCTGGCCATCCCGGCCGTCCAGGCTGCGGAGAAGGCGGAGGACACAATTTATCTCTCCTCCGCGGACGACCTGCGCGCCCTGGCCAAAAACTGCACCCTGGACACCTGGTCCCGGGGAAAAACCGTGGTCCTGCAGCGGGACTTGAACCTGGAGGGCATCGAGTTCACCCCCATTCCCACCTTCGGCGGTACCTTTCTGGGCCAGGGGCACACTGTCTCCGGCCTGCGCGTCACCGCCGCCGGATCCGCCATGGGCCTCTTCCGCTACCTCCAGCCCGCAGGCGTCGTTCGGGATCTGACAGTGAAGGGCACCGTCTCCCCTGCCGGCGCCCGCACGGCCGTGGGCGGCATCGCCGGTGAAAACGCCGGACTGCTGGAAAACTGCGCCTTCCGTGGCGTCGTCCGGGGTGTCAGCGCCGTGGGCGGCATCGCGGGCCGCAGCAGCGAGAGCGGACAGATCGTCCGCTGCACCGCCGCCGGCTCTGTCAGCGGCGAGAGCGCCACCGGAGGCATCGTGGGCCGCAACGCGGGCGTTGTGCTCTTCTGCGAAAACCTTTCCGGCGTCAACCTGACCGAGGGCGACACCTCCGCGGACCTCCGCGTCAGCCAGGCCGGATCCGTTCTGGAGGAGCGGGCCGCCGCGGACGAGGAGACCTACCGCCTCCTCACCAGCTGCTCCGACACCGGCGGCATCGCCGGGTACTCTATCGGTGAGATCCAAAACAGCACCAACCGCGGCGCGGTGGGCTACCCCCACGTGGGCTACAACACCGGCGGCATCGCAGGCCGCAGCAGCGGCTACATATCCCAGTGCGTCAACACCGGCACGATTCTGGGCCGCAAGGACGTAGGCGGCATTGTGGGGCAGGCGGAGCCCTGCGTGCTCATCGACCCGGGCCGGGACACCATTGCGGAGCTGCGCCGGGAGCTGAGCACCCTGGAAGGTCTCATTAACCGGGCCCTGGACAACGCCTCCCGCACCGGCGACGACGTCTCCGGCCGCCTCACCCTCATGGGGGACTACGCCGGTGACGCCAGGGACAGCAGCAGCGATATGCTACGCCGCCTCGCCGACTTCACCGACGAGACGGTGGACTCCGCCAACACCCTCCTCTCCGACATTACCGACGCCCTGAACCGCCTCTCCCCCGCCCTGGACGACCTCTCGGAGGCCGGCCGCCGTCTGGAGCGCCTCTCCCGCCAGCTCGGGGAGGCCATGGACAATTTAGAGGACGCCTCCGCCATCGGCGCAGACATCCTGCAAGAGCTCAGAGACGCCCTGAACGGCCTCCAGCGGGCGGGAAGCCGCCTCACCGGAGCCTCCCGTGCGCTGGATGCCGCCATGGAGGATCTGGTTTTAGGCGCGGTCTCCTCCGATCAGGAAAAGGTCAGCCAGGCCGCCGCCCAACTGGAGACCGCCCTCTCGGACCTGAGCGGCTCCTTCTCCGACGCCGCCGGGGCCGCCGGCGGCCTGGGAGACGCCCTCAGCCGGGCGGACCTCCCCCCGCAGTCCCAGCTCCTTCCCGCCCTGAACGACGCGGAGCAGGCTCTGGACGACATCGCCGGCGCGGTGGAGGACCTCCCCGCCCCGCCGGATGTCACCCTGCCGGACATTCAGGACGGTATTCTGGATGCGCTCTTGGAGAAAATCACCCAGGCCGGCGAGAATCTGGAGACCGCCCTCGCCGCCATCCAGAAGGCCCTGTCCCGCTCCGACAGCTTTACCGACAAGCTGGGGGACGCCTTAGGAAACCTGCAAGGCGCCTCCTCCACCTCCGCCGCCATCGGCCGGCTGATCCACAGCGCCTTCCGCACCGCCGGCAGCGCGGTGGACCGCCTCACCGGAGACGGACCGGTGCAGTTCAATCCCCTGGGGGAGGAGTTCCGGGAAGCCAGCGACGGCCTCTACGCCGCCATGGTGGGCCTCTTCGACGAGATGGAGGGCCTGAACGGCATTCTCCAGGAGGGAAACCATACCCTCACCGCCGATCTGCGGGCGGTAAACCGCCAGTGCAACGTGGTCTTTGATCTGCTCCTCACCGCCATGGACGATCTGGCGGAGGACGCGGAGCAGGGTCTGGACGCGGTAATCGAGGACACCTCCGAGGAGGACATCGCCGCCGTCAGAGCGGGCAAGATCACCGGCTGCCGCAGCATAGGCGCTGTGGAGGGCGACAGAAACGTGGGCGGCATTGCCGGCGCCGTGGCCATTGAGCTGGAGGTAGATCCGGAGGACGACACCGCCGACCGCTTCTCCTTCGGCAGCACCTACGAGACCAAGGCCGTGCTGGAGAACTGCCAGAGCGATGCCGCTGTCACCGCCAAGAAGGACTGCGCCGGCGGCGCGGCGGGCCGGATGGACCTCGGCACTGCCATCGGCTGCCAGAACTATGGCCCGGTGGAGAGCACCGGCGGGGACTATACCGGCGGCATCGCCGGCTATGCGGAGGCCTCCCTCCGGAGCTGCTACGCCAAGTGTGCCCTCAACGGGAAGAGCTATGTGGGCGGCATTGCCGGCTGGGCCAGCCGGATCCAGGGCTGCTATGCCATCGTCACTATCGAACAGGGCGACGAGTACCTGGGCGCCATCGCCGGCAGCGTAGACGGGGAGGGCGTCCTCCGGGACAACTTCTTCGTGGACACGGGCCTGGCCGGCCTGGACGGCGTCAGCTACGCCGGCCGGGCGGAGCCCATCCCCTTCGACACCCTGGAGACCCTGCCGGACACCCCGGCGGCCTTTACCGCCTTCTCCCTGACCCTTCTGGCGGAGGGGAAGGTCGTGGCCAAGCTCCCTCTTCTCTACGGGGCGAACCTGCCGGAACCCCAGCTGCCCCCGGTGCCGGAGGTCCCCGGCTGCTACGGCCTCTGGCCGGATCTGGACACCTCCGACGTCCGCGCCGACATCACCTTGGAGGCGGTGTACACCCCCTGGCTCACCGTGGTGGCCAGCAAGGCCTGTTCCGGGAAGCTGTCCCTGGCCCTGGCCGAGGGCCAGTTCACCGACCAGGCCCGCCTTCAGGTCGCCAGCAGCGCCCAGACCCCGCCCGGCGATACGGACGGCTGCGCTGTCTGGGACGTATCCCTCACAGGCACGGACCTGCGCGACAGCGATAAGGTTCCCCTGCGGCTGCTCAACCCCACAGGAAAAACCGCCGTCCTATGGCAGTACCGCGACGGGGCGTGGCAAACTGTGGAGACAGCGGAAAACGGTCAATACCTGCTGCTAACTATGGAGGGAACCGCGGGCACCTTCTGCATACAGCCCCAATCCCCGAACCTGCTCCCCCTCCTGCTCACCGGCGCGGGTATCGCCCTCCTGGCCCTTCTGGCCGCGGCGATCCTCCGCCGGAAAAAGAAGCGAACTGCGCAAAAGGCCGCAGTCAAAGCCAAATAGCGGCTGCACTCCATAAAAAAACGGCAGACAGTCTCCTGTCTGCCGTTTTTTGTCTCCGCCAACCCCTTCCGATTTGGAGACGCTTCGTCCTCCAGCACCGGATAACAGGGTATCCCTCAGTCGCAGTAGACGGCCTTGATCGCCCGGTAGGTCATATAGCAGTCCAGCTTGGCCACCGTCTCAAAGGGGGCATGCATGCTCAGCACAGGCACGCCGGCGTCGATGGTGTCGATGTTCCGGTTGGCCATGTGGAGGGCCACGGTGCCGCCGCCGCCGGCGTCCACCTTGCCCAGCTCCGTCATCTGGTAGAGGACCCCGGCGCTCTCCAGCACCCGGCGGACCCGGGCCACCACCTCCGCCGAGGCGTCGGAGGCGCCGGACTTGCCCCGGGCGCCGGTGTACTTGCACAGGCCCACGCCGTAGTTGAGGTGGGCGTCGTTGCGCTTCTCGAAGACATCGGCGAAGTTGGGATCGAAGGCCGCCGTCACATCGGCGGAGAGGCAGAAGGACTTCTCAAAGCAGGCGCGGACCGGCACGCCCTGCCCCTGGCACAGATCCTCCATAAAGGTATCGAAGGCGGCGGTCTGCATCCCGGTGACGCCCATGGAGCCCACCTCCTCCTTGTCCGCCAGAACGCACACCGCCGTCCGCTCCGGGGTACCGATGTCCAGCAGGGCCCGCAGCGCCGCGTAGGCGCAGACCCGGTCGTCATGGCCGTAGGCCCCGATCATGCTCCGGTCCAGGCCGATCTCCATGGAATTCCAGGCGGGCACCGCCTCCAGCTCCGCGGAGAGGAAGTCCGCCTCGGTGAAGCCGTACTCCTCGTAGAGGAGCTTCATCACCGCCGTCTTCACCCGGTCCTTCTCCTCCCCGGCCATGGGCTCGCTGCCCACCAGCAGGTTCAGCTGCTCGCCGGCGATACCCTCGGCCAGGGTCTTCTTGTTTTGCTCCTGGCTCAGGTGGGGCAGGAGATCGTTGACCACCAGCCGGGGCCCCCTGTCCTCGCCGATGGTCACGGGGATCACCCGGCCGTCGGCGGTGGCCACCACGCCGTGGAGGGCCAGCGGCACCGTCACCCACTGGTACTTGCGGATGCCGCCGTAGTAGTGGGTTTTGAGGTAGGCCATCTCCCCCTCCTCGTAGAGGGGCGAGGGCTTCAGGTCCAGCCGGGGGCTGTCGATGTGGGCGGCGGCAATCTGAACCCCCTCGCTGAGACTCTTCCTGCCGATGACCGCCAGGAGCACCATCTTTCCCCGGTTGCACACATAGACCTTGTCCCCGGCGGAGAGGGCCATACCCCGCACATAGGGACGAAACCCCGCCTCCCGGGCCAGGCGGACGGTCTCCGCCGCGCACTCCCGCTCGGTCTTGCCGGCGTCCAGATAGGCCCGGTAGTCGGCGCAGTAGCTCTCCATGGCGGCCCGGTCGCCGTCGCTCAGCCGGTCAAAGCCGTTCTTGGCGGTGTAAAGTATTTTTTCCTTCCACTCCTTGATTTCCATGGAATTATACCTCCTCTTATACAATAAAGTCCTGGAAAAACTCCCGGATCAGCCGGCAGAATTCCCCCCTGCTCCCCGCCCGGTTCTCCAGCAGGAAGGTGCAGTGCTTCCGGTAAAACCCGTCGCTCTTCTGGGCGGCAATCCGGCTTCTGGCATACTCCGCCGTGATGCCGTCCCGCTCCATAATCCGCCGGAGCCGGACCTCCTCCGGAGCGGTGAGGGCCACGGTGACGTCGCACAGCGCCCCCATGCCGCTCTCAATGAGATTGATGGCGTCGATCACGATACCGGGCGCAGCGCAGGCGGCAACCCGCTTTTCCACCGCCGCCTTTACCGCGGGAAATATGATGGCGTTGAGCCTTCCAAGCTCCCTTGGATCCTCAAAGACCAGTTTGCCCAGCACGGCGCGGTTTAACTGTCCGCTGCCGTCAAATATATTTCCAAATGCACCCTCCAGCTGTCCCCGAAAGGCGGCGTCCGTCTCAAGAAGCCGGTAGTAGAGGGCGTCGCAGTCCACAATCTCACAGCCCAGTTCCTCCAGCACCCCCAGCGCCGTGGTCTTCCCCGCGCCGGTGGGACCGGTAAGTCCGATCACCGTCATGTCCTCTCCCCCTCCCCCAGATCCACAATCTGAAAGCCCGCCGCCTTCTTCAGCCGGTTGGCCACCGCCAGCCCCAGCCCCGCGTCCCCGGGACACTGGGCATAGATCGCATCCACCCCGGTGGCGTCAAAGGAGCGGAGGGCGTCAAAGATCCGCCGGGCCTGCTCCCCCGCGTCGGCGGCGGAACCGATGGACACCACCGTGCAGCCGGGAAAGCTGCCGGCATACTCGTCAAAGCAGATCACCCCCGTCCGGGGCCCGATCTGCCGGAGGATGTACCGGGCGGTGCGGCGGCTGTCCCCGGTCACCACGGTGACGGGGGCCTTGGGGGCGTAGTGGCGGTACTTCATCCCCGGAGCCCGGGGCTTCTCCCCCGGCGACAGGGGCGCGTTCACCGCCTTGTCCACCGCCACCTGCCCCAACACCTCCTCCAACGCCTCCAGCGGCAGACCGCCGGGGCGCAGAAGCCGGGGCGCGGGCGTGGTCAGATCCACAATCGTGGACTCCACCCCCACGCCGCAGGGCCCGCCGTCCATGATGGCCTCAATTCGTCCGTCCATGTCCTCTACCATATGGGCGGCGCAGGTGGGGCTGGGCCGCCCGGACAAATTCCCGCTGGGGGCGGCCACCGGCCGGTCCAGGGCCCGGAGCACCGCCAGAAAGGCCGGGTGGTCCGGGCACCGCATCCCCACGGTGTCCAGTCCGCAGGTCACCGCGTTGGGAACGACGGACCGCCGGGACAGGACCATGGTCAGCGGCCCCGGCCAGAACCGATCCGCCAGGGCGTAGGCCGAGGGCGGGATGTTCCGGCAGTACCGCGCCAGCCACCCGGCCTCCGGGATGTGTAGGATCAGCGGGTTGTCCTGGGGGCGGCCCTTGGCCTGAAAGATGCGGCGCACCGCCGCCGGATTCAGCCCGTCGGCCCCCAGGCCGTAGACCGTCTCCGTGGGGACGGCCACCAGACCGCCCTCCCGGAGGATAGCGGCGGCAATATCAATATCTCTCTCTGTCAGAAGCTGTGTTTTCATGGCTTTGCCGCTTTTCTACTGGATTTCTCCGCCTCTTCCAGGCGGCTCTTGTGACGATGAGGCAGAGGGCGGCGGAGAGCAGAAAGCCGAACCCCTGGACGGTTACCCAGGCGATCCCCTTGGCCATCTGCTCCTCCAGGGCCTCCGCCCCGAAGAAACTGTACAGCGCCGGGACATCCCGGCAGTAGCTCGCCGCCGCCCACAGCAGCAGCCCGCTGACTGCCAGCAGCGCCCAGGACAGGGCGCAGAGCAGGGCCCACAGGAGCCGCCTCACGCCCTGCTCCCCTCACGGAGGAGCTTTTCCGCCTGGTCGGCAGTGACCAGGGCGTCGATAAGGCCATCCAGATCGCCGTTGATAATCTGGTCGATGTTAAAATTCTTCACGTCCCCGGCCAGCCGGTGGTCGGTGACCCGGTTCTGGGGGAAGTTGTAGGTGCGGATCCGCTCGCTGCGGTCGCCGCTGCCCACCTGGCTCCGCCGCTGGGCGGCGATGGCGGCGTTCTGTTTGGCCTGCTCCGCCTCATAGAGCTTGGAGCGGAGAATCTTCATGGCCCGGTCCTTGTTCTTGTACTGGCTCCGCTCGTCCTGGCACTCCACCACCACCCCGGTGGGCAGGTGGGTAATACGGATGGCGCTCTCGGTCTTGTTCACGTGCTGGCCCCCGGCGCCGGAGGAGCGGAAGGTGTCGATCTGGAGATCCCTGGGGTCGATGGTGAACTCCACCTCCTCCGCCTCCGGCAGCACCGCCAC
>CANDEH010000073.1 GCA_947383645.1 uncultured Clostridia bacterium | reverse complement strand
AAGCGAAGCTGGAATGGTATAATGAGCCAATTTTTTCGGTTGCCCCGCCAGGGGCGAGAAAAAAGGCTCAAATCCAAAGTATAATAGCCGCTGAGCGGCTATTATACCATGAAAGCGAAGCTGGAATGGTATAATGAGCCAATTTTTTCGGTTGCCCCGCCAGGGGCGAGAAAAAAGGCTCAAATCCAAAGTATAATAGCCGCTGAGCGGCTATTATACCATGAAAGCGAAGCTGGAATGGTATAATGAGCCAATTTTTTCGGTTGCCCCGCCAGGGGCGAGAAAAAAGGCTCAAATCCAAAGTATAATAGCCGCTCAGCGGCTATTATACCGCAAATAACAGACAAATGCAAACCGGCTTTCCGCCGCCGGGTGTTTCGGCCCGGCGGCAGAGCGGCCTCGCCCTCACTCGGCGGCGGGCAGCTCGCTGCGGAACTGGGCCGGCGTCTTCCCGGTATACTTCTTGAACAGCACAAAGAAATATTTCGTATTGCTGTACCCCGCCTGCCGGGCAATCTGCTCCACCGGCAGAGAGGACTGCCCCAGGAGCTTGCACACCTTGTCAATGCGTACGTGCTGCACCGCGTCGTTGACGGACATTCCTGTGCCCGCGCGGAATTGGCGGCTCATATGGCTCTGGCTCATCCCCAGCTGGTCGGCGATCATCTGGCTACAGCAGTTCTCGTCGCTGTAGAGCCGGTGGATCTCCCGCCACACCGCGTCACAGAGCATATCCGACAGCTGCTGCTGGGAGGCTGCGGCGGCCTCAGTGATCCGCCGCAGGCGGCCGTCGATGTGCTCCTGAAGGGCGGCCAGGCTGGTAAGGGCGCCGTCGATGGGACCGCCGCCCTCCGCGCCGTACTCCGCCTCCAGGGCGGCGAGCATCTTGTCCACGTAGTGGATAGCGAAGGAGAAGGCGCTGTAGCGGTCCCCGCGGATGTCGCCCAGCAGAAGCAGCCACTTGGCCTGCGCCAGCTCCAGCTGTCCCTTCTTCAGCGCCGCTTCCATGGCCGACACCGTCTCCGGGCGGAAGCCGCTGGGGTCGTTGCACTCGCCCAGCAGCTCCTGACAAAAGACCCACTGGCTGGGGTAGAGAAAGGCCAGGCGCTGCATCTCCGCAATGGCCTGGAACGCCTCAATCAGCTGCTGGCCGGCGTAACAGGGGGTGCTGATAAAGACGGGAGCGGACAGTCCGCCGCTCCGCAGGGCGCTGAGGAGCTGGCTGCGGCCCATACTGGTGCAGGCGGGGAGGATCAGCACGGTCTGCAGCTCCCCCTGAGAGACCAGAACCTCCCCCGCCCCGGCGGAGAGGAGGAGGTTGTGGAGCCTGCCGCCGGCCTGGCCCTCCGCCGCAATCAGCACCACGGGGAGGGGGAGATCCGGCGGGAACACCCCGGCCTGAAGCTCCTGTAATTTTCGTGTGGCCTCATAGGCCCGGTGGCTGGAGAGGAGCTCGTTGAACTTCTCCGCGGAGTCCCGTCCGCCCAGATTTGCGGTGTCCAGGGCCCGGGAGATGTGGAAAAAGGGGGGCAGGACGTGGAGAAAGAGGTAGAGCAGCAGGGCCAGCACCGCGGCGCTGACGCCGGCAAAGACCACAAAGACCACCCGCTGAACCTGAAAAAGTCCGGGGACGGCGTCCCGGAGCTGGAAATGCTCCAAATAGTACCATCCGGTCTGCCCCAGAAGGTGGTAAACCCAGCAGGAGGAGACGAAGAGGGAGTCCTCGGGAAGGACATAGCCGCTGTCCCCGCCGTCGGCCATGGCCGCCTCGAACAGCGCCCAGGGGGGCAGATCCGCCGTCTCCACGGAGGGCAGGACCACCTGTCCCTGCCGGTCCACAATCATGTGCCGCTCCCGGGAGAGGCTGCCCAAAAGCTGCTCCTCATACCACCGGGCGTTGACGTCCAGCAGCATGGCGCTGTATCCGGAGGGCTCCTCCGCATAGAAGAGGAAGGAGTAGTGGACGCTCTGCCCGTCCTGCCGCCTGAAGGGCACCAGATAGGAGTGGTTCTCCGGGTGGCGCAGCAGCGAAACCGCCTCCTGGTCGTGGAAATCCGCCGCCTTGCAGGAGGCGTAGTTGTCCTCGGAGGTAAAGACCGTGTCCAGCCTCCGGTTGTAGACCATGACGCTGTCCACAAAGGCGCTGCTGCTGACAAAGTAGCCCAGATCCCGCTGGCCCATGGTCCGCTCCTTCCAGGTGAGGTTCCCGCCGGTGCGCAGGGTGCGGACGGAGGAGGTGTAGAACATCTGCATGGCCGAGGTGCGGATGCTGGCGTTGGTCAGCTCCAGCACCGAGTCCACATAGTCGCCAAAGCTGTCGTTGGCGGCGGTGATGCTCTGGAAGGTGGCGGAGCGAAACTGGAAGAACAGCAGGAGGAACACCGCCAGAAACGCCAGCAGCAGCAAAATAGCGATCCCCGAGCGGACCAGCCGGCTGTGGAGCCGGGACACCCCGCTCTCCGCCGGGTACGCGGCAGTCTTCATAGCCACTCCTCCTCTCCGTGAAGGTGCGTCCGAAGGAGGGGACGCCTCCGGACGCGGCGAGAACATTATATGCGGACAGGCGGAGGCCTGTCAACACCTTTCCGGCAGAAAGCGGCCCCTCCGCCCGCGCCGCCGCCGCCGCCGTCCCCGGTCTCGCCTGCGGGGGGGCTTTTGTCCCGGTGCGGTGGGCGGTCTGCCCGGATGTCAGGTTTGAAATCTGGATTTTCCCTGAATTTCAGTTTTTAAACTACCACTTTCCCTGCTGCATATATTAGGATAGGGCTATAAGGGTTCCCCCTGCCGGCGGCAGATATCCGCAGGCTTCGACGCCCTTATTAATCAGAAAGGAAGGTAATTGGGAAAATGAAGAAGGTAACTTGTCTCTTTCTGGCGATGATTATGGTGCTGTCCCTCCTCACCGGCTGCAACAGCGGCAACAACGGCGGCGGCAGCAGCAACGACAGCCAGAACAACACCGACACCAACACCCCCAGCGACACCGGCGACACCGGCACCCCCGAGAAGACCTACTCCGGCAAGGTCATGCTGTACTCCTCCATGCAGGAGGACCAGCTGGTGGCCATCAAGGAGGGCTTTGAGAAGAAGTACCCCGGCGTGACCATGGAGTACTACTTTGCCGGCACCAGCAAGGTGGTCACCAAGATCTCCACCGAGGCCCAGGCCGGCCACGTGGACGCCGACGTGATCTGGGTGGGCGACGCCGCCGACTACGTCTCCTTCAAGGACGAGGGCATCCTCCAGCAGTACTCCTCCCCCGAGGCCGCCGGCCTTGATCCCGCCTACATCGACGCCGACGGCTACTACACCGCCGCCCGTCTGGTGGGCGTGGGCATCGCCTACAACACCGTCACCGTGAAGCCCGAGGACGCCCCCAAGACCTGGAACGACCTGCTGGATCCCAAGTGGAAGGACCAGATCGTCATGTCCGACCCGGGCACCGCCGGCACCACCAAGTACTGGATGAACGCCATGATGTGCTCTGACAAGTACGGCGCGGACTACATGCAGAAGCTCAAGGACAACGGCTGCCTGCTGGAGAGCGGCACCACCGCCACCCACAACCAGCTGGCCGCCCAGGCCTATCAGGTGGGCGTGTGCCTGGACTACGTCACCGCCAACCTGGTGGCGGAGGGCTCCCCCATCGCCTTCCTCTACCCGGAGGACACCGTCTCCATCGCCAGCCCCATCGGTCTGGTGGCCGACTGCAACAACGAGGAGAACGGCAAGCTGCTCTATGACTTCATCCTCTCCAAGGAGGGTCAGGAGATTCTGGTGGCCAACAACCTGGTCTCCGTCCGCAGCGACGTGGAGCAGTCCGTGGACCTCAGCGCCATCCCCTCCATGCTGGAGTGCGACTTTGCCAAGCTGGCCAGCGACAGCGGCAGCAACCTGGAGAACTTCAACAAGATCTTCGGCCTGTCCTGATCCCGGCGCCCCAGCCATACAGCCGAACCCACACGGGGTGGGGGAAACCCAGCAGGGTTCCCCCCACCCCTGTTGCTAAAATATAGAGACAACGCAAAGAGAGACTACCAACAGTAAGGAGGGAATTTTTTGGCAAACGTCACATTTAAGAACATCTCCTTCCGCTACGGCGCCAACCAGATTCTGAAGGATTTCAGCCTGGAGATCAAGGACGGCGAGATCCTCTGCCTGGTGGGCCCCTCCGGCTGCGGCAAGACCACCCTGGTCCGCTGCCTCCTGGGCCTGAACAAGCCGGAGACCGGCGAGATCTACGTGGGCGACACCTGCATCTTCAGCGCCAGCCGCCGCGTCAGCATGGCGGTGGAGCGCCGGAACATCGGCATCGTCTTTCAGGACTACGCCGTCTGGCCCCACCTGACCGTCAGCGAGAACGTGGGCTACCCCCTGAAAAAGAAGCGGGTGGGCAAGGCGGAGATCGCCCAGCGGGTGAAGGAGACCTTGGCTCTCGTCAACATGAGCGAGTACGCCAACCACCTGCCCAGCCAGCTCTCCGGCGGGCAGCAGCAGCGGGTGGCCATCGCCCGGGCCCTGGTGAGCAACAGCAGCATCATCGTCCTGGATGAGCCCATCACCAACCTGGACGCCAAGCTCCGGGAGCAGATGCTGGAGGAGATCCGGGAGATTCAGCGCAAGAGCGGCACCACCATCCTCTACATCACACACGACCAGCAGTCCGCCCTCCAGCTCTGCGACCGGATGGCCATTATGGAGCCCGACGGCAACCTCTGCCAGATCGGCACCGACGAGGACATCATCCTCCGCCCCTCCAACCGCTTCACCTTCGAGTTTATCGGCGTGTCCAACTTCATCCCCGTGGAGGCCGGCGCCGGCGGCCTGCGGCTGAAGCCCGAGGGGGGGGAGTTCCCCTGGCCCGACGGCGTGCTGCCCCAGGACGTCCGCGCCGGACAGCCCCTGGAGGTGGGCGTGCGGCCCAACGACATCGTCTTCGACCCGGACTCCCCCCTGAAGGTCACGGTGAAGCGCTCGGTGTTCCTGGGCAGCGAGTACGACTACTTCGTCTCTCTGGGCGACAAGGAGCTGCGCGTGCAGCAGAACGCCCTGGACGCCGCCCGGTACGGCGTGGTCCGGGAGGGGGAGGAGACGGGCATCCGTCTGCTCAACTACCGCTTCTATCCTAAAAAGGAGGTGGCTTCGACATGAGCCGTTCCGGCAGAAACCGCGACCTGGCGGCCATCGACGGCAAGCGCTTCAGCATGGACGGCGCGCTCACCGTCCTCAGCGTGGTGCTGCTTCTCATCGTGGTGGTCATCCCTGTGGCCTCCATCATCTACAACTCCTTCTTCTTCAAGGGCCACTTTGACCCCCAGCTCTTCGTGGGCCAGCTCACCGACCCCAGCAACCTCTCGGCCATGTGGAACACCATCAAGATCGCCTTCTGGGTGACCCTTCTGGGCACCATCCTGGGCACCTTCTACGCCTGGCTCCTGGGCCGCAGCGACATCCCGGCCAAGGGCCTCATGCGGGCGCTGTTCAACATCCCCTACATGTTCCCCCCCTTCCTGGGGGCCATGGCCTGGGACCTGCTGCTCAACGGCCGCTCCGGCTACCTCAACAAGCTCCTGGTCAGCGTCTTCCACCTGGAGAGCGCCCCGGTGAACATCAACTCCCTGGGCGGCATCATCTTCGTGGAGATCTCCTACTACTTCCCCTTCGTCTTCATGCAGGTGGTCTCCGCCCTGGAGCGGATGGACCCCACCCTGGAGGAGTGCGCCCGCATCGCCGGCGCCAAGCAGATGACCGTCATCCGCAAGATCACCCTCCCCCTGGTGGTGCCCGCCATCTCCGCCGGGGCCCTGCTCATCATGACTACCTCCCTGGCCCACTTCGGCGTGCCCTCCATCCTGGGCTTCTCCCAGAACATCTTTACCCTGCCCACCAAGATCTACGCCGTCATCTCCCGCACCGGCGGCAGCTTTGAGGGCATCCGCCAGGGCGCGGCGCTGTCCATCATGCTGGTGGTGGTGGTGGGTCTGGCCCTGATCCTCCAGAAGAAGCTCCTCTCCTCCGGCAGCTACGACATCATCAAGGGCAAGAGCATGCGCCCCACCCTCATCAAGCTCCGGGGCGCCAAGGCCCCCCTGCTGGTGCTGTGCATCGCCACCCTGGTGCTCATTGTGGTGGTGCCCCTGGTGATGATCTTCCTTGTGAGCCTGGTCCGGGCCTACGGCCTGCCCCTCATCCCGGAGAACTTCACCCTCAACAACTACATCAAGGTCTTCAAGGCCGACGGCACCAAGGGGTCCATCCTCAACTCCCTGATGCTGTCCGTGGGCGCGGGCATCATCTGTATGTTCCTGGGCACCCTCATCGCCTACGTGGTGCAGAAGATCAAGCCCCGGGGCAAGGAGGCGCTGGAGATCCTCTCCGTGCTGCCCTACTCCCTCCCCGGCACGGTGCTGGCCATCGGCGTGATCCTGGCCTGGTCCGGCGCGCTGTTCGGCATCAGCCTCTATAACACGCTGTGGATCATCCTCATCGCCTACATCGCCCGGTATCTGTCCTTCTCCATGAAGAGCTCCTCCGCCGCCCTCTTGCAGGTCCACCCCTCCCTGGAGGAGGCGGCCCGCACCTGCGGCGCCAGCCACATGGAGAGCCTGAAGGACGTGACCCTGCCCCTGATTCGCCCGGCCATGGTCTCCGGCTTCTTCCTCATTTTCCTGCCGGCCATGCGTGAGGTCACCACCTCGGTGCTCCTCTACGGGCCCAAGACCCGGACCCTGGGCGTGCAGATCTACGCCCTCCGCGACGCGGGCATGATTCCCCAGGCGGCGGCCTTGGGCAGCATCGCCATTGTGATTATCATCGTCTGCAACACCATCGTCACCGAGATTACCAAGGACAGGAAGGGGGTTTGAGCCGTGGATCAGGTCGTATTGAATCATGTCACCAAGCGCTTTACCACCAAGACCCTGGGCGACATCGTGGCCGTGGACGACTTCAACCTGGCGGTCCACGAGGGGGAGTGCTTCTCCTTCCTGGGCCCCTCCGGCTGCGGCAAGTCCACCACATTGCGCATGATCGCCGGCTTCGAGGACCTCAGCGAGGGGGCCATCGAGCTCTGCGGCCGGGAGGTCTCCTCCAAGGCCAAAAACCTCTACATCCCTCCCGAGGAGCGGGGTCTCGGCATGGTGTTCCAGTCCTTCGCCGTGTGGCCCCACATGAACGTCTTTGAGAACGTGGCCTTCCCCCTCCAGATCCAGAAGGTGAACAAGACGGACATCGAGACGCGGGTGAAGGAGGCCATGCGGCACACCAGCCTCACGGGGCTGGAGAACGTGTACCCCTCGGACCTCTCCGGCGGCCAGCAGCAGCGTATCGCCCTGGCCCGGGCCATTGTCACCCAGCCCAAGGTGATGCTCCTGGACGAGCCGCTGAGCAACCTGGACCCCAAGCTCCGGGAGACCATGCGCTTTGAGATCAAGGAACTCCAGCGGAAGTTCAACTTCACCATCATCTTCGTCACCCACGACCAGTCCGAGGCCATGGCCATCTCCGACAGGATGATGGTCTGCGACATGGGCAAGATCATGCAGATCGACACCCCGGAGAATCTGTACAACAAGCCCAACAGCCGCTTCGTCCACAGCTTTTTGGGTGAGAGCACCTTCATCAACGTGGTGGTGCAGGACGGCAAGGTCTACGCCCGGGGGGACATGAAGAACCCCCTGAACCTGGAGATCCCCCCCGACGCCGCCCGGGAGATGGTGGTGGCCACCCGCCCCAACTCCATCGACCTGGCGGGCCCCTCGGAGGAGGGCTACCCCACCCACATTGAGAAGCGCATCTTCCTCACCGACCGCACGGAGTACCTGGTGCCGGTGGGCGAGCAGATGCTGAAGATTCAGGTGCCCCACCGCGTCTCCTTCGCCAAGGGCGACGCCTGCCGCATCCGCTTCGTCTCCCCCATGTGGTACCCCGCCGAGGGCGACGCGGCGGAGAAGGAGAGACAGCGGCGGCAGCTCGTTTAAAATTTCAAAAAAATGCAGGCATTTTTTTGAGGGGATTGCGCTGCGCTCTGCGCCTCACCCCGACTCTCCCCCGCGGGGGAGAGTCGGGGTTCGACGCTCGCTCCGCGAGAGGGATTTTTTCCGAAAACGCGGTTTCCGGAAAAAATAATTTGAATTTATTTCGCGTCTGCGGACGCGAAACTCTGCCGAGGGCTTTTTAATAGCAGGGCCCGCGCTCAAAAAGCGCGGGCCCTGCTTCTCACTTGTCCTTAACATACTCAATAATATCCGATATATCACAATCGAGGATAAAGCACAGAGTATCCAATGTTTTCAGGGTAATATTCTTACCATGTTTCATCCGATGGAGGATATTGGCAGAAAATCCCTCTTTGTATATCAAATGGTATTCACTTATACCACGTTTAAGTAACGTCTCATAAAAAGG
The DNA here is from genome assembly GCA_947383645.1 of uncultured Clostridia bacterium. Classification (GTDB taxonomy): domain Bacteria; phylum Bacillota; class Clostridia; order Oscillospirales; family Oscillospiraceae; genus CAJFPI01. The sequence continues at coordinate 4,027 of CANDEH010000073.1, read as the reverse complement.
CCGGTAACTAATCATCACATTCACCTATAATAACATTACCATAATCAAACTATTGACTATGCCTAATATATTGACTATAATAGGCGTGTGAGGTGATGAAATTGGTCGATTACAAAGAGATGTATTTGGAGATGGTCCGCGAAACCGAACGCGCTATCAACATCTTAGTTCAAGTCCAGCGCCGGTGCGAGGAGATGTACATCAACTCCTCCGAGCCAGAAATCACTCTTCTCAAGCCCTCCTCCGCAGAAATCCTGCCGGATACCCGCACCTAATCAGCACAAAAGCAGGGCCCGCGCTCCAAGAGCGCGGGCCCTGCTATTTTCCCTCACCAGGTCTCCTGACACAGTCGGATCATCTCCCGCATGGGACGGGTCAGGTACTTGTTCTGGTGGTAGAGCAGCCGGAACTGCCGGGTGCAGCGGACGCCCTCCACCCAGAATTGGGAGACCTGCCCGGCGTCGATGGCCGGCTGGACCAGGGACAGCGGCAGCGTCGCCAGCCCCAGCCCCGCCGCCACGCCGCTGAGGATGGCGTGGTTGCTGATGCTCTGCCACAGAGGCCGCACCTCCACGCCGCGGGACTTCAGCGTGGACTCCACCAGTTCCCGGCCGGCGCTGCCCCGCTCCCGGAGGAGGAAGGGCTCCGCCCCGATGTCCCGGGGCTGCACGGTCCGCCCCGCGAAGGGGTGCTCCGGCCGGCAGAGGAACACCAGCTCGTCGCCCCCCAGAGACACCTCCTGCAACAGGGGAAATCGGTGCTTCCCCTCGACCAGTCCCAGGTCGATGTCGTTGCTCAAAATAGCGGTCTCAATGGTATCCGAGTTGCAGATCATCACCTCAATCCGCAGCTTTGGATAGCGCGCCTGCATCCCCCGCAGAATCCCCGGCAGCTCCACGGTGCCGATGGTGATACTGCTCCCTATGCGCAGCGTCCCCGTCTCCTCCCAGTCCTGAGACCGGGTCTCCATCTCCTCCAGCAGCGACACAATGTGCTGGGCGTAGGCGCGCATCTGCTTCCCGGCGTCGGTGAGGAACAGCCGCCGCCCAATCCGGTCGAAGAGGGTGACGCCGTAGTGTCTCTCCAGCTCCCGTACAGCCACGCTGACAGTGGGCTGGGCGATATACAGCTTCTCCGCCGCAGCGGAGGCGCCCCCCTCCTGACACACCGCCAAGAAGATCCGCAGGTGGCGCAGAGTCATGGCTCCATCCCTCCTATCTCATATAAGAAATATACTATAGTTTTTATTATATCATAGTATTTGCAAAATGCAATTTCGGCGAGTAAAATAGGACTATCGTCGATGCAATTGGGAGAAACCGGGCCAAAGCCGGGGGAGAGCACCCCTCTGTTTGCCCTCCGGCGGCCGCGGCTTCCCGCGCTCCCGTGTGCCTCGACGGCAGTGATATGGAAAGGGGCCGTCAACAGTATGAACACACGCTGTCTGAAACTCTTCACCACCATGCTCTCCCTCAGCGCCTTTACCTTCGGCGGGGGCTTTGTCATCATCCCGCTGATGCAGCGGCGGTTTGTCCGGGACCTGGGCTGGCTGACGGAGGAGGAAATCCTGGACATGGTGGCCTTTGCCCGGGCCTCTCCCGGCGCGGTTACGGTGAATGTGGCGGTACAGGTGGGCACCCGGATCGCCGGCCCGGCGGGGGCCCTGTGCGGCGTATTGGGGACCATAATTCCGCCGCTGGTGACCCTCTCCGTCATCTCCCTGTTCTACGACGCCCTCTGCGCCAGCGCAGTGGCGGCCGCCTTCCTGTACGGCCTGCGCCTGGCGGTCTCCGTGGTGGTGGCCGGCGCGGTGGCCGGGATGGCGGCGGAGATCCTCCGCTCGGGGGACCGGTACCGGCAGGCGGTTCTGGCCGCCGTCTTCTGTCTGTCCATGTGCACGGATGTGGGCGCAGTCTGGCTGCTGGCACTGAGCGCGATTTTAGGCTGGCTGCTGACGGGGAGGGCTGCGGCATGACGGCGCTGGTGATCCGCTTCCTCTACATAGGGCTCTTTGCCATGGGCGGCGGGCTCTCCGCGATCTCCCTGATTCAACGGGAGATTGTGGAGCGCCTGGGCTGGCTCACGGCGGACACCCTGGTGGACATTCTGGCCATTGCGGAGATGACCCCGGGCCCCATCGCCGTAAACGCAGCGTCCTTTGTGGGGATGAGCCTCCACGGCATTCCGGGAGCCGTCGCGGCCACAACTGCCTGTGTTTTGCCCGGATGCCTGATCTCCTTTCTGATCTCCCGGGCCGACGGCCGCCTCCGGAGGAGCGTCCGCTGGCGGGCCGCGCTGAAAATTCTGCGCGCGGCGGTGGTGGGGATCATCGTCAGCGGCGGGCTGGACATTCTCCGGAACGCCCTGTGCCCCCGGACCGGCGGGCTCGATCTGGCGGCCATCCTCTGCCTCGTGGCCGGACTGGCGCTGTACCGGCGCTGGAAGCGATCCCCCCTCCTGTTCCTGCTGTCCATGGGGACGGTGTGCGGCCTGCTGCGGCTGGCCGTGCTGGAGCTGGGCTGGAGCTGGCCGGTTATATTTCCGTAAGTGCGCTTTCCGCTTTTCAAAAAGGGTCCTCCGTGGTATACTACTGGACAGAAGAACCGACACACCCCGCCCCGGCAGGGGCCGGGATGACAGGGAGGATTTTTGATATGGACAAGACCATGACCGGGGACCTGCTGGCCTTTATCCGCCGCTGCCCCAGCAGCTTTCACGTGGTGCGGACGCTGACGGAGGAGCTCTCGGGCTACGAGACCCTCTCCGAGGGGGAGGCGTGGCAGCTGCGCCCCGGCGGGCGCTACCTTGTCACCCGGGGCGGCTCGTCCCTGCTGGCCTTCCGGGTGCCGGCGGGGGAGTGGCAGGGCTTTCTCCTTGCCGCCGGCCACAGCGACTCCCCCACCTTCCAGATCAAGACCGGCGGGGAACTCCAGGGGCCGGAGAACTACGTCCGCGTGAACACCGAGCGGTACGGCGGGATGCTCTACGACTCCTGGCTGGACCGGCCCCTCTCCGCGGCGGGCCGTCTGCTCATCCGCACCCCCCGGGGTCTGGAGAGCCGCCTGGTGGACGTCGGCCGGGACCTGCTTTTAATCCCCCGCCTGGCCATCCACATGAACCGGAAGGCCAACGACGGCTATGCCTACGACCCCAGGCAGGACCTGCTGCCCCTCCTGGGCCTCGCCGGGGGGCCCTCCCTCTCCGCCATCGCCGCCCAGGCCGCCGGAGTTCGGGAGGAGGACGTGGTCTCCTCCGAGCTGTCCCTCTACCTGAGAGAACCGGGAACCGTCTGGGGGGCGGGGGAGGAGTTCGTCTCTGCCCCCCGCTTGGACGACCTCCAGTGCGTCTACGCCGCCCTGCGGGGCTTCTTGGCGGCGGAGGAGGGCCGGGGCCTCCCGGTGCTCTGCGTCTTTGACAGCGAGGAGGTGGGCAGCGCCACCCGCCAGGGGGCCGACGGCACCCTCCTCCGGGACGTGCTGGGCCGGATCTGCGCCGCCCTGGACCGGGAGCTGCCTGTGGAGATCCACCACAGCTTTTTAGTCTCCGCCGACAACGCCCACGCCGTCCACCCCAACCACCCGGAGCTGGCCGATTCCCAGAGCCGCCCCCGTCTCAACGGCGGCGTGGTAATCAAGCACAGCGCCAGCCGCCGCTACACCACCGACGCCGTTTCCGAGGCGGTGTTCGCCCGGCTCTGTGAGCGATCCGGGGTGCCGGTGCAGCACTTCGCCAACCGCTCGGACATGGCGGGGGGCTCCACCCTGGGGAATATCGCGAACAGCCACGTGTCCCTCAACACCGTAGACGTGGGTCTCGCCCAGCTGGCCATGCACTCCGCCTGCGAGACCGCCGGGGCGGAGGACACGGCGTACCTGGCCAGGGCCCTCCAGACCTTCTACGCCTCGGGTCTCACCGCGCACGGGGACGGGGAAATCACCATTTACTTCCCATAAGATGCTGCGCATCTTATGGGAGGCAAATTGCGGCCGATGGCCGCAATTTGTCGCCTGTGCCTGAGCCGCGCAGC
>CANDEH010000072.1 GCA_947383645.1 uncultured Clostridia bacterium | reverse complement strand
CCTTGCCGGGGTGCATCTCGATGTTGTGGATCACGGTACCCACGGGGATGTTGGCGATGGGCAGGCAGTTGCCGGGCTTGATGTCGGCGCTGGCGCTGGAGAGAATCTTGTCCCCCACGCCCAGGCCCACAGGAGCCAGGATATAGCGCTTCTCGCCGTCCTCGTACTGGACCAAGGCGATGTTGGCGCTGCGGTTGGGGTCGTACTCCAGACGCAGGACCGTGGCGGGCATATCCACCTTGTCCCGCTTGAAGTCGATAATGCGGTACTTGCGCTTATTGCCGCCGCCGCGGTGGCGGACGGTGATGCGGCCATAGCTGTTGCGGCCGGCGTTCTTCTTCAGGGTCTCGGTGAGGCTGGCCTCAGGCTTGGCCTTCTTGTCGATGCCGTCGAAGCCGGAAACCGTCATATGCCGCCGAGACGGGGTGGTCGGCTTAAAAGATTTGATAGACATGTTTCAGTTTCCTCCCTTATACCATACCCTCGAACAGCTCGATGGTCTTGGAATCCTCCGTCAGCTGCACGATGGCCTTCTTCCAGTCCTTGGTGCGGCCGGGACGGGCGGCGCCCATACGCTTGGCCTTGCCGGGGACGTGCATGGTGTTGACCTTGGCGACCTTCACGCCGAAGATCTCCTCCACGGCCTTCTTGATCTCCACCTTGCCGGCGGAGGGCGCCACCTCGAAGACGTACTTCTTGTCGGCGACGCTGTTCATGGAGCGCTCCGTAATCACGGGGCGGATGACGATATCGTAAGCAGTCATTACGCGAACACCTCCTCGATGATGGCCAGCGCGGACTGATCGATCACCAGATACTTGGCGTTAACGAGGTCGTAGACGCTGAGGATCCTGGCGGTGGTGGTCAGGACGCCGGGGATGTTGCGGGCGGACTTCACCACGCTCTCCCGAACCTCGGGGGTGATGACAACGGCCTTGCCGTCGCACTTCACCGCGTCCAAAAAGCCCTTGAAGGCCTTGGTCTTGATGTCGTCCATGGCGATGTTGTCCACCACGATGATGCTGCCGGAGGCGGCCTTGGCGGAGAGGACGGACTTCAGGGCCAGTCTCTTCACCTTCTTGTTGAGCACATAGCTGTAGCTGCGGGGCTTGGGGGCGAACACGATGCCGCCGTGGGTCCACTGGGGGGCCCGGGTGCTGCCCTGGCGGGCGTGGCCGGTGCCCTTCTGACGCCAGGGCTTGCGGCCGCCGCCGGAGACCTCGGCGCGGGTCAGGGCGGACTGGGTGCCCTGGCGGCGGTTGGCCAGATGGTTCTTCACCGCCTCGTGAACGACCGCCATGTTGGGCTCAATGCCGAAGACGGCCTCGCTCAGCTCTACTTCGCCGACGCTGGCGCCGGACATATTCAAAACTTTAACAGCAGACATGATTCAAGCACTCTCCTTCCCTTACTTATTACGCGCAGAGGCCTTCTGGGGATTGACGCGGGCAGAAGCCTTCTGCGGGTTGACGCTGGTGCCGGCCTCGCCCTTCTTCTCAATGATGGTCTTCTTGGTGGACCGGATGGTCACCAGACCGCCCTTGGGGCCGGGGACGGCGCCGCGGACCACCAGCATATTCAGCTCGGCGTCCACCTTCACAACGTCCAGATTCATGATGGTCACCTGATCGACGCCCATGTGGCCGGCGCCCTTGGTGCCCTTAAAGATGCGGCTGGGGTCGGTGCCGGAGCCCAGGGAGCCCTGGTGGCGGCCGACGGGGCCGGTGCCGTGGGTGGCCTTCAGGCTGTGGTTGCCGTGGCGCTTGATGACGCCGGCGTAGCCGTGGCCCTTGCTGATACCGGTGACGTCCACATGGTCGCCCTCGGCGAAGGTGTCGGCCTTGACGATGTCGCCCACGCTGAGCTCGGCGTCCAGGTCAAACTCCTTCAGGTGCTTCTTGGGAGCCACGCCGGCCTTGCTCAGGTGGCCCAGCTCGCCCTTGGTCAGCTTGCGCTCGGGGACGTCCTCGTAGCCCAGCTGCACGGCGGCATAGCCGTCCTTCTCCACCGTCTTCTTCTGCACCACGACGCAGGGACCGGCCTCGATTACGGTAACCGGGATCACCTTGCCGTCGGCGTCGAAGATCTGGCTCATGCCAACTTTCTTACCGATGATCGCTTTCAATCTATATTCCTCCTTACAGGTTATTGGTCGGCTTAGATACGGGGGTTAAACCGCATTGCTCTGCCGACATGACCCGCCTATCTCACGCAAGTCGATAGGCATGGCAGCAAACTAATCAAATGAAATGCGAGCATTTCATTTGAGGGGGTTCCAGTCCTCTGCGCGCACTCGCTGTCGCTCGCACACAGCGCAGCCGTTAGGGGCTCTGCCGCTTACGGATGCGGCGTACTCCTTGCGGGTACTTGATGACTGCAAGGGATTTTTCCGACGTACACGCCGCCGGAAAAATGATTTCACCTGATTTCGCCGCCTGTACCCTAAGGGCATTTCCTCGCCGCCTTTGGCGGCTCAGTCACGGGCGGCGAAACTCTGCGAGGCTTCCCCCTCACCAGCCTTGGGGTCTCCCTATGGACTTATGTTACAGCTTGATCTCAATCTCCACGCCGGCAGGGAGCTCTAACGCCATCAGGGCCTCCACAGTCTTGGGGGTGGAGTTGGTGATGTCGATCAGGCGCTTGTGGGTGCGGCGCTCGAACTGCTCCCGGCTGTCCTTATACTTGTGGACGGCGCGCAGAATGGTGACGACCTCCTTCTTGGTGGGCAGGGGGATGGGGCCGGACACGGCGGCGCCGGTGCGCTTGGCGGTCTCCACGATCTTCTCAGCGGACTGGTCGATGACCTGGTGGTCATAGGCCTTCAGGCGAATGCGGATCATTTCTTTTGCCATTGCTTGTTCCTCCATGTGATAGTACAAAGTAATTTTTTGCGTCTGACCTTACTCTGTACGGCGAGAACTTTCTTTCCGCTTATCCGTGCGTATCATTCCAGCTCATAAGAAATACCGGCGCAAAAAGGCCGGTATTGCCCCATGGCGCAGCGATCTACGCGCAAAAAGAGCATTCTCAGCCGCCCGATTCTCGGACATACTCCGCGGAAGTTACCTCTTTCGAGCAATCTCCCGCATCATCGCAGTGCCTGCCCTCTAGACGCGGTACGCCCAACGCAAGCTTAATTAGTATATCGGAAACCAGGCGGCTTGTCAAGAATTTTTTTCAAAAACGGGATAAATTTCTGCGGCAGGCCAAAAAAGCCGGCCTCTGCGCTCAGGAGAGGCGGCCGGCCCTCCGGGGACAGACGCCCGGGGCCGGCCGCAGAGCCTATTCCTCCGGCGGCAGATACCACCGTCTCCCGCGGTAGCGGGGGACGAAGGCCGCCGTCCGGGCGATCCAGTCGAGGATCATCGCCACCCAGACGCCAAACACGCCCATGTCCAGATACTGTGCCAGCACGATGCTGAATCCCACCCGGAAAATCCACATGCTCAGCAGCGCCACAACCATGCAGTACGCTGCGTCGTTGGACGCGCGCAGCGCATTGGGCAGGTTGAACGCCAGGGGCCAGAAGGTCAGCGCCCCCACACCGTGGAAGAGGATCAGCTGCCGCGCCATTGCCGCCGTCTCCGCCGGAAGGCGGTAGACCGCAAAAACCAGCGGCAGGCCGAGGCATACGGCGGTATTGAGCACCAGCACGCTGAGATAGGAGAGCGCCATCAGCTTGCGGGTGTAGTAGCGCACCTGCTCATAGTCCCGCAGTCCCACGCACTGGGCGCAGACGGAGGAGATGGCGTAGCTGATGGACATGCCGCCCAGGATGACAAAGTTGCACAGCGTGCCGCTGACGGCATTGGCCGCAATGGAGGCAGTGCCGAAGGCGGCAATCAGGCTGAGCACCATGATCTTTCCCAGCTGAAAGACGCCGTTCTCCAGGCCGTAGGGGATTCCGATACGCAGGATCCGGCGGATGGTGGCTCTGTGGGGGCGGATGCGGCGAAGGCTGCCGATGTGCAGAATTTTATCCTCCCGCTTGAGAAGCGCCACCATCCACAGCGCCGCCAGGGCCCGGGAGATCAGCGTGGGGATGGCCGCGCCCTCGATGCCCCACCCCAGGCCATAGAGCAGTATGGCGTTGCCGACCAGGTTCACCCCGTTCATGAAAAGGGAGGTGAGCATGGGCGTCCTGGAGTCCCCCATCCCCCGGTACACCGCCGCGCCGGCGTTGTAGAGGGCGATGAAGGGGATGGAGGCGGCCACGATCAGAAGATAGGTGCGGCAGTTGTCCATCACATCCGCCTCAATCCTGCCGAAGACCACATGGAGAATGAAGTTCTGTCCCAGATACACCAGCGCCATAATCAAAACGGAGAGCCCGGCGGACACCAGGAGCATCTGCTCTGTGGCCTCGCAGCCCTTCTCCTCCTGCCGGCGGCCCAGAAACTGGCCGGCGATGATGGCCCCGCCGGTGGCCAGGGCGGCGAAAATGTTGATAATCAGGATCATGATGTTGTCGATCAGCGACACCGCCGACACCGCCGCCTGTCCCACGGAGGAGACCATAATGGAGTCGAACAGTCCCACGGAGATCGCCAGAAACTGCTCCACGATCAAGGGGACAATCAGCCGCACCAGCCCCCGGTTGCTGAAGAGGTAGCCCTCCGGCACCTCCCTAAAAAGCTGCTTCACTCGTTTCACACCCATTTCTTTTTCAGAGGAACCCATATATTTCTCTCCTAATGATACCGCGCCCCGCCGCCTTTTGCAAGACCGGGGCGGTAAAAAAAGAGCGCGCCCGCCCCCTCCGGTTTTTGTCCAAAACGGAGAGAACAGGCGCGTTTTCCTCACTTTTCGGTATTCTGTGGATACAGCGGCGGACCTGACCGGGACGGCGCCCGCTCCACCCGCTTCAAACAGGGAAGGTACCGCTCAAAATCCGCCCCCTCCCCGCAGACGAAGTAGACCGAGAGCGCCCCGCCCTCCGCGCAGAGGAAGCAGGAGGTCATCTGGTATCCGTCGGTGGTATCGCTCTGCCCCACGCAGAGGAGCAGCCCCGGGGGACAGCAGTCCTCAACTCCCTCCAGCACCCGCCCCCCCTGCTGATCGAGAGCCTGCGCCATGAGGGAGCGCACCGTCTCCGCGTCCGCCGCCTCACCGGTACCCGGCCTGCGGAAGTTCCAGGCGGAGACATAGACAGTCACCGGCTCCTCCGGCACCTCGAAGATGAGCTGGGGCGGACGCTGCCCCTCGTCCAGGGACACGGACCACGCCCGGGGAAACGAAAACCGCCAGCCGTCGATGTGGTAGTCCTCGTACGCCATGCCAGTCCGGCTCCCCTACGCCGCCTGCTCCGCCGAGACCATGGCGATCTCAAACCGGGCGCCGGGGGCTCCGGCGTAGACCAGGTAGCCCCCCTCGGGCAGGGTCACCGTGGTGTCGCCGTAGGCGTAGGAGGCGGCGGTGAGGAGCATATTGGCGTCATAGACGCAGAAGCCGCCGTTCTCCGGCACGGTGACGGTCATCGTCCTGCCGGCGGCGGACCCCGCACTGTACCACCGGGCATAGCCGTCGGCCTGGATGGTGCAGACGGACCGCGCCGCGGCGGAGGCGACGGGGAGGGAGGCGGCATCCCGGTAGAGGCCGCCGTTGAGCTCCATGTACTCCACGCCGTCAACCATTTTCATCGCCACCACGGCGCTGTCCCGGCTGCCGGTACCGGGGATCTGGGTGCAGGAGCGGGCGGTATTCTCGTCCACCAGCCGGCTGCCCATCATGTAGCCCTCGGGAGAACCCTCCAGGGAGACGGCGGCAAAGAGACCGCTGGCGGGGTACATCACCGAGGTATACCGCTCGTTCAGGGCCACGTACACCTTCCCCTCCCGCTCTTCCCAGGCGGAGAGGACCTTCGGGTCGGTCTCCACCTCGGGAAGGCGCTGGAAGACGTACTCCGAGGAGACTGCGCCGGTGAGGTTCGGGACCATGCCATAGGCGTGCTGGTAGAGGTAGATCCGGCCGTTGTCCTCCTCCGCGATGCGCAGGAGGGCGGTGTTCTCCTCATCCCGAAAGCTGCCGTCGGCGCGGTAGGTAAAGGTCTGCTCCACGCCGATCAGGTCCAGCTTCATCACGCCGTCGGCGGTAATGTCCACCTTCCCCGCCTGCATGGTGCTGGCGTAGTACCCGCTGAGGGCGGTGAGCCGGGCCGGCATAGAGGCGGGGGCGGCCTCGTCCAGAGAGCCGGCCTCGGTGACGGCGATGCCCTTGGCGGCCAGAGCGCCCACCAGCATCTTGGCCGCCGCCAGCTGGTCATAGGTACTGGCCCCGCCGGAGGAGAGCACTGCCGCAGCCATGTTGTGCTCCGGAATCACCACCAGCCCCGCGTGGTAGACGATGGTGTCGCCGCCCTTCACCAGGGCCTGGATGCCGTTCTGGCTGAAGGGGAACATGTGGACGCTGTCCCAGCCCAGACCAAAGGCCACGGAGCTGTCGCTGCTGTCCGCAGGCCAGAGCCCCCGGAGGAACTCGTCGGCGGCCATGGCGTCACGGGAGGACTTGCGCAGGAGCTGATCCCCGCAGAGGGCCCCGCCGAAGGCCGCCAGGTCCGAGGCGGTGGCGTAGATCCCACCGCAGCCGGTAATGGCCAACGTCTCCGGGGGCAGAGGCCGCGTCTCCGCCGGAGTCAGGTAGCCCTTGGCCAGACGGCTCCGGTCGAAGTCATCCGCGGGCGTCAGCGTGTTTTTCAGTCCCAGGGGCCCGGTGATGTTCTTGTGCAGAAATGCGGTGTAGTCCATCCCGCTGACGGCCTCAATCACCAGCTGGGCCAGAGAGAAGCTGTCGTTGCTGTAGACGCTGTAGGCCCCCGGCTCCGCCTGGAGGGTCTGACCGGCCAGCCGATCCAGAAGGCGGTCGGTGGCGTCATATGCCCCGTCGTCCAAAAGAAAGGCGCTGTCCCCCGACGCCCCCATGAGGCCGGAGGAGTGGTTCAAAAGCATCCGCACCGTAATCTTCTTATACCGCTCATCGGCCATCTTAAACCCGGGCAGATAGCGCGTCACCGGGGCGTCCAGGTTCACCCGGCCCTGCTCCACCAGCTTCATCATGGCGGCGGCAGTGTAGGTCTTGCTGATGGAGCCCACGCCGTAGAGGATATCGTCGGTGAGGGCGCGGTTCTCGCTCTTGGAGTAAACCCCGGCGTGGCCGGTGTAGACAATCTTCCCGTCCTGCCACAAAGCATACTGGACACTGGCGGCCCCTCCATAGGTCATAGCGGCCTCGGCGGCAGCCCGGGCCACGTCCTCCTGGGTCATGGGGGCCTCTACCGTGTCGGGGATCTCCTCCGCCAGAGCTGTAACGGGGAGGAGGGAGAGCAGCAGGCTCAGAAGCAGAGCCCAGGCGGTCAATCTCATGGATTTCATAGGCGCATATTCCTTTCCCATATGGTGTGCTGGTAATGTCGCATAAGACCATTATACTCCGCTTGTCAAATGGAATAAAGTGGTCATAATTGTGCGATATTCGCACAATTTAAGGCCCTGGGCAACCCCAGGACCTTAAAAATTTTGTTGTCACGGTCGCTGGGGACCTCCCACTGCGGTCGGAGGCATGTCATCTACGGTCCATTTCCCGTCCCGAACGGTACTATTTCAGCATCTCTGCCATCCGCAGGGCCAGGATCAGCGCCTGCTCCCGGGTGGAGCCGTTCTTGGGCATAAAGCGGTTCTCCCCCATACCGGTGAGAATCCCCTTCTCCGCCATGAAGGCCACCGCGTCCCTGGCGTAGGCCGCCACGGTGTCACCGTCGGCGAAGGCCGCCGCCTCCGCCTGGGGCAGCGCCTTGGGCAGTTCGTGGCCCAGCCTGGTATAGACATTGGACAGCAGCGCCGCCATCTGCTCCCGGGTCACAGGGTCGGCGGGGCTGTAGGTGGTGCCGTCGCCGGTGCCGTTCACCAGACCCAGGCTGTAGGCGGTGCGCACATAGGGGTCCTCCGTATCGGCGAAGGGGCAGTCCTTCTCCTCCCCCTCCTCGCCGCCCAGGGCCTCATACAGCGTCACCGCCACCGCGGCGAACTCCGCGCGGTTGATGCTGACACGCAGGTCCGCCTCCAGATCCTCCGGCACCAGGCCCTTCTCCAGCGCCGCCTTCACCTGCTCCCGGGCCCAGTTGTTCACCTGATAGCTGTCAATGGGCTCCAGGGGCAGTGTGGTCAGGGCCTCCAGCGTCAGCTCCATGTACTCGCTGGCGGCCAGAACGTCGTAGTAGTCCTTGCTGATGACCGTGCAGGTCTCCACCGCCTCCTCAGCGCCGGGATCCAGATAGGCGGAGAAGATGCGCATATGGCTGCTCCTCCCCTCCTCCATCCGCATGACCAGGCTCGCCTCGCCGGAGCCGCCCATAACCACGGGGGAGTCCGGCTGTCCCGGCTCGCCCGCCTCATAGCCCCCCTCCGGGTTGGCCCGGATCTCACCGCCGGCCAGCACCACAGCGGTCACCGAGGCGCCGGCGGGCACCACATAGGCCTCAAAGGGCACCGTGATCTCCCCGTTCCGATAGGTACCTTTCGCGATACCCAGGGGCGCTGCGCTCACCGTAAAATACTCCCCGCTTCCCAGAGGATAGCTGCTCTCCACACCGCAGGCGCTCACCGCCAGAGCCAGGGCCATGACCAGCGCCACGCCCAGGGCGGTCACCCGCTTCCCAATTCTCATTGGTAGTTTCCTCCTGTTTCTTTATTCCCATGATTCCCCGTGCCGCACCCCCGCCGATTTTGCTGCCTCAGCAGCAAAGAGCCCCTCGGGAGAGTTTGCGGCGCAAGCGCCGCAAAAAATCTAAAATCGTTTTTCCGGAAACCGCGTTTTCGGAAAAACACCTTGCAAACCGCGCTCGGTTTGGACCTTTTTTCCTTGGGACAACGAGTTGTCCCAAGGAAAAAAGCGTACCCCCGTCCCCTCGTTTGAAGACCCAGCGAAGCGGTCTTCAAACAAAATTACTCAACCGTAACCGATTTCGCCAGATTCCGGGGCTTGTCAATATCGCAGCCCCGCATCAGGGCCACATAGTAGGCGAACAGCTGCATGGGTATCACGCCCAGGCTGGGCAGGACCAGCTCGTGGGCGTCGGGGATGGTGAGCACCGCCGTGGCGGTTTTCGCCATCTCCTGCGCCCGGCTCTCGGTGGTGAGGGCCAGCACGTCGGCCCCCCGGGCCTTCACCTCCACCACGTTGCTCATGGCCTTGTCAAAGAGCTTGCCATAGGTCCCAAGGGCCACCACCAAGGTGCCGTCCTCCACCAGACTGATGGTGCCGTGCTTGAGCTCCCCGGAGGCGTAGGCCTCGGAGTGGATGTAGGAGATCTCCTTCAGCTTCAGCGACGCCTCCAGGCCCAACGCGTAGTCCACATTGCGTCCGATGTAGAACACGCTGTCGTGGTTGAAATACTGGGAGGCCCAGTACTGGATCTCCTCCGGGCGGGAGAGCACCTGCTCCATCTTCTCCGGCAAAAGGAGCATCTCGTCCAGAATATCAATGCACTGCTGGGAGGTCATGGTGCCCAGCACCCGGGCAAAGTAGACGCCCAGGAGGTTCACCACCGCCAGCTGGGTGGAGTAGCCCTTGGTGGTGGCCACGGCGATCTCCGGCCCGGCCCAGGTGTAGAGCACCTGATCCGACTCCCGGGCAATGGAGCTGCCCACCACGTTGACGATGGAGAGGACGTGGGCGCCCAGGCGCCTGGCCTCCCGCAATGCGGCCAGGGTGTCCAGCGTCTCCCCGGACTGGCTGATGACCATGACCAGGGTATGCTCGTCCACCAGGGGGTCCATGTACCGGAACTCCGAGGCCAGGGATACCTCTACGGGAATGCGGGTCATCCGCTCCAGGTGGTACTTGCCCACCATGCCCACATGCCAGCTGGAGCCGCAGGCGATGATGTAGATTTTCTTCAGGCTGCAGATGTAGTCATCGCTGAGGTGGAAGTCCTCAAAGTACACCGCCCCCTCCCGGACCCGGGGGAAGATGCACCGGCGCAGGGCCTGGGGCTGCTCCATGATCTCCTTGAACATGAAGTGCTCGTAGCCGCCCTTCTCCGCCGCGTCGATCTCCCAGTCGATATGGGCGACCTCCTTTTCGATGGGCTGCATCAGGTAGTTGTAGCACTGGATGCCGTCCCGGGTGAGCACCGCCACCTCCCCGTCGTCCATGTAGCCCACCTCCCGGGTGTGGCGCAGGATGGCGGTGACGTCGCTGGCCAGGAAGGAGCACCCCTCCCCGTAGCCTAAAATCAGCGGACTGTCCTTGCGCACGGCGATGATCTGGTTCGGCTCGTCGGCGCAGAGGATACCCAGGGCGTAGGCCCCCTCCAGACGCAGCAGCGTCCGGCCCACCGCCTCCAAAAGGCTCAGGTGCTCCCCCTCGTAGAAGTGGGCGATGAGCTGGGCCACCACCTCGGTGTCCGTCTCCGAGGTGAAGGGGACCCCCTGGCCCATAAGAAATTCCTTCAGCTCCGCGTAATTCTCAATGATGCCGTTGTGGACCACGGCGATCTTCCCGCTGCGGCTGACCTGGGGGTGGGAGTTTACGTCGCTGGGGGCGCCGTGGGTGGCCCAGCGGGTGTGTCCGATCCCGGTGACGCCGTCCACCGAGGCGCCGCCGCGGAGCATGTCCGAGAGAACCTGAAGCCGCCCCTTGGCCTTATAGACCTCCAGCGCCTCCGCCTTGGGGGAGTACACCGCCACGCCGGCGCTGTCGTACCCCCGGTACTCCAGGCGGCCCAGCCCCTCCAGCAGAATGGGGGCCGCCTGCTCATTTCCAACATATCCTACAATACCGCACATTGTATATGGTTCCTCCTGATATCAAAAAATCCGTATAACCGCTCTCTTTCCCCCGTGCGCTTTCCCTCCGCCACGCGGCGCACTTCCGTCACCGTGCGGAAATCTGCCATTTATCAACAGGATAAAGAGCGAAATCAAAGTTCTTTTTGCTTACTTTTTCCCTAAAGGGACGCACTCCACCAAGATTTTTTCTTAAAAAATCAAGTGTCGTTGCAGTCTTCTAAGAAAAAGTAAGGATACAAACTCGCAGATAATTTGTCTCCTGTTCCCCGGTCACAGCCCCCTTGTTCCGCGGTCGCCCGCGTATTTGCCGGCTGTGTGCGCACCCGGAGCGATACGGAGGGGCATCCGCCGAAAACCTCGATACTCCCCTCACCTCGTCGTCCCCCGCGGCTCTGCGGGGGCGCTGGCGCTTATGATAGACTATCGTCTATGTGTCCTCCTTTCCCTCTGCGAAGCTCTATAAAAGGGGCAAACACCGCCCTCTATAGCGTGGATAATTTCCCCCTGCTCCGGCCATCCTACACCGGAAGGGGTGTGACTATGACAACTGCGTTTTTTCGAACCGTAATCCTCTACTTCGTGCTGATGGTGGGCCTGCGGCTCATGGGCAAGCGGCAGATTGGCGAGCTGGAGCCCAGCGAGCTGGTGCTGACGCTGATTATCTCCGACCTGGCGGCGGTGCCCATGCAGGACTTCGGCATTCCGCTGGTCTACGGGGTACTGCCCATTGTGACGCTGCTGTGCCTGAGCATGATTCTGAGCTACTGCAACCTGAAATCCATCCGCTTTCGCTCCCTTCTCTGCGGTCAGCCCACACTGATTATCCGGGAGGGACGGCTGGTGCAGAAGGCCCTGGCCAAAAACCGCTTCACGGTGGATGAGCTCTATGAGCAGCTCCGGGGACAGGGGATCACGGATCTGGCCAGCGTGAAGTACGCCATTCTGGAGACCAGCGGCAAGGTGTCCGTCCTGCCCTACACCAAGGACCGCCCGGTGACGCCCAAGGCGGTTTCGCTGTGCGTGCCCGACGATGTGACGCTGCCGGTGCTCCTCATCAACGACGGCCATGTGATGTCGGAAAATCTCCGGGGCAGCGGATACAACGGCGACTGGCTCCAAAAGCAGCTGAAGGCGCGGAACATCACCTCCCCCAGGGAGGTCTTTCTCCTGACCGTAGACGAGGCCGGCAGCGTCACCTGCGTGGCCAAGGAGGCGGGAGCATGAAGGCGCTGATTATCCCCGCCGCGGTACTGGCTGCGGTGCTGACCTTCGCGCTCTGGACCGGCTGCTATATTCGGGACTGCTCAGAGAAGTGGACGGTCCTCCTCGGCGAGGCGGACCGGCTGGCCGGAGAGGAGCGGTGGGAGGAGACGGAAAAACAGCTCCAGGCGAGCTACGGCAGCTGGCAAAAGAGCCAGACCTTCCTCCACACCATCATGGAGCACGACGATCTGGACGACGTGGAGACCCTCTTCGCCGCCGCCTTCGCCGCCTGCGACGAGGCGGACGTGCCGGACTTCCACACCGCTCTGAACCAGCTGTCAGAGAAGCTGGTGCTTCTGGCGGAGACCCAGGAGATTAGTATCAAAAATATATTGTAAATCACGATTTACAATGCGAATCAAGAGTTGAATAAGAGGTTGACGAGGGCGGCAGCGATGCGGCCA
>CANDEH010000071.1 GCA_947383645.1 uncultured Clostridia bacterium | reverse complement strand
GATAAAACCGTGTCTTTCAAGATTCTTCAATTACGTTTTGCGTGTCTCCCCACACTTTTGGTTACTTTTCCCGCGTGGGAAAAGTAACTCGCCCCGGGGGGCGAACCCCCCTCCCCCGCCGCGGGCCGCGGCGGATCTCCCTCTGCGGAAGAGCTACTCCTTCCGCCACTCCCTAAACTCCTCCTGCACCTCCGCCAGCAGCCGCCGGTCCGGCTTGCTCCCCATAAAATCCCCCTCCCGGAACATGTCCGGCCTCCGCTGGAGGGTCCTGAGCATGGCCTGCTTCCGCCGCCAGAGGCGGACCTTCTCGTGGTCCCCGCTGCGCAGCACCTCCGGCACCTCCCGGCCGTGCCACACCGCCGGGCGGCTGTACTGGGGGTACTCCAGAAGACCGTTCCAGTGGCTCTCCTCCTCAAAGCACTCCGGATCCGGGAGCACCCCGGGAACCATGCGGCACACCGCGTCGGCCACCGCCATGGCCGGGATCTCTCCGCCGGTGAGGACGAAGTCCCCCATGCTGATCTCCTCGTCCACGCACTCGTCCAAAAAACGCTGATCCACCCCCTCGTAGTGGCCGCAGACCAGAATCAGATGGTCGTAATCCCGGAGAAGCTGCCGGGCCTTGGCCTGACAGAAGGTCTCGCCGCAGGGGGAGAGGTAGATGGTCCGGGTCCGGTCCGTGCCATGGGTCTCCTTCAGATAAGCCCAGCAGCGGTAGAGGGGATCCGCCTGCATCACCGCCCCCCGCCCTCCGCCGTAGGGGTAGTCGTCCACCTGCTTCTGCTTGTTGGTGGTGAAGTCCCGGATCTGGTGGGCCTCGACGCGGATATAGCCCCGCTCCTGGGCCCGGCCCAGGACGGACTCGTTCATCATGTCCCCCACCGTCTCGGGGAACAGCGTCATAATGTCAATCTCCATCAGATCAGCCCCTCCCACACGTGGATACGCATCGTGTCCGCCGGCAGATCAATCTCCGCGATGAAGGCGGGCACCGCCGGCACCATGAACTCCTTTTTCCCACTCACCAGATACACATCGTGGCCCGGGTAGGCCATTACCCGGGCAATACGTCCCAGATCCTCCCCGGTCTCCGCGTCCAGCACCGCCATACCCAGCAGCTCCGCCGGCAGGTACACCCCCTCCGGCAGCGCAAGGTCGGCCCGGTGGGCGGAGACAGTCTTACCCTTGTAGGGCAGGGCGGCGTCCAGGTCCGGCACGCCCTCCAGATGGAAGAGAAGGCACCCCTTGTGGAGACGCTGGGACCGGGGGGTTACGGCCCGGCCGTCGATGTACAGGGTTTTGCAGCTGGCCAGCACCTCTGCGTCGATGTCCCGGGGCAGCAGCTTCAGCTCCCCCCGGACGCCGTGTGTGTTGACGATGGTTCCAATCTCAATATAGGTCTGCTCCATAGGGGCCTCCTTTTTGAATAGCTGCCTGGGGAATATGGATGTGCGCCTTGTTTCGCTTTTTAGCGATGTATCCTACAAAAACCACAAGATCACCATGCAGATGTAGCTTGTCCCGATGTTTTTGCTGGAGGAATAAAACGGAATGGAGTATAGAAAAGCCCTCAGCGCAGATACGATGCCATCTGGAAGCCCGTGCCATAGGATGTGCGGCAATCCCCATAACAGAAACAGCGCAAGAGCGCCCCAGGGAATGGACTCCTTTTTTGTAAAAATCGCGCCTGCTGCCTGCGAATACATCAAAAGATACAGCATCAACAGGACCTCTAAGGGATAGTAGAGGATGTTTCGGATGGTGTACAGGGGATACTCTGTGAGCAGTTCCCTGACGAACAACGGCCTCAATCCCGCGTACAGGTAATTGCTGAAGGCCACTGTGAGCCCGCCGGTGATGACGAAAAAGAGGAGCAATCCATCTCTGCCTGAAAACGGGGAGTGGCGATAGAGCGAATACGCCCTATTATCCCTCTTTGCCCTTACCGACAGGAGACCTGCGCCAATTCCCCAGACAGCGGGGGTTATGCTCAGGGCCGCGATCTGGTTCGGGATCAGGCCGGCGGCACTGTCAAACTGAATGAGGGCCCATATGACCAATACCATCGCCAATGGCCGCATATATTCTTGAGGGGCAGATCCTTTTCTGTCCATACTCCGCTCCTTTCGCGCTGATTTCGATGGAATGCTCCGATTATATCATAGCCAATTTCCTGATTCAAGCCGGGATTCGTGAAACGGGCGGGACTTCGGCCAGCGGGATTAGCACTCCGACCGTACGAGTGCTAAAATTCACAGTTCAGACATAAGATTTGCAAGCATTGTTCACAATCTCGGGATATACTAAAGTCAAGAAATGAGACAGGGGGGCGGCCTCCGGGAGTCTCCCCCCCGCCATTCCGAAAAAATTTGAATGATGAAAGGACACGATCTTATGTTCGGTATGATTCCCTTTGAGCGCCACGAAAACAACCTGTTCGACGCCTTCGACAACTTCGAGCGCAATTTCTTCGGCAACACCCCCAGCGCCACCACCTTCCGCACGGACATCCGGGACGAGGGCGACAAGTTCGTCCTGGAGGCGGAGCTCCCCGGCTTCAGGAAGGAGGACATCCAGCTCCACCTGAAGGACGGCATCCTCACTGTCTCCGCCCAGCGGACTGTCAGCAGCGAAGAGAAGGACCAGAAGGGGAACTACATCCGCCGGGAGCGGCGGTTCGGCTCCTTCGCCCGCAGCTTCGACGTGGCGGGCATCGACGAGGAGAGCATCTCCGCCGCCTACCAGGACGGCATCCTGGAGCTGACCCTCCCCAAGGCCAAGCCGGCGGCCCCGGCAGTCCGGCAGATCACGATCCAGTGAGCTAAAACACAAAAGGCACGGCAGGGCGGACCATTCAGGTCCGCCCTGCCGCTTTTTATTTCACCCACTGTCGGTTGGCTACCGGCCCGCCGTGTCCGAAATAGATGGTCCTGTCACCCAAGGCGCTGATTTTCCGCGCGCTCGCCAGCATGTCATTCCTGTCGTGATACAGCATGGACACCGTGGGGTAAAACATATTCATCAGCGCGTCGCCCACAATCAGATGGGCGCTGTCCACATCCAGACCAATAGACCCCTCCGTATGGCCGGGGAGCGCGATCACGGCGGCGTTGATTCCGTAGTCTGTGAGACGGTCCCCGTCCTCCAGCAGCACATCCGGCGTGAAGGTCTGCATTTTCCGCCGGGAGAAATCCCGCAGCGACGCCGCCAGAACCATTTTGCCCAAAAACGTCTCGGCGCAGAGCGCCTGACGGTTATTCGACGCAATCAGGTTGCAGTCCCGCTCACTCATCCCAATAGGAATCCCCAGCGCGCCCGCTATCTCCGCCGCGTTTTCCGCGTGGTCAAAGTGGGCATGGGTCAGGACGATCAGCCCCACATGGTAGATTCTGCACTGCTCCATCACCCGGTCGGCATACTCCCGCCTCCCCGTGTCCACCAGTATGCCGCCGCGCCCATTCTCCACAATATAGCAGCTGCCGTTCCCGCACTTGATCCGGTGAATCTCGCTCATACCCATTCTCCTCCTCAGCCTCCCTCCGCCGCTCCGCACACAATCGTCTGCGCCGCGCCCAGGATCCGCGGCTCCTCCGGGTCGTGCGTAACCACCAGCATGGACCGCCCCGCCCGGCGGCGCAGGGTCTCGGCAATGGTCAGCGCCCTGGTCTCCCCGTCCAGCCCCCGAAAGGGCTCGTCCAGCAGCAGCACATCGCAGGGACACACCAGCGCCCGCAGGATGGAGACCCGCCGCCGCATCCCGCCGGAGAGGGCGGAGAGCGGGGCGTCGGCACAGCTGCCCAGCCCCACGGAGCCCAGGGCCTCCCCCGCCCCAGCCGCAGTGAGACCCGGCGCGGTGAGGCGCAGGTTGTCCGCCGGGGAGAGCCAGGGGCAGAGCCGGTCCTCCTGAAACACCGCGCCCGGGCGCAGGCCCTCCAGGCCGGTAATCGTGCCGCTGTCCGCCGCCGTCAGACCCAGGAGGATACGCAGAAGGGTGGTCTTCCCCCAGCCGGAGGGGGCCATCAGGCAGGTGATGCCGCCGGCTGGAAGGCGGGCGTCGAAGTCCGTCAGGACAGGCCGTCCGCCGAAGGACTTGCAGAGGCGGCGGATGACAATATCCTCCATACTCACACCTCCCGAAACAGCCGCTCCCCCCACCGGAGAAGGCGGTGGGCGGCCCGCTCGAAGCACAGGCTCAGCAGCACCACCGCCAGCGTGTAGGAAAAGAGGTCCGCCGTATTCAGATAGACCTTGGCCTGCTGCATCCGCTCCCCGATGGAGCCGGCGGGGATGCCGATGACCTCCGCCGCGGCGCCGGCCTTCCAGCTGAGCCCCACAGCCACCGAGCAGGCGGCGGACAAATGGGGCCACAGGGCAGGCAGGCGGAGGAACCGCAGCCGCCGAAGGGGGGAGAGGCGAAAGACCCGGGCCATCTCCAGAAGGGCCGGGTCCGCGGCGCGGAGACCGCAGAGGACGCCGGTGTAGAGCACCGGCAGCGCCATGAGGAAGGCGATCAGCACCGACAGATTCCTTGCGGAGACCCACAGCAGCGCCAGAATGGTGAAGGAGGCCACCGGCACGCTCCTGACGGCCAGCATGGCCGGGGCGAGCAGATCCTCCACCCGCCGGAAGCGGCAGGCGAGGGCCGCCAGCGCCGTCCCGGCAGCGAGGGCCAGAAGGAAGCCGGCGGCGATCCGCGCCGCGCTGAAGGCCACCGCCCGCCAGAAGGGGGCCGTGACACTCAGCGCCCCCAGCCGGGCCAGGACCCGGAGGGGCGAGGGGAGGAGCAGGAGACTGCCCAGGGCCATGCTCCCCGCCTGCCACACGGCCAGCCAAAAAACTGCCGCCTGCCAGCGAAAGCGCCGCCGCTCACGGGACATAGTAGAACTCCTCCCCCGGCAGCGCGCCGCCGACGGACTGGGGGCTCTGGCCATAGAGCACCTGGAGATAGGCCCCGAGCATCTCCCGCATCTCCGACCCGGTGATGCAGACGATGTGGCAGTCGGGGATCGCCAGTTCCGCCGCCTCCGCGCCGATGATGCCGTACTGCTCCATGCGCCGGGCGGCCTCGGGGAGATTGCCGTTGACCCACGCCACCGACCGGGCGTAGTCCTCCAAAAAGGCGTCCACCGCCTCCGGGTGCGCCTGGGCGAACTCGGCGCGGACCACCGCCGCGCCGGTAATCAGGGCCGTCGGGCCGCCGTCCCTGGGCAGGGCCTCCCACAGCTCGTTTAAGTCCAGGGCCACCCGGACCTCCGGGTTTTTCATCCGGGCGGTGGTGACGAAGGGCTGGGGCAGCAGGGCCACAGCCCCCTCCGTGGTCAGAAGGGCGGCCAGGCACTCCGCGTGCTCGCTCTTCCACTGGATGTCCACGTCCCGGTCCGGATCGATGCCGCTCTGGACCAGGATGTGCCGCAGGACAATCTCCGGGGTGGCCCCCTTGCCGCTGGCCAGGATGGTTCGGCCCCGCAGATCCTCCGCCGAGGTCACGCTCTCCCCCCGCTCCAGCAGGTAGAGGACGCCCAGGGTGTTGACGGCAATGGCCCAAACGCCGCCGCCGGTGTTCTGGTGGAGCGCCGCCGCCAGGTTGGCGGGGACCATGGCGATGTCCACCTCCCCCTTCACCAGCCGGGGCGTGATCTCATCGACGGACCCGGCCAGGGAGAAGTCGTAGTCGTTTCCCCACAGCTCGCCGTCCTCCGCGGCGTCCATCAGCTGTACCAGCCCCATGGCGGTGGGCCCCTTCAGCGCCGCCACACGGACAAGGACCCCCGCCGCCGGCTGCCCGGCGGCCCCGGTGGATTCGTCTGTAACTTCCACCGGCGGATCCGCCTCCGCCGGCGGCACGGGGGAGCCCTCCCGCCGGCCGCAGCCGGACAGGAGGGCGACGGAGCAAATCAAGAGCAGGGCAATGATTCGTTTCATAGGGACAGCATCCTTTCACTGAAGTCGCCGGGAGGCGGGAGCGGCGCAGCCGTACAGCTCCTCCCGGAGCGCGGCGCAGAGGGCGGCCAGGGTACGCATATCCTCCTCCGGCGCGCGGAAGCCGCCCTCCAGCCTGTCCAGCCCAAAGCCGGCAAAGATCTCCTCCGCCCCTTTGCCGGCAGACAGTCAATTAGGGTCAAACTTTCGCCGATGAAGTTGTTCCAATACTTTCCTTCCATGTACCCCCTTTGTTCCCCTGTTCGATTTCTCAATAACAGCATTCCTATCGTTCCCGTGCGGTAATACCGGAATTGCAGAGCGCTAAAGTGTGATATTCGGCCCTGTTTGCTAACTTTCCCCCAAAGGGACGTACTCCATTAAGGCCCTGCTCTGCAAAGCCTTAGTGTCGTTACAGTCTTTCCAAAAAAAGTCAGTGGTTGGCCATGCGGTAAATTTCCAGCATATCCGGCTCCATCAGCACCCGGGCGGAGCCCTTCTTCCCCCCGGTGGCGGCGGCGCACTTCTTCGCCATCAGGGCCAGATCCTCCTCCGAGGCGGTGATCCCCAGCTCCGAGAAGCAGGTGGGCATCCCGATTTCCCGGAAAAACGCCTCCAGGGCCTCGATGCCCTTCAAAGCCACGGCCCTGTGGTCGTCGCTGTCCGCCACACCCATCACATTGACGGCGAAGCGGTGGAACCGGTGGAGGCAGCTGTCCATCACATACCGGGCCCAGCTGCCCCAGACGGCAGCCAGCCCCGCCCCGTGGGCCACGTCGTAGAGCCCGCCCATCTCGTGCTCCAGCATGTGGGTGGCGAAGTCGCCGCCGTTGTTGCCGCAGCCGGTGAGGCCGTTGTGGGACAGGCTCCCCGCCCACATCACCTCCGCCCGGGCGTCGTAGTTCTGGGGATCGTCTCTCAAAATCCGGGCGTTTTTCATCACCGTGCGCAGCAGCGCCTCGGCCATGGCGTCGGTGATCTCCATGTTGCCGCCGCTGGTGAAGTACCGCTCCAGGGTGTGCATCAGGATATCCGTGCAGCCGCAGGCGGTCTGATAGTCGGGGAGGGTGGCGGTGAGCTGGGGGTTCATCGCGGCGAACCTGGGCCGGCAGAGGTTGCTGTTGTACCCCCGCTTCTTCCAGCCCTCCTCGCTGGTGATGACGGAGCTGTCGCTCATCTCGCTGCCGGTGGCGGAGAGGGTGAGGACCACGCCGAGGGGCATACAGGCGGCGGCCTGACGGGTGTGCTCGTAGAAGTCCCACACGTCCCCCTCGTTGGCCGCGCCGTAGCCGATGGCCTTGACGGAGTCGATGACGCTGCCGCCGCCCACGGCCAGGAGGAAATCCACCCCCTCCCGCTTCACCAGCTCGATGCCTTCACGGACCAGGGAGAGGCGGGGATTGGGCACCACGCCCCCCAACTCCACATAGCCCACGCCGGCGGCCTCCAGGGACGCCTTGACCCGGTCCAGAAGCCCGGAGCGCACCACGCTGCCGCCGCCGTAGTGGAGCAGAACCTTGTGGCCCCCCTGCTCTTTGACCAGCGCACCGGTCTGGCTCTCGGTATCCCGGCCAAAAACCACCTTGGTGGGGGTGTAGTAGGTGAAGTTAAACATGGCTGTTCCATCCTTTCTCGGACCTGTATATCATTGTCCTATGCACCCCAGTATAATCGACCAGCAGGCACAATGCAAGGAAATCATAGGCCGCGGCCCCGAAAAAAGCACATCTCCCCATCGAATGGCCTCCGAAGTGAAACTACAGACGCCGGCGCACCATCCCACCGTCTCCACAGACTGTCAAAAAAGTCAATAGAGTTTCACCGGCGGCAAGGAGGACAGTGTAAAAGGAACCCCAAACGGGGTTCCTTTTACATGCAATTCAAACCGCAAAGCCGCGTCTCGAACTGCCCCTTAGAAAATCTCCTCCAGCAGCTCCCGGAACATGCCGCTCCAGCCGCCCATCTGGGCAACCTGCATCTTCATCATGTCGATGCTCTGCTGAAGCGTAACGGGAGGATTGCCCATAGTGGACACGCTGATGCCGCCCACCGCATTGAGGAACAGGTTGGGCAGAATCAGGCCGGACGCCCAGAACACCAGCACCACGCCCACAAAGTACAGCGCCCAGAACCTGCCGCTGACGTTGTCCGGACAGAGGAGCTGCGCCGTCAGCACGCCGCTGACCACCCAGGACAGCCCCGCCAGGATCAGGCAGACGATGGCAAAGGGCATGCTGACAAAGGACGCCAGGAAGGTGAGCAGCAGCAGGGCCGTGGGCAGAACGCCGTTGGCGGCGCTGGCCTCATACACCGCCTTGAGGGAGGCGGAACCCTTCTGCAGCTTCATCAGGATAAAGACCATCACGATGTACAGCGCCATCCCCGCCGCGCCGATCAGCGCACCGTAGAGCAGGCTGCCCATCAGGGGGGCCTTGATGGATGTGCTCATCATATTTGCCATGGAGCTGCCGTAGCTGCCGAAGGCCCCCGCCGCCGTCATGGCGGTCTGGAGGGCGATGGCGCAGGCCTTGCGCAGCAGGCCGTAGACCGCCAGCCCCGCGGCCAGGGCCCGGATCACCGTCAGAATGATGGCGAAGGTCAGGTTGTCCTGCTCCACCACGCCCCGCACGGCGGCGCCGGCGTCGGTGAAATACACCTTCAGATAGCCGCCGATGTTCTTGGCGGTATCCACGGCCGCCGCCTGAGCCGCCTGGGCCGCGGCGGCGGCCTGCTGCTGGGCGGCGGAGGGCTGCTGGGGCTGCGCCGGCTGAACGGGAGGCTGCTGCTGCACCGGCTCCTGTACGGGGACAGCCGGCTGGACGGGGGCGGCGCTCTGTTGGGCCGCCGCCTGGGACTGGGGACAGGTGCAGGTCTGGCCCTCGGCCAGAGACGCGCCGCAGTATCTGCAAAATGCCATAGTAATGTACCTCTCTTTTCAAAATTTCTCCCTGTTTTCCTAAGAAACGGGTCAATACGGGACTTGTTGCAAAGATGTGCGCTGCTTAGTACCAGGACAGGCTGTTGATCTGCCACTTGCCGTCCAGATAGGACATGGACACATAGACGGTTTCCTCCACGTCCTCCAGCTCTGAGATCTCCAAATACTCGCCGGTGGCCAGGGATATAAAGCCTGAGGAGCCGCTGTAGATGGCGGGAATCTCCACGCCGGCGTAGAAAACCGGATCGATGCTGAAATCGACATACGCTCTGGTCTGCTGGACCTCAATTTGGTCAAACCGGACATAAGATACATCCTCTGCGCCGTTCCACACCATGGACACCATGTTATCCAGGCCAGCAAGGAGGTCCGAGCCTACGGAACCGGAGTCATACAAGCGCTTGAGGGCCTCCCGGTCGTAGCTGTAGTAGGTCCGCAGCCAGTCGGGCAGGAAGGCAGCCGCGATGTTGATTAACTCCACCCGCATCGTCTCGGACAGCTCCGGATAGATGTAGCAGTATTCGCCGTTTTCCCTGAGGTCAAACTCCTGCACAAACTCCATGCCGCCGGCCTCGGACACCACCTTGATCGTGCTGTCGCTGTTCACCGGGCCGATGGAGTAACCGTTGTAGAGGTCTATGGCGCTGAGGTCCCCGGCATAGGGCTTGCCGTCTATCTGGATCTCCCTCAGCGTCAGGCCGGTGGTGCCCTGCATGTAGGCGGTGGTGTAGTCGAAGTAGATGTCGATGTAGGGCCGCTGGCGGGAGATGACGCAGTTGGGCATGGTTTTCTCCAGCGTCACGCCGGTGCCGGGGTCCGTGTAGGCGGCCTTGACAGCGTACACGCCGGGGAGCATGGCGGCCCGGGTCTCCTCGCCGCTGACGGTGTGGGAGGCGCCGAACACCTCTGCGGTGGTATTCTCAAACTCGCTGGTGATCCGCACGTCCAGGGGGGTGATCTCCACGGCGTAGGTGGAGAAGAGGACATAGGACTTCTCCGTCAGGCGGAAGATCCCGTCCCCCTCCGCCGGGGCGCCCTGCTTGAGGTACATGGCGTCCCGCATCAGCGCCTCCCGCAGGCTGCTGATAAAGGCGTCCTTCTCGCTGCCCGTATAGCCGGCGAAGAAGGAGGAGAGTGTCTGGTCGGTGAGCTCCAGCCTGTCCTCCGCCACCGCGGTCACGGCCCGGAAGCCGTCGGCGTCGCCGGTCTGATAGGCGGTGAGGAACTTCTCGATGGTCTTCTCCGGCGTGAACATCGCCCCCAGAATCAGCTTGGCCCCCACCACGACTGCGGCCACCGCCGCGATCACAATCAGGGCCGCTTTGGCCTTGGGGTCCATGGGCTTTTTCGCCGTCCCTCCAACAGGCGCGGCGGCGATGGGAACGCTCTGACCTAGGGAAACGGTCTGCACCGGGCTCCCCTGCCCCGGAGACTGTACCGGGGGCTGTACCGGAGCCTGCGCCGGAGGCGTCGGCGGACTGACCCCCTCCTGTCTGGCGCCGCAGTACTCACAGAACAGGGATTCGTCCGGGATCTGCTTTCCGCAGGAAGTACAAAACATAGCTTTCCTCCTTTTCCCGGCCGCCAGGGCGGCCGATTCTTCACACACGACTCCGAAAAAGTCCGCCCCCCTCCCAGAGCCGCGGCAGCTGAAAGCACAGGGGAGGGGGGCGAAAAATGGCGGAATTTGTCGAAGTATTTGTATTATAACTCAAAACCGCAGTCAAGTCAATATGCCCCCGGCATACCTCGGGAAGAGCCGTCGGAACGGCTCCCGACAGCCGCAGATCCCCCAAAAGCAGAGGAACGCCTGTCCCCAAAGGGACAGGCGTTCCTGCTCTCAGAGCACTTACAGGCTCTTCTCGTAGGACTCGATCATCTTCTTGACCATCTGGCCGCCCACGGAGCCGGCCTCACGGCTGGTCAGGTCGCCGTTGTAGCCCTCCTTCAGGTTGACGCCCACCTCGCTGGCCGCCTCCATCTTGAACTTGTCCATGGCGTCCCGGGCCTCGGGAACATTGATACGGTTGTTCTTCTTAGACATGACGAATTTCTCCTTCTCCTCATATTGGGCCTCCGGTCGGGGCGGCAGCCTGCTGGCCGGGCCGCCTGCCTTCCGCCCTATATTTCAACAGCGATCAGAAAGGAATAACGCCCTGCGTTGTTTCTTCCTCCCCGCTGCAACCATAGCATGACCATTTCTCTTTTGAATATGCCGCCGGAAAAGCGGTAATTTTTTGCTGTTCTCCGCCCTCTCTCTCCAAAGTTTACGCCATGGTCCATTGCAAAACCGGCGAACATCTGGTATACTGTATCCCACTGAGCCATCTCCAAAATATTAATCAAAGGATGGAGGTACCCTATGCAAACAGCAGAATTGAAACAGGTCTGCAAGGCCGTCCGACGTGACATCATCAACATGACGGCCAACGCAGGCAGCGGTCACCCCGGCGGCTCTCTCTCCGCGGTGGAGCTTGTGACCTGCATCTTCTTCAACCACATGCGCGTGGACCCCAAGAACCCCAAGGACCCGGACCGTGACCGGTTCGTCCTCAGCAAGGGCCACGCCGCCCCCTGCTACTACGGCGTTCTGGCCGAGCGCGGCTTCATCTCCCACGACGAGTTTACGAATTTCCGCCAGCTCCACAGCATCCTCCAGGGCCACCCCGACGCCAAGAAGGTCCCCGGCATCGACGCCTCCACCGGCTCTTTGGGCCAGGGCCTCTCCCTCGCCGTGGGCATGGCCCTGGGCGCCAAGCACCTGGGCAAGGACACCAAGGTCTACGCCGTGGTGGGCGACGGCGAGTGTCAGGAGGGCCAGATCTGGGAGGCCATGATGTCCGCCGCCCACTACCACCTGGACAACCTCACCGTCTGCATCGACAACAACGGCCTCCAGATCGACGGCACCAACGACGAGGTCATGTCCCTGGGCGACCTGGCCGCCAAGCTCCGCGCCTTCGGTATGGAGGTCATCGAGCTCGCCGACGGCAACGACCTGGAGGCGGTGGACGCCGCCCTGTCCGCCCCGACGGTTGCCGGGAAGCCCAAGGCCATCCTGGCCCACACCGTCAAGGGCAAGGGCGTCAGCTTCATGGAGGGCCAGGCGGGCTGGCACGGCAAGGCGCCCAACGAGGAGCAGCGGCAGCAGGCGCTAAAGGAATTGGAGGGCTGAGAGAATGAGTGAGAAAGCAACGAGAGTCGCCTACGGCGAGGCCCTGGTGGAACTGGGCGCCGTCAACGACAAGGTAGTGGTCCTGGACGCGGACCTGGCCGGGGCCACCAACACCAACAAGTTCGCCAAGGCCTACCCGGAGCGGTTTTTCGACATGGGCATTGCCGAGGCCAACATGGTGAATGTGGCCGCGGGGATGTCCACCATGGGGCTGATCCCCTTCTGCTCCACCTTCGCCATGTTCGGCGCGGGCCGGGCCTACGAGCAGGTGCGCAACTCCATCGCCTACCCCAGGTTCAACGTGAAGCTGTGCATGACCCACGCCGGCCTCTCCGTGGGGGAGGACGGCGGTAGCCACCAGGCCATTGAGGACATCGCCCTCATGCGTGTGATCCCCGGCATGACCGTCATCGTCCCCGCCGACGCCAACGAGGCCCGGAAGGCGGTCTTCGCCGCCGCGGAGTTCCAGGGCCCCATGTACCTGCGCTTCGCCCGGATGAACACCCCGGTATTTGAGCAGGACTACCCCTTTGAGATCGGCAAGGCCAACGTGATGCGCCAGGGGACCGACGCGGTGGTCTTCGCCTGCGGCATGATGGTGGGCGAGAGCCTGGCCGCCGCCGAAATCCTGGCCGCCCAGGGCAAGCAGGTGGCCGTCATCAACGTACATACCATTAAGCCCATTGACGCCGCCTGCGTCACCGAGTGGGCGGAGAAGTGCGGCAGCGTCATCACCGTGGAGGAGCACAGCGTCATCGGCGGCCTGGGCGACGCGGTGGCGGACGTGCTCATGGGCAAGGT
>CANDEH010000070.1 GCA_947383645.1 uncultured Clostridia bacterium | reverse complement strand
GAACAGAGATGATGTTGCCGCTGAGCACCGGGTTGCCCAGGCTGTTCTCCTTGACGGAGACGGCGAAAAAGGAGGGGTCGGCAATCAGGTTGAAGAGCACCAGCAGCACCAGCGCCGCCACGGGGATAAACAGCTGCTGCCGGGTGAGACGCCGGAGGAGGCTCTCCTCAGGCCGCTTCACCTGGGTCTTGGGATTTTTCACGGGGGTCGTCATTGGGCATCACCTCCTGCGATAGTCGCCATGATCTTGGTCTGGGTCAGTTCCTCGCCGTTGAGCTCCCCCACCGCCTTCCGGTCCCGCATGACGATGAGGCGCGAGCAGGTGCGGATCATCTCGTCGATCTCCGAGGAGATGAAGGTGACGCTCTTCCCCTCCGCCGCCAGCTTGAGGACCAGTTTCTGGATCTCGATCTTGGTGCCGATATCGATGCCCCGGGTGGGCTCATCCAAAATCAGGTATTTGGGGTCGGTGAGCAGCCACCGGGCCAGAATGCACTTCTGCTGGTTGCCGCCGGAGAGGGATTTGATGGGGGTGTCCGCCGAGGCGGTCTTGATCTCCAGCAGCTTGATGTACTCGTCGGCGAAGGCCTCCGCCTGGGCCCGGGTGAAGGGGCGGAAGAAGCCCTTCATCACCTGGAGGGCCAGGATGATATTCTCCCGGACGCTGAGGTCGCCCACAATGCCGTCGCCCTTCCGGTCCTCGGGCAGGTAGCCGATGCCCTGCTTCATGGCGTCGATGGGGCGTCTGATTTTGATGTCCTTTCCATCCATCTTCACGTGGCCGCCGGTGACGCGGTCCGCGCCGAAGATGGCCCGGACGCACTCGCTGCGGCCGGAGCCCAGAAGGCCGGTAAAGCCGTTGACCTCCCCCTTGCGGATGGAGAAGTCGAAGGGCTTGATGCCCGCGCTGCTGCACAGGTCCGTGGCCTCCAGTACCGGAGCCCCGTCCTGGCTGATGGCCGCGCCGCCGGACTCGCCCTTGATGTCGGCCATGTCGTCCAGCTCCTTGCCCAGCATCTTGCTGACCAGCTGGACCCGGGGCAGATCCTCGATCACGTACTCCCCCACCAGCTGGCCGTCCCGGAGGACGGTGATCCGGTCGCAGACCTCATAGACCTGCTCTAAGAAGTGGGTGACGAAGATGATGCCCACGCCCTTGGCCTTCAGATCCCGCATGAGGCCGAAGAGCTTCACCACCTCCTGCTCGTCCAGGGAGGAGGTGGGCTCGTCTAAGATGAGCACTTTGCACTCCATGTCCACCGCCCGGGCGATGGCCACCATCTGCTGCACGGCGATGGAGCAGGTGCCCAGCTGCTGCCTGGGACTGGCGGGGATCCCCAGCTCGGTGAGGATCTTCCCCGCGCCGCTGTTCATGGCCCGCCAGTTGGTCACGGCCCCCCTGGTGCGGCCGATGTACATGTTCTCCGCCACCGTCAGGTTGGGGCAGAGGGTGATCTCCTGATACACCGTGCTGATGCCCGCGTTCTGGGCGTCCTGGGGAGAGCGGATCACCGCCGCCCCCTCAATGCCGCGGATGTGGACCTCGCCGCCGTCCTTGGGGTACACGCCGGTGAGCACCTTGATGAGGGTGCTCTTCCCCGCGCCGTTCTCCCCCATCAGAGCGTGGATCTCCCCCTCCCGCAGGGTGAAGTCCACCCCCTGGAGGGCGCGCACACCCGGGAAGTACTTGCAGATGCCGCGCATTTCCAATACCGCGCCTTCCTGCATAGGGATACGCCTCCATTTCATTAGATTTCAAAAAAGTGGCACAGCCACTTTTTTGAGTGAGTTTCGCTGCGCTCTGCGCCTCGGTTGTCCGCTTACAGCGGACAATTCGACGCTCGCTTCGCGCAGGGAGTTTTTCTGACGTACACGCCGCCAGAAAAACGATTTCAATTTCTTTGCCGCTTGCGGCGGCAAGCTCCTGCGGAGTGCCTTTGGTCTATAAAGGTCACACGCGGCGCGGCTGACATGCCGCGCCGCGTGTCGCTTCACGTGATGACTTCGCTATGTATCCTGTCGATCAGGTACCGTAGGTAGCCACATCCTCAGGAGTAAGGGTATTGCAGTCAAAGCCCTGCTCCGGGGTGTAGATGATCTTCTGGGCGGGCTGCTTGCCGGCCACCAGATCCTTGATGATGCTGTCCACGGTGTCGGCCTGGAGGGGGTTGCACAGGCCCATGTAGTTCCACTCGCCGTTCAGCACGGACTCGAAGGCCCACTTGTCGCTGTCGAAGCCCATGACGATGACGTCGCCGTCCTTGCCGTGGGTGATGCCGGCGCTGTCCAGAGCGGACACGGCGCCGCGGGCCATGCCGTTGTTCTCAGCGTAGATCACGTTGAAGGGCTTCTTGGAGTCGATGACGGACTGCACGATGGTGCGGGCGGTGGCCTCATCCCAGTCGGCGGTCTGCTGGGTCACATAGTTCCAGCTGGCCTCGGCGGCCACCTTCTCGTCCAGGGCGCCGGTGCGGCCCAGCTGGGCGTCGGAGCCCATGTGGCCCTGGATGTGGATGATGTTGTACTCGCTGAGCCCCTGGGCGGCCAGCCAGTCCACGGCGGTCTTGCCCTCGGCGGGCATGTCGGAGACCACGGCGGCCACGTACATGCTGTCATCGGCCTCTAACATACGGTCGAAGAGGATGACCTGGGTGCCGGCAGCCTGGGCGTCCTGGAGCACGCTGTCCCAGCCGGTGGTGGAGGCGGGGGAGAGGAGCAGGAAGTCCACCTCGTCCTGGACCATCTGCTGGGCGGTGGCAATCTGCTGCGCCGCGTCGTTGTTGTTGTAGAAGGTGGCCTTATAGCCGTTCTCCTCGGTGAAGGTGGCCCGCATGGCCGCGTCGTTGGCAGTGCGGTAGCCGGACTCGTTGGGGTCGTTGTTGATGACGCCAACGGTGATGAGCTCGCCGCCGGTGCTGTCGCCGCCGGAGGGCTCATTGACATCGGTGTTGCCGGGGGTGTCATTGCCGGTGTTCCCGCCGTTGTCCTTGCTGCCGCAGGCCACCAGGGCCAGCACCAGGGAGAGGGCGAGCAGGAGAGACAAGATCTTCTTCATGGTATCTTCCTCACTTTCTGGTTTTGGTGGGCGGAACAGCCGCCGGCTGTCCGCGTCCCCATGCCTGCATTAAATAGGATTTTTGGTACAAAGTCAACACCAATTTAGCTGTTTTTCACATTTTCGCTCCATTAAATAATACAAATTTTAGAAGTTCCGACAATATTCAATACAAATTATTCTGCCGACAGGGGAGAACGCCTGTTATTAGTTGAGAAATTTATGATTTGTATTTTATATTTGTTTAATTTCTTTTGATCCTCCCCCAAAACCGCCATTTTTTTGTTGTTGTCAGGTTGCCCAACTCCCGAGGATTCGTTGGTTTCCTTTAGCGAAAAGGGGGAAAATTTCACTTGCCGCCGCAGAGGGCCACGGCGGGGGTGTGGCTGATTTTTTCGTTTTTTTCTGGGCAAAGCGCCAAAATACAAAAAAATATCAACCATTATTTTGGACATATTACCATGAACTCTTGCTATAATGGTGTTGTTTTAACATACCAGTTTGCGCGGCGGATACGGGAGAGGGGGGAGAGGCGTATGGCCGTGAAGTACCAGGTTCTGGCGGACAGTCTGCGGGCGGATCTGATCCGAAACAGCGGACAAAAAGGGTACAAATTACCCACGGAGCAGGAGTTGTCCCAGCGCTACCAGCTGAGCCGGCAGACGGTTCGCCACGCCCTGCGCCTGTTGGAGGAGGAGGGGCTGATCCACCGCCGGCAGGGCAGCGGCTCCTACACGACGGGTCTTCTGCCGGGGGCTCCCCCCAAGCAGATTGCGGTGGTGACCTCCTTTATGGACGACTACATCTTTCCCGCCATTCTCCACGACGCCTCCGACGTGTTTGCCCGACAGGGCTACTCCACGGCGGTCTACGCCACAAGAAACCATGTGGGGCTGGAGCGGGAGATCCTGCTCCGGCTGATTGAGGAGCCGGTGAGCGGCCTTCTGGTGGAGGGGTCCAAGACGGCCCTGCCCACGCCTAACGAGGACCTGTACCAGCGCCTGCGGCAGACGGGAATGCCCATGGTGTTTCTCCACGGGGCCTACAGCCAGCTCTCCGGCGTCCCCTGCGTGGCCGACGACAACTACGGCGGCGGCTACCGCCTGGCCCGGCACCTCACCGGCCGGGGCCACCGGGAGATCGCCGGCCTCTTCAAGAGCGACGATGTCCAGGGCCCCCAGCGCTACCACGGGGCGGTCTCCGCTCTCCGGGACGCGGGGCTCGCCATTCAGGACAGCCGCTTCGCCTGGTACGACACCGAGGATCGCCGCCGGCTTCTGGAGGAGCGGGACGACCGCCTGCTCCTCGCCTTCCTGCAAAAGCGCCTTCAGGGCGCCACGGCAGTCATCTGCTACAACGACGAGATCGCCTTCCACCTGATCCGCGTCCTCATCGACGGGGGAATCCGGGTCCCCGAGGATGTGGCGGTGGTGAGCTTCGACAACAGCTACCTCAGCCAGCTGGGCCCCGTTCCTATCACCTCCCTCAGCCACCGCAGCCGCATGGGCCGCGCGGCGGCGGAGCAGATGATCGGCCTGCTGCGGGGCGAGCCGGCCCACTCCAAGTTTCTGGAGTGGGAGCTTGTGGTGCGAAGCAGCGGCTGACACTTCGTTTAATTAGGAATTAGGAATGAGGAGTTAGGAATTTATTGGATCTCTGAAAAGCTACAAAACTATCCCGCAGAAGGTATGTTCTCCCTTCTGCGGGATAGTTGCTTCTCATAACGGTACTTCTTCAACAGAGCCTTCCCATCACACCCAATTCCTAATTCCTCATTCCTAATTCACTCAGTACTCTCTTTCCTCGATTACTGCCGCTGTCAGTTCCTCGGGAGTGAAGACGCGCTCCTCTACATAGTTGTGCTTCTCCGGGATTCTTCCGGCCTCCATGGTGGCGATGACCTCCTCTACCAGAGGACCCAGCAGGGGGTTGCACTCCACCGCCAGGGCGATCTTTCCGTTCATACAGTAGGTGAGGGCGTTTCTGGTGGCGTCGAAGGTAATTACGCGGACGCCCTCGGGGCCGCAGGTGCAGCCGTGCTCCTCCAGAGCCTGGATGGCGCCGAAGGCCTCGTTGTCATTCTCGCAGTACACCACGTCGATGCCGTCGGAGGATGGCAGGCTCTGGAGGTACGATGTCATCACCTCGTAGGACTTGGCCTGGGTGAAGTCGCCGTCCAGACGGGCTAAAATCTCCCAGTTCTCATGGGCCGCGGCGGCCTCCTCCAGGGCCGCTGTCCGGCCCAGCTGGGCCGTGGACCCCAGGGTTCCCTGGATGTGGACGATGCGGACGGGGCGCGTCGGGTCCTGAAAGGTCTCCGCAATGTAGGCGGCGGCCTGGACGCCCTCCCGGTGGAAGTCCGAGCCGATGTGGGCGGTATAGAGGCCCAGATCCGATACGTCCACCTTCCGGTCCACCAGGATCACCGGGATGTCCGCCTCCCGGGCCTCCTGGAGCACCGAGTCCCAGCCGCTCTCGCTGATGGGCATGAGGACGATGTAGTCCACCTGCTGCTGGATAAATTTGCGGATGGCGCTGATCTGGTTCTCCTGCTTCTGCCGGGCGTCCTCAAAGAGGAGACGGTAGCCCCGCTCCTCGGTGAACACCGCCTTCATGGACTCGGAGTTGGCCACCCGCCAGTCCGACTCCGCACCTACCTGGCACATGCCGATGGTAATGAGCTCCTCATAGGCAGAATCCGGTGTCGGATTCTGCCTGGCTCCGCAGGCGGAGCCGGCAAGGGTAAACAGTACCGCCGCAATGGCGATTACACGCCGTCTCACAGCTCTCCCTCCTCTCCGCTCCGGAAGGGGATGCGCGCCGTTACGGCGGTCCCCTCCCCCGGCCGGCTGTCCACTGTCAGGCCGCAGGGGGGGGCGAAGAGCAGGCGCAGACGCTCGTGGACGGTGACAAGGCCGAAGCCCACCCGCTCCCCGGTCTCCATGGCCCGGCGCAGCTCCATGAGGCGATCCGCCGTCATGCCCGCGCCGTCGTCGGTAATTTTCAGCAGTACCGCCTCCCCCTCCCGGACGCCGGTGACGCAGATATGGCCCTTCCCCCGCTTGCGCTTGATGCCGTGGTAGAGGGCGTTCTCCACCAGAGGCTGCAGGGTCAGCTTGGGGACCCGGACGCTGCGGAGGGCGGGGTCGATGTCGATGGTGTAGTCCAGGATGTCCTGGTAGCGGGCCTGCTGGATCTGGAGGTAGCTGCGGACGTGGCGCTCCTCCTCCCCCAGGGTAATCACGTCCTCCCCCCGGCTGAGGCAGTGGCGGAAGAAGTCGGAGAGGTTGGAGACCATCTCCACCGCCGCCTCCGGCCGGTCCGCCTCGATGAGCCAGATGATGGTGTCCATGGTGTTGTAGAGGAAGTGGGGGTTGATCTGGGCCTGGAGCAGGGCCAGCTCCGCCCGGCGAAGGCTGGCCTGCTTCCGGGTGATCTCGCCGATCTGGGCGTTGAGGCGGGCGATCATCTGCTCCATCCCCTCGCTGAGGGTGCGGATCTCGCAGGTCTCCGACTCGATGGGCTCCCGGACGGTGAGATCCCCGCCGATGACGTCCTCCGCCCGGCGGCTCAGATCCACCACCGGCTGGGTGATGGACCGGCCCAGGCGGACGCTGTAGCGCATCAGCAGGAGGACCAGACCGGCGGTGAGCAGCAGCACCAGCAGGATTTCCGCCCGGATCTGCCGGGAGATCTGCTGCTGGAGGAGGTTGAGCTGCACCGACTCGCAGTAGAGGTAGTTGTACATGTACTCCTCGATCAGGGCGG
Source organism: uncultured Clostridia bacterium (assembly GCA_947383645.1). Taxonomy (GTDB): domain Bacteria; phylum Bacillota; class Clostridia; order Oscillospirales; family Oscillospiraceae; genus CAJFPI01. The sequence continues at coordinate 6,039 of CANDEH010000070.1, read as the reverse complement.
TGAGGACGTAGATATTGTTCTCCAGCTGCATCTGCCGCTGGTCGTAGCTCCGGGTGGCCGCGATCTGGTAGATCTTCTCCTCTAAATTCTCGCACAGGTCCAGCACGCTGGTGATGGCCCGAAGGCTGTCCTTCTGGCTGGTGGTGCTGAGAAGGTCTCTGGCCAGCGCCTGGGCCGCCTGGACCTCCTCCACCGGGAGGCCCTCGGAGTAGCGGCTCTCGATGACGTAGTAGTACATCTTCAGATCGATGGCGTCCTTGAAGTCCTGATTGAACTCCGAGGCGGTGGTCACGTTGTAGAGGAGGCCGGTGTACTGCTCATTATAGGCGATCACCAGCGCCAGCAGCACCGCCAGCACCGCCGCCAGAAAGGCACAGAAGATGACCACCAGCCGGCGCATCCGGCTCTGGATGGAGTCGGGCCGCCTCATGGCCGCTTCCCCCGGTAGTCCCGGGGCGTGCAGCCCTGGGTCTTCTTAAAGAGGAAGGAGTAGTAGTGGGGGTCCTTGTACCCCACCGCTGCGGCCACCTCGCCGGAGCGCTTGTCCGTGGTCCGAAGCAGCTCCCTGGCCCGCTCCATCCGCTTTCCGGTCACGTACTCGGTGAAGGTCTCCCCCACCTCCTGGCTGAACACCGCCGAGAGGTAGTTGGCGGAGATGTTCACCTCCCGGGCCACCTGGTTCAGAGAGAGGGTCTCGTCGGTGAAGTGGCTGCCGATATAGGCGAGGGCCTGCCTGAGAAGACTGCGGCACTGGCTGCTGGAGGCCTGGTCCCGCAGCTCGACGGTCCGGAGCAGCAGGGCGGTAAAGTAGGTCCGCAGGTCCTCCGCCGTGACGCTGCGCCCCACCATGCCCAGGCAGTCCAGCGGGGCCAGGAGCTCCCCCTGCCCGACGCTCAGGGAGGCGGCGAAGCGGCAGGCCGCGAAGCGCAGGTCCAGCATCAGGTACTGGCAGAAGGGCTTGGAGCTGAGGGCCTCCTCCACGCTGTGGAGGTACTCGTCCACGAAGCGGGGGATCTCCGAGGCTCCGGCGCTGCGCATCACGTCCAGGAGGATGGCGGGGTCCACCTTTCCCGCGTCCAGGTGGTCCAGGCTGCTGTCGCTGCCGGTGCCGGTGAGGAAGCTCACGGTGTCCGCCGTCAGGATGTGCTGGCGGGGCAGGATGTAGCGGTAGGCCCACAGCCGGGATACCTCCTCAAAGCAGGCGGGGAGGGTGCTCAGGCGCTGGGTGGGCCGTCCCACGGCCACATACCAGCTCTGCTCTGGGGCGTGGGCCTCATAGGAGCGGCGCACCGTGTCCACGCAGCGGCGGATCAGATCCTCCATGCGGCTGCTCTCCCCCTTGAGCAGCACCGCGTAGGTGCTCAGGTTCCAGCGGAGGAGGACATACTCCGGGTACTTCAAAAAGTGCTCCAGCAAGGCGTCCCGCACCCTGGCCCCCGGCTCGGAGTACCCCTCCGCCGAGGCGGATCCCTGGGGCAGGACGGAGAAGAGGGCGATGGTGTAGCACTGGGCTCTGAGGTCGATGTCCAGCTTCCCCGCCGTCTCGTAGATCTGCTGGACGGAGAGCTGCCCGGCCACGATCCGCTCGAAGAAGGATCGGCGGGTGTACTGCTCGTACTCCTCCGCCTCCCGGTGGAACTGGGTCAGGTAGCTGCGGCTGACCTGCTCCCCCTCGATCTTCTCCTTGATCTCCTCCAGCACACCGATGAGGGCGTTCTTGGTGATGGGCTTGAGGAGGTAGCGGTCCACCCCGATGCTGATGGCCTGCCGGGCGTACTCAAAGTCGTCGTAGCCGGAGATGATGACGATCTTCATCTCCGGGAACTCCCGGCGCACCAGCTCGCTGAGGGCCAAACCGTCCATAAAGGGCATGCGGATGTCCGTAATCAGTACATCGGGCTTCACCTGGCGGATCAGGGGCAGGGCCATCTCCCCGTCCCCGGCCTCCCCGGCAAAGGTGTAGCCGCACTGGGCCCAGGGCACCGTGTCCCGCAGAGTCTCCCGGATGATGCTCTCATCCTCTACCAGAAATACGCGCAGCATGGCTGTCCCTCCCCAAAACGCGGCGTACCGGGCCGATCAGACGCCTTTTTTATCAGGATACTATATTTTCGCGCCAAAGTCCACAGGAGAATTGGCCTACAGCAAAAGCCGCCGGACCTCCCGCAGGTCCGGCGGCTCTTTCTTCTTCCGGGAAAGCACGGAATCCATCTCCGCATACGTCGATTCAATCAGCGCTTCACGTTTTGTCCGGTGCCCGCCGCAGGTAGGGCGGCGTCTCTCCCAGCTGGTAGTACTGGTCGCCGTCAGCCTCTTGGTGGTGCTTGCGCCAGAGGCCCCGGGCCAGCAGCTCCTCCCGCAGCTTCCTCCCCTCGGACTTCACGAGAGGGTTCCCCGTCTCCATCACCCGCCAGACCGCCCGGACCATACAGGTGGTGATGCCGAAGGCCCTGCCCCCGGCCACGTCGCTGGTCTGGCTGTTGCCGATGTGGGCCATCTGGTGCTTCTCCAGTCCAAACCTGGTTTGGAGCTTCTGAAAGTTTGCCGTCAGGGGCTTCTCCGCCTGAGCGACGTAATCGATCCCCAGGGCTCCGGCAAAGTGGCTGCCCCGGGCGTCCTTGTTGTTGGTCAGCAGCACCACCTGGAATCCCATGGCCTTGAGGTGCTCCATCAGGGTCTTGGCCGCCTTGGGCGGGTCGGACGCCAGCCAGGTGGCGATGGTATCGTCAATGTCGAAGGTGAGGAAGGTGACCCCGGCATCCCGCAGCCGCCGGTAGTCGATGGCGTAGATGTCGTGCTGGTAGACGTCGGGGATGTACAGAGCCCGCAAATAGTCGTCTGTCATGTGTGAAAAATGGCTCATATCCGCCTCCTCTGTCCGGCCCCGCGCCTGCTCTTTGCGCCATCATACCACGGGCGGCGGGAGCTGTCAACCTGCCCCGGGGGGATGTGTCATCTGACCACGATGACGCGGATTCTGCCGCCCTCGCTCTCCGCCCTGTCGTACCAGGCGGTGACGGTCCGGCCGTCCTCCTCCGCCCGGGCCAGGCTGGACAGATTGTAGCGGCCGTCCCGGAGCTCGTAGACCAGCACGCTGTCGGAGAGGGTGTACTTCTGATTCCCCGCCGCAAACTGGTTCCCCACGATCTGGCCGGATCCGGCGGAGGTGAGGGAGGCCATGCTCTTGGGGTTGGCCGGGTCGCCCAGGAGCCGGATCGGGCCGCCGTTCACGTGGAAGCGGGTGGCGACGCCGGGCAGGGTATAGGCCGTGCCGGCGACGTCGTAGGCGTAGCTGTAGTACCGGCCCATGCCGCCGCCCTCCTCGGGGGTGTCGAAGCTGGTGAGGACACCGTACTGATAGGCGTCTCCGGTGACGTCGTTCAGGATCAGCGTCTCAATCTCCCCCTGGGGGTTCAGCGCGTAGTACTTTACCTTGCCGCCGCCCAGGTCCAGGCCCGCCAGACGGCCGGGAGAGACGACCGCGCCCCGGCTGTCGCTGACGTCCAAAATCTCCGCCCCCTGGGCGAAGGCATATTTGTCGAGCATGGTCCCCTCCCGGTTTACCTTGCCGGTGATGGTGGCGGAGGACAGGCCCCGGAGGGTGACCTCGCCCCCGTTGGGGGCCACGGCGGCCCGGACCACAGCGCCCACCTGGCCGCCGCCCCGGATCTGATACTGGTAGGTCTGGCCGTCGGAGGCCAGGAGGGTGACAGTCCGGGCGGTATAGGCGCCGCCGGACCCGTCGGGATAGGAGGCGTTGGAGACCTCCACCACGACGCCCACCTTCTCCCCCGCGCTGGCGGTGATATCCGCCACGGCGGCCACGCCGCCGCTGCGGCCTAAGAGGAGGGTCACGGTATCGCCCAAATGGTATTTCCCCAGATCGGACAGGTCGTAGGCGGCGGCAGAGCTCTCAATAGCGTAGGTCCGGCCGGCTAAGGTTACCGAGGCCGGGGCCGCCCGGTCCGGCCCGATGGCCTGGATGACGCCGGTGGCCTTTTTCCCGTAGGCCCACACCGTGCCCATGGCCTCGTTCCAGTAGATCACATCGTAGTCCTGGATATCCCGCAGCTGCGCCGCGCCGCCGTTGCGGTAGACAGTGGCGGGGGTAAAGGACAGGGCGGACCGCCAGTCGGACCGGGCCACCAGCGGGCCGTCCATCCGGCCGCTGACCAGGGAGACGATGTCTGGCTTCCCCGATGCATCCAGGCTGTAGCCCAGGGACTGGATATAGGGCGCGCCCTCCTTCGTCCGGGCGGAGAGGAGGTTGTAGAACAGGCACGCCGCGTCCTGCCGGGTGAGGGGGGCGGTGGGGGCGGCGGCGGTGACGCCGGTATTCAGCTTCAGCTTCCGGTACATGGCCATCTGGCCGGAGGGGTAGGCCCCGGAGAAGTCGCCGGGACCGTAGCCCAGGAGGGCCAGGGCCATGGACACCCCTTCGGCCAGCTTCACCTCCTCGTTGGGGCGAAAGGTACCGTCGCTGAAGGCGGTGACCAGCCCTAAGCTCACCGCGGCCTCCACGTAGCCGCTGGCCCAGTGGCTCCGGGGCACGTCGGGGTAGGGGGAGGTGGCCGCCTGCCCCACGGCGTCCCCGCCGGGACTGGCCTTCACAGCCATGGCCGTCAGCTCCGAGCGGGTCACGCGGCGGGAGAGGTTCAGATTGCCGCTGCCGTCACCGGTGAGAATGCCCAGGGCGGTCATGGCCTGGACAGCAGTATCGAGGGAGGGGGCGCTCCCCGCGGCGGCGCAGGGCAGTGCCAGGGAGAGCGAGAGGCACACCGCCAGCAGCAGGGCGGTGAGGCGAGTTGTTTTCATAGGGTCGCTTCCTTTCTGGTTTCAGGATGCAGGGGCGCGCAGGGCACGCCCGCCGCTGATACGCTCGAGGCTTGCGGGAGGGGTTCAGTCGTATCTGAGGGCGTCAATGGGATTGAGCTTGGCCGCCTTATTGGCGGGCAGGTAGCCGAAGAGGACGCCGATGCCCACGCTGACGCCGAAGCTGAGCATAATGGCCCCAAAGGTGGGGGTGGCGTCGAACACCGCGCCGCCCATGTTGGCGGAGAGCATCCCGCCCAGCACCGCGCCGATGCCCTTGGCCAGGAGCCAGCCGAAGGCGATGCCCAGCAGCCCGCCGATGGCGGAGGTGGTGCCCGCCTCAATGACGAACTGGCTGCGGATGTCCCGCCGCTTGGCCCCCAGGGATTTACGCACGCCAATTTCGCGGGTGCGCTCGGTGACGGAGACAAGCATGATATTCATAATTCCGATGCCGCCCACCAGGAGCGATATGGCGGCGATGGCGACCAGAACCCCCATGGCCACACCCATCATGGTGTTGATCTGGTTGGCCTGCTCGGCCATGGTCATCACGTACCAGATGTTGTATTCACCGTCCTCCACCTGGTAGAAGTCATTGAGATAGTCTCCAATAACCTCCTTAGCGGCGTTGGCGGTCTCGCCGGAAGTGCTGGTAAATATGTACAGGCTCACCAGGCGGGTGCCAATCACCTCCATGGCGGTTGAGTAGGGCAGGTAGACCTGATCGTCCCGGCTGCCGGGGAGCATCTCCAGCTCGGCGTTGCGCTTGAGCACACCCACCACCGTGAAGGAGCGGCCATTGATGGAGAGCCTTTTGCCCAGGGCGTCACCTCCGAAGGCCTCCTGCTCCAAATAGGCCCCAATGACGCAGATGTCCTCCCGGTTCTCCACGTCCAGGTAGGTGATAAAGCGCCCCTTTGCCATCTGCTCGCCGTCCATGGTGTAGTTGGTGGCGGTGTTGTAGATAATCTCGCTGACACCGTACAGGCTGGTGCGGTCAAATTTGTCGTTTCCGTGGCGGACCACGGCGTTGACGCCGATGTAGGGGGAGACGCCGGTGAGTGTCTCCGGGTGATCCCGCACCAGATCAAACATATCGTCCGGGTCCGGGGCCAGATTATCCCCCTGTCCCCAGATCTGGGCCTGGATCATGTTGATGCCCATCTTGTCCACCTGCTGCTGGACCATGCCGGTGAGGCCGTTGCCCAGGGAGAGGATCACGAT
>CANDEH010000069.1 GCA_947383645.1 uncultured Clostridia bacterium | reverse complement strand
GTCACCGAGGCGGTGATTACCGTCCCCGCCTACTTCACCGACTCCCAGCGCCAGGCCACCAAGGACGCCGGCAAGATCGCCGGCCTGGAGGTCAAGCGCATCATCAACGAGCCCACCGCCGCGGCCCTGGCCTACGGCGTGGACAAGGAGGAGGCCCAGAAGATCATGGTCTACGACCTGGGCGGCGGCACCTTCGATGTGTCCATTCTGGACATCGACGACGGCGTCATTCAGGTGCTGGCCACCGCGGGCAACAACCGCCTGGGCGGCGACGACTTTGACAAGTGCGTCATGGACTACATGGCGGCGGAGTTCAAGAAGACCGAGGGCGTGGACCTCACCGGCGATAAGGTGGCCATGCAGCGGCTGAAGGAGGCGGCGGAGAAGGCCAAGATCGAGCTCTCCGGCGTGGCCTCCACCAGCATCAACCTGCCCTATATCACCGCCGACGCCACCGGGCCCAAGCACTTGGACATGACCCTCACCCGGGCCAAGTTCAACGAGCTCACCAGCCACCTGGTGGACGCCACCATGGGCCCCGTGCGCCAGGCCATGAGCGACGCGGGCCTCTCCGGCGGCGACATCTCCAAGGTGCTCTTAGTGGGCGGCTCCAGCCGTATCCCCGCCGTCCAGGAGGCGGTGAAGGGCATCACCGGCAAGGAGGGCTTTAAGGGCATCAACCCCGACGAGTGCGTGGCTCTCGGCGCGGCCATCCAGGGCGGCGTGCTCAACAAGGAGGTCAAGGACATCCTCCTGCTGGACGTGACCCCGCTGAGCCTGGGCATTGAGACCCAGGGCAACATGATGACCAAGCTCATTGAGCGCAACACCACCATCCCCACCCGGAAGAGCCAGATCTTCTCCACCGCCGCGGACAACCAGACCAGCGTGGAGGTCAACGTCCTCCAGGGCGAGCGGGACATCGCCAGCGCCAACAAGAGCCTGGGCCGCTTCCACCTGGACGGCATCGCCCCCGCCCGCCGGGGTGTCCCCCAGATCGAGGTCACCTTCAACATCGACGCCAACGGCATCGTGGAGGTCAGCGCCAAGGACCTGGGCACCGGCACGGAGCAGCACATCACCATCACCTCCTCCACCAACATGTCCAAGGAGGACATCGAGAAGGCGGTGAAGGAGGCGGAGCAGTACGCCGCCGAGGACGCCAAGATCAAGGAGGCCGTGGAGATCCGCAACGGCGCGGACCAGATGGTCTACCAGGCGGAGAAGGCCCTCGCCGACATGGGCGACAAGCTGGACGCCGCCGACAAGGAGAAGGTCCAGACCGCCATCGACAAGCTCAAGGAGCTTCTGAAGGGTGACGACACCGCCGCCATCAAGGCGGCCACCGAGGAATTGCAGCAGGCCTTCTACGCCGTCAGCGAGAAGATCTACCAGCAGGCGGGTCCCCAGCCGGGGGCCGAGGCGGGCCCCGACATGGGCGGCCAGCAGGCCGGCGGCGACGGTCAGCAGTTCTACGACGCGGACTACAAGGTCGTGGACGACGACGAGCAGAAGTAAGCAGACTCAGACGTTCAATGGGACGGGGAGAGACTCCCCGCCCCATTGAGGCGTCATGTAGAGATAGGAGATAGAAGATAGGAGATAGGAGATATTTTGAACTGGAGAAAACGCGCGGGACTGGTGGAAATGCAGGGGGAGCGAAGACACAAAAGCCGCGCAGCGGCCCTATTCAAATCCGCCGCCATGGGCGGCGTCCTTGTAATATCTCCTATCTCGTATCTCCTATCTCCTATCTAAATCCGACGGAGGCGGAGACATGGCAGAGCAGAAACGCGACTATTACGAGGTCCTTGGCGTGGGCCGGGGGGCCTCGGAGGATGAGATTAAAAAGGCATATCGGAAGCTGGCCAAGAAGTATCACCCGGATTTGAATCCCGGGGATAAGGAGGCCGAGCAGAAGTTTAAGGAGGTCAATGAGGCCTATGAGGTCCTCAGCGACAGCTCCAAGAAGGCCCGGTATGACCAGTTCGGCCACGCCGGGGTGGACCCCAACTATGGGGCCGGCGGCGGATTCGGCGGGGGCTTCGGGGACTTCGATTTCGGAGATCTGGGGGATATCTTCGGCTCCTTCTTTGGCGGTGGATTCGGCGGAGGCCGGGCCGCCCGGAACGGACCTGCCCGGGGGGAGAGTATCCGGGTGGCCCTCACCATCTCCTTTGAGGAGGCCGCCTTCGGCTGCGAGAAGGAGGTCACCGTGGAGCGGGTGGAGCAGTGCCCGAGCTGCAAGGGATCCGGCTGCGCCGAGGGGACCACGGCGGAGGTGTGCGCACAGTGCGGCGGCTCCGGCCAGGTCCAGCAGCGGCGGCAGACGCCCATGGGCGTCTTCGCCACCTCTGTGGTCTGTCCCAAGTGCGGCGGCAAGGGGAAGATCATCCACAGCCCCTGCAAGGAGTGCGGCGGCGCGGGCCAGCAGCGGCGGCGGAAGACCATCAAGGTCACCGTCCCCGCCGGTATCGACAGCGACCAGACCATCTCCCTGCGGGGTCAGGGCAACGCCGGACGCAACGGCGGCCCTGCCGGGGATCTGCTGATTATCATCAACGTGCGGCCCCATGAGCTGTTCCGCCGGGACGGCAGCAACGTCTGGTGCGACGCCCCCATCACCTTCACCCAGGCGGTGCTGGGCGGGGAGATGGAGATCCCCACCATCGACGGGAAAGTGAAGTACACCATCCCCGAGGGTACTCAGACCGGGACCACCTTCCGCCTCAGGGGGAAGGGCATCCCCAACCTCAGCGGACGGGGACGGGGGGACCAGTACGTCACCGTCAATATCGAGACCCCCAGAAACCTGAACCGGGAGCAGAAGGAGGCTCTGCGCAAGTTCGGCGAGACGCTGAAGGAGCACAACTATGAGGAACAGAAGAGCTTTTTTAAGAAGTTTAAGCGGTAAGGAAGGCTTTGGGGCGAGATAGGAGATAGAAGATAGGAGATATTTGGGCGTATGAGCGTTTATATGGCGGATACGCATATGCACTCCCGGCGGTCGCCGGATGGGGTGTATACCCTGGCGGAGATGGCGGAGGCCGCTGTGGGCGCGGGACTGGATGAAATCTGCCTCACCGACCATGTGGATATGCGGCCCTGGCGGGCCTATGTGCCGCCGGAGCACTACCCCTGGGACAATCTGGTGGAGGAGGTCCGGGAAGCCCGGGAGCGGTGGGGAGACCGGATCACCATCTGTCTGGGGGCGGAGATGGGAGAGACGGTCACCGACCTTCCCAGAGCGGAGGTCTACTGGCGGGAACGGCCGGGGCTGGACTTTGTCATCGGTTCCCTCCATGTGATGGGGGAGCGGTTTGACCATCTGGATTTTACCCACATCGACCAGGTGGCGGACCGATACGACGAGGTGATCGAGGACTATCTTGCCAATCAGCTGAGGCACATCGCCTGGGGAAACTTCTCTGTGATGGGGCATCTGACGCTGCCCATGCGGTACGCCAACGAGCGCTTCCACATGGGCGTCACCTTTGAAAAGCACATGGACGGCGTGGAGCGGGTGCTGCGGGCCCTGGTGGAAAAAGGTATTGGGCTGGAGTGCAACACCAACCGGGGCCACGATCCCCTGCCGGGAGCGGAGATTCTGCAACTTTACCGCCAGCTGGGGGGCGAGATTGTCACTTTGGGCAGCGACGCCCACCGGCCGGAGCACGTGGGTCTGGGTATCCGGGAGGGGCAGGCGCTGCTGCGTCAGTGCGGTTTCCGCTATTTCTGCACCTTCCGGGAGATGAAACCGGTGTTTCATCCGCTGTGAATACAGGTCCTGAGGGGGAGGCCGTCTGTTCCGGTGTGGCGGAAAGGGGCGCTGCCTTTTGAAGCGCCGGACTGCGCCGCCGGGAATGGCCTCCCATCCGGCGGCGTGGATTTCTCCGGAGCATGGTTTTCTTTGGGCGGGGCGAAAAACGACTTGATTATCCGAACAGGATACGGTATGATAAAAATTGAACACATATTTGGATAAAAGCAAAGGAGACGCGACGATGAAAATTGCCATCGCATCAGACCATGGCGGGTTTGCCTTGAAGCAGGAGATTGCCGGTTACCTGCGGGAGCTGGGACATGAGGCGGAGGACTTCGGTTGCCACTCTGCGGAGAGCTGTGACTACCCGGATTTTGCCGGGGCGGCGGCGCGAGCTGTGGCCGCCGGGGACTGTGAGCGGGGGATCGTGGTGTGCAGCACCGGCATCGGCATCTCCATTGCCGCCAACAAGGTTCACGGCATCCGCTGCGCCCTCTGCGGCGACCTCTTCAGCGCGGAGATGACCCGGCGGCACAACAACGCCAACATGCTGGCTCTGGGCGCCTTCCTGACCCCGGCCCCCCTGGCCAGGCGGATTATTGACGTGTTTCTGAACACGGAGTTTGAGGGCGGCCGCCACCAGAGGCGGATCGACAAGATTTCTGCTCTGGAAAAGTAGAAATAAATTAGAAATTAGGAATGAGGAATTAGGAATTGTTGTATTCGCCTGCGGCGAATAAATTTTAAATGTTCCAGCGTAAGCTGGACACATTCATTCCTAATTCCTAACTCCTAATTCCTCATTTGACCGACGAAAGGAGGGAGAGAATGCCCACCAGGGGGTACAGCAGTTATCACGGGCGCAGGAGCATCTGGAAGGTGCTCCTTGCTGTGCTGCTGATTTTGCTGTTGCTGGCAGCGGGAGCCTTCCTCCTTTTGCAGGACTATATCGTCTATGAGTCCGACGGCAGCATCCGCCTGGAGCTGCCTATCGGGGACCGGGGGCTGGGGGGGAGCGTCGAAAACGCCAGCGCCCCCAGCGGAACCGGCGGCGGCCCGGGGGGGATGGGGAACGCCCCGGCGGACCTGCCCCCGGTGGAGATCCTTCCCAGTGATGCGCCGGAGGAGCCGGACCCCCTCCAGGCGGTCGTTCTCACTGCCGCCGCCCTCTGTGATGCCGACGCCTCCTATCTGGCGGATGCACGCGCGGCGGGACGCACCGGCTTTGTGGTGGAGCTGAAGGGAGACAACGGGGCGTTCTATTATACCTCCCCCCGGGCGCTGAAGGACGCCGCCGTCCCTGCCGCCGTGACGGAGAGCCAGCTGCATACCGCCCTGGACCGCCGGGAGGATCTCACCGCCGTGGCACAGCTCAGCTGCTTCCACGACAGCGCTTACGCCTTCTCCGACATGGCCGGCGCCGGCGTCTGCCAGAAGAACGGCTACATCTGGTACGACTACCAGAACTCCCATTGGCTGGATCCGGCCAAAGCGGGGACGAAGGACTACCTCTTTGCCGTGGCCGAGGAGTGCCGGGACATGGGATTTGACGAGATCCTCCTCACCCAGTTCCACTACCCGGTGCGGGGAAAGCTCTACAAGATCGACTACTCCAAAATGACCGTCACCAGGGAGGATGCCCTCTGTACCTTCCTCACCGAGCTGCGGGAGGTCCTGGGGGAGGATACCGCCCTCTCCATTGAGATGGACGCGGACATCCTCCTGGCCGGGACCAGCGCCGACGGCGGCATTGATCTCCAGCGGCTGCTGCCCCTGGTGGACCACATCTGCGTCAGCGCCGGGGAGCGGGAGGCGGAGGTTCTGGAGGCCCTCCGCGCCGCCGGGGCGGAGGAGCCGGAGGACCTGGCCCTCTTCCGCCGGGGGGACGAGATCGTCAGCGCCGCGGCGGAGACGGCCCCCTGAGGTCGGCGGAACCGCGCCCCGGCGTCGGCCGGACGCTCACAATTTTTTACCCTTTCAGAAGAAAGGACAGACTGTCCGCGCGTGACGGGCAGCCTGTCCTTTTGTTATGGAAAAGATTTGATAAGTCCGCCAAAGTTGTCATATTTTCTCCTTGACCTACCCATTTTTGAGGTGCCCCTGTGAAAGGTGGGGGAAAGGGGTGGGGAGGGGGCTTAGAAAAAATGTTAATTTTTTAGTATAATGGCCTTGTTCCTTTTGACAAGTTGTGGTATATTTGAGTAGTCGGACTGTGCTCCAACTACAGAGCGTATTCGGGGCGGGTTTGTACAATGAAGATTGAGAGCAAAGGGCGGTGAAACAATGTCACTAAAAGCCATTCGCGAAATTCAGAGCGTGGAGGAGACCATGGACCAGCAGCGCTCCGAGGCCCGGGCCAAGGCCCAGCGGCTGATCGCTGACGCCGAGCGGGAGGGCCGGGAGCTCCTCAAAAAGGGCCGGGAGGACTCCGCCAAAAAGACGGCGGAGGTCATGCGAGCCTCGGAGGAGCGGGCCGAGACGCGGCGCGCGGAGATTTTGGCCGCCGCGGAGAAGGACTGCGCGGCGCTGAAGGCCGGCGCCGAGGCAAAGCTGGCCCAGGCGGTCCAAATGATCGTAGGAAGGGTGGTAGAGAGTTAATGTCCATTGTCAAGATGAAACGGGTCCGGCTCATCGCCCTGGAAAACGACAAGGAGGCGCTGCTGTCGGGTCTGCTTCATGGGGGCTGTGTGGAGGTCAACGAGCCCATCCTGGGCGAGGAGGAGCAGGCCGCCCTGCTGCGGCGCAGTCCCTCCGCCCTGGCGGAGGCCAAGGGACGGCAGAGCGAGCTGAAGCTGGCCATCGAGACCCTCAACCGCTACGCCCCCCAGAAGGGCGGCGGCCTCACCGCCCCCCGGGACCGTCTGGCCGCCGGGGAGCTCCTGCGGGACGCGGCGCTGGAGGAGGCGGCGGCCCTGGCGAAAGCCGTCAACGACCACGCCAAGGCCATGGGCGCGTGCAGCGCCCGGGAGACCCGGATCGCCGCCGAGGAGCTGTCCCTCCAGCCCTGGCAGAGCTTTGAGCTGCCCCTGGAGACCCGGGGCACCAAGACGGTGAACCTGCTTTTGGGGGCTATCCCCAACACCGCCGATTTCCACGCCCTGGCCGGTGCGCTGGCCGAGTCCGGCGCGGCGGCGGAGGTCACCCGCCTCTCCGCCGACAAGGAGCAGCAGTACCTGGAGGTGCTCTGCCACAGGGACAGCGAGGGGCAGACGCTGGAGGTGCTGCGGAGCTACGGCTTCGCCTTCGCCCAGCTCAAGGAGCTCACCGGCACGGTGTCGGAGAACCTCCACCGCTTAGGCGACGAGAAGGCCGCCGCCGTTAAGGAGCGGGAGAGCGAGCTTAATAAACTCAAGGAGCTGGGCCCCCGGAAGAAGGAGCTGCAAATCGCCCTGGACCGGGTGGAGCAGGTGATCGCCAAGGAGAGCGCCAAGGAGAACCTGCTCACCGCCGGGAACATCCTCTACTTAGACGGGTGGGTCCCCGCTCCGGAGGAGGAGAACTTAAAGGCCATCCTGGCCAAATTTGACTGCGCCTATGAGCTCACCGACCCGGCTCCGGAGGAGTACGGCGAGGTCCCTGTGAAGCTCAAGAACAGCAAGATCGTCCAGCCCATGAACGCGGTGCTGGACATGTACGTGCCGCCGGTGTACGACGGCATCGACCCCAACCCCTACATGGCCCCCTTCTTCGTCACCTTCTTCGGCCTGATGATGGCGGACATGGGCTACGGCCTCATCATGCTGGCGATGGCCTGGTTCATGTTCCAGAAGATGCACGCCAAGGGCACCATGCGCAACTTTGCCGGACTGCTCACCATCTGCGGCGTCAGCACCCTGATCTTCGGCGCCCTCACCGGCGGCTTCTTCGGGGACTTCATCCCCCAGATCGCCAAGATCATCAACCCCCAGAGCACCCTGGAGCTGCCGGCCCTGTTCACCCCGCTGAACGACACCCTGGCCATTCTGATCGGCTCGCTGGTGCTGGGCCTCATCCAGATCTTCACCGGCATGACCATCAACGTGGTCTACAAGATCAAGCACGGCGACTTTATCGACGCCCTCTTTGACGAGATCACCTGGTGGGTGATTATCGCCGGCGGCGTGCTGGCAGGTCTCGGCATCGGCAGCATCGCCGGGGTGCCGGTGGTGCTGGTGATCGGCATATTGATGCTGGCCATCGGCGGCACCCGGGAGGCCAAGGGCTTCGGCAAGGTCACAAGCCTCATCGGCAAGGTGTACAACGGCGTCAGCGGCTACTTCAGCGACACCCTGTCCTACGCCCGCCTGATGGCGCTGATGCTGGCCGGCAGCGTGGTGGCCCAGGTGTTCAACACCCTGGGCAGCGTCACCGGCAACGTGTTTGGTTTTGTGATTATCTCCATGATCGGCAACGCGCTGAACCTGGCGTTGAACCTCCTGGGCTGCTACGTCCACGACCTGCGTCTGCAGTGCCTGGAGTTCTTCAACCGGTTCTATAAGGAGGGACACCGGTCCTTCCGTCCCCTGGCAATCCAAACAAAATATGTAGATATTATCGAGGAGGAACAGTAACATGAACGTATTTTTTGATTTCTTCAGCGGCACCGGCCTGGCATTCCTTGGCGCGGCTCTGGCTGTGGGCCTGTGCTGCGTGGGCTCCGCCCGCGGCACCGGCTGCGTGGGTGAGGCGGCCACCGGTCTTCTCTCCGAAGCCCCCGAGCACTTCTCCAAGTGCATGGTGCTTCAGGTGCTCCCCGGCACCCAGGGCCTGTACGGCCTGGTGGTGTGGTTCTTCACCCTGTTCACCATGGGCGCCTTCTCCGGCGGCATCGTACCTCTGACTGTCCAGCAGGGCATGACCATCTTCTGCTCCTGCCTGCCCATGGCTCTGGGCGGCTGGCTGTCCGCCATCTATCAGGGCCGCGTGGCCGCCAGCGCCATCAACGTGGTGGCCAAGAAGCCCGACGACTGGTCCAAGGGCATCATCCTCTGCGGTATCGTGGAGTTCTACGCCATCCTGTCCCTGCTGGCCTCCATCATGCTGTTGATGAATGCTTTATAATCAAAAAAATGCGAGCATTTTTTTGAGGGGTTCCAGCCGCCTGCGTCGCACTCGCTGACGCTCGCACGCTTGTCGGCTGAGAAGTATTTTTCCCGAAAACGCGGTTTCCGGGAAAAATGATTTCAGATTTTTTGCGGCGTGCGCGCCGCAAACTCCTGCGAAGTGCTTTATTCGCGGCTGAGGCCGCGAATGGGACCCCATTTGGACTACACATCAACGATTGACGGAAAGGCGGTAACTACCGGCATGAATGGAATTGAGAAAATTACCGCGCGCATCGAGAAGGATGCCGGCGATGAGATCGCCGGGATTCTGAGGGAGGCGGAGGAGAAGGCCAAGGCCATCCGCGGCGAGTACGAGGCTCAGGCCAAGGCCGAGGCCGCCGAGGCCGCGGAGAGCTGCAAGAAGGCCGCCGTGGAGCGGCTGGAGCGCCTGGAGGGCGCGGCGGAGATGGAGGCGAAGAAGCTGACCCTCGCCGCCAAGCAGGAGAGCATCGAGAGCGCCTTTGCCGCCGCCCAGAAGAAGCTCTGCTCCCTTCCGGAGGCGGAGTACGTGGAGCTGCTGGCCAAACTGGCCGTCCGCTCGGCCAAGACCGGCCGGGAGGAGGTCATCATGAGCAGGAAGGACCGGGAGGCCGTGGGCGCCAAGGTGGTGGCCCGGGCCAACGCCCTTCTGGCCAAGGCCGTGGCCCCGGAGATGCCCTCCGAGCTGAAGGACAGCAAGGCCGGCGGCATCCTCACCAAGGTGGTCACCGGCGCCAGCGCCCTGCTCCAGGGCACCGCCATGCTTACCCTCTCCCAGGAGACCCGGGAGATGGACGGCGGGCTGACGCTGAAGGACGGCAAGGTGGAGATCAACTGCGCCTTCGAGACCCAGCTGCGTATGCTGCGCGAGACCATGGCCGCCGAGGTGGCCAAGACCCTGTTTGACTGAAGGCTGTCCTATGAAGGATAAATTTACGCCTGAATGAAGGAGGATAGCTTTTGGGAAAGAAGATTAAGGATACCGATTACCTGTTTCTCTCCACCCGCCTGCGGGCGCTGGAGCGAAACCTGCTCACCTCCGCCCGGATGGAGCGCATGATCGACGCGCCCACCGCCGCCGACGCGGCCAAGGTCCTCTCGGAGATCGGCTACAGCGACTTCTCCCCCAGCAGCGACTCAGAACTCAACGAGGCGCTGCGCGTGGAGCGGGAGAAGGTCTTTGAGGAGCTCTACCGCTTCACCCCGGACCGGTCCGTGGTGGACGTGTTCAAGGTGAAGTACGACTACCACAACGCCAAGGCCGTGCTGAAAGCCCGGGCCATGGGCCTGGACGCGAAGCGCCTCCTGGTAGACGCGGGCCGCATGGAGGCCGGGAAGCTCCGGGAGGCCATGGAGGAGGGGGACTACGCCGTCCTCCCCGGCGAGATGGGCGAGGCGGTGCGGGAGGCGGCGGAGGTGCTCAGCGCCACCGGCGACCCCCAGCGCAGCGACTTCATCCTGGACCGGGCCTACTACGCCGAGATGCTCCGCTGCGCGGAGGACACCGGCAGCGGCTTCCTGGTCCGCTACGTCCAGGCCACCATCGACGCGGCCAACCTCCGCTCCACCGTCCGCACCCTGCGGATGAAGAAGGGCGGGGACTTCCTCAAGAAGGTCCTCTTCGAGGGCGGCGCCATCCCCACCGACCGGGTGATGGCCGCGGCATTGAGCGGGAACTTAGAGGAGCCCTACCGCACCGGGGAGCTGAAGGCCGCCGCGGAGCTGGGCACCGCCGCCATCGCCGGCGGCAGCCTCACGGCCTTTGAGAAGGCCTGCGACGACGCGGTGACGACCTTCGCCGCCTCGGCCAAGCGGGTGCCCTTCGGCGTGGAGGTGGCCATCGGCTATCTGGTGGCCAAGGAGATCGAGTTTACGGCGGTGCGCATCATCATGTCCAGCCGCATGGCGGGCATCGACGGCGAGACCATCCGGGAAAGGCTGCGTGAGAGCTATGTATAAGATTGCCGTACTGGGCGACCGGGACAGCGTCCTGGGCTTCAAGGCCCTGGGCCTGGACACGGTGTTCGTGGAGGACACGGACACCGCCCGCCATGAGCTCCACCGCCTGGCCAAGGAGGACTACGCCATCATCTATATCACCGAGCAGCTGGCGAAGGACCTCCAGGCGGAGATCAGCAAGTACAAGGACTCCGTGACCCCCGCCGTGATCCTGATCCCCGGCAAGACCGGCAGCCTCGGCCTGGGCGCCGCCGCCCTCCAGAGCGCCGTGGAACGAGCCGTCGGAGCTGATATAGGCTAACGCCTATATCAAAGAGGGGACTTCGTCCCCCCTTTGGATTCCCCCTCACCAGTGTGCGCACTGGTGTGCGCGCCCAGGGCGCGCGGGTCGGAGTATTTTTCCGAAAAGCGCGGTTTCCGGAAAAATGATTTCAATTTATTTGTTCGCCTTGGGGCGAACAAACCACGGGGGCTGCGCCCCCCTTGGATACCCCGCTCCCGAGGGGGCGGGAGTACGGCGTTTTTTTAATCCTGTCCCCCGTTAGGGGGAGCTCGAGGGGGGCGGAGCCCCGCCTCGAATGAGATCGGCCGCCCCGCGCTTTGCGCGGCGAGCGCAAGCGAGAACTTTTCCGGCGGCATAGCCGGCGGGAAAGTAAGGCGGCCTTTACGAGGTGAAGGAATGAGTCAAGGAAAGATTATCAAAGTTTCTGGGCCTCTGGTGGTGGCTGACGGGCTGGCGGATGCCAATATGCAGGACGTGGTCCGCGTGGGCGAGCAGCGCCTGATCGGTGAGATTTTGACCATGACCGGCGACCGCGCCTCCATCCAGGTCTATGAGGAGACCTCCGGCCTGGGGCCCGGCGCCGCCGTGGAGACCACCGGAATGCCCCTGAGCGTGGAGCTGGGGCCCGGCATCATCGAGAACATCTACGACGGCATCCAGCGCCCGCTGGAGGAGATCGTCAAGAAGATCGGTTCCAACCTGGCCCGCGGCGTGGAGGTGCCCGCTCTGACCCGTGAGAAGAAGTGGGCCTACACCCCCGTGGCCAAGGTGGGCGACAAGGTGGAGGCCGGCGACATCCTGGGCACCGTGCCCGAGACCGCCGTGGTGCTCCACAAGATCATGGTGCCCAACGGCATCAGCGGCACCGTGGAGTGGGCCATCGCCCCCGGCGACTACATCGTGGACGAGGTCATCGCCAAGATCAAGACCGACAAGGGCGAAACTAAGGAGCTCACCATGGTGCAGAAGTGGCCTGTCCGCGTGGGCCGGCCCTACAAGAAGAAGTACAACCCCGCCACCCCCCTCCAGTCCGGCCAGCGGATTATCGACACCATGTTCCCCATCGCCAAGGGCGGCACCGCCGCCGTCCCCGGCCCCTTCGGCTCCGGCAAGACGGTGGTGCAGCACCAGCTGGCCAAGTGGTCCGACGTGGACATCGTGGTCTACGTGGGCTGCGGCGAGCGCGGCAACGAGATGACCGACGTGCTCCGCGAGTTCCCCGAGCTCACCGACCCCCGCACCGGCGAGACGCTGATGAAGCGTACCGTGCTGATCGCCAACACCTCCGATATGCCCGTGGCCGCCCGTGAGGCTTCCGTGTACACCGGTATCACCATTGCCGAGTACTTCCGCGACATGGGCTACGCCGTGGCCGTCATCGCGGACTCCACCTCCCGCTGGGCCGAGGCGTTGCGCGAGATGTCCGGCCGCTTGGAGGAGATGCCCGGCGAGGAGGGCTACCCCGCGTACCTTGCCTCCCGTCTGGCCCAGTTCTACGAGCGGGCCGGCGTGGTGCAGTGCATGGGCAGCGAGGACCGCCCCGGCAGTCTCACCGCCGTGGGCGCCGTGTCGCCTCCGGGCGGCGACCTCTCCGAGCCCGTCAGCCAGGGCACCATGCGCATCGTGAAGGTGTTCTGGTCTCTGGACTCCTCCCTGGCCTACCGCCGCCACTTCCCCGCCATCAACTGGCTGAACTCCTACTCCAACTATCTGGACAACCTGAAGCCCTGGTTCGACGAGAACCTGGGTCCCGCCTTCATGGAGAACCGGAACAAGGCCATGGCCCTGCTCCAGGAGGAGTCCAACCTCAACGAGATCGTCCAGCTGGTTGGTAAGGACGCCCTCAGCCCCGCCGACCAGCTCACCCTGGAGATCGCCAAGATGGTCCGCGAGGACTTCCTCCAGCAGAACGCCTTTATGGACGTGGAC
>CANDEH010000068.1 GCA_947383645.1 uncultured Clostridia bacterium | reverse complement strand
TCCATCTGGCCACCAGCGAGATGGGCTTTGGCGGCGTGGGCGAGAGCGGCATGGGGGCCTACCACGGAAAAGTCGGGTTCGAGACCTTCTCCCACCGCAAGAGCATTGTGGACAAGAAGCTGTGGACGGACCTGCCCATGCGGTATCAGCCCTACCAAAAGGGGGTGTATGGGAAGCTGCTGCGGCTGTTTCTGCGGTGAGCGCCGGAAGGCCCACCTTCAGGATACAAAAAAGCGAGAGGCAAATGCCTCTCGCTTTTTTGTATCGACAGCGATCAATCCTTCGCGTCGTCGATGACCATGCTGATGCCGTCCTTCGTCTCCTGGTACTGGACGTCGGCGGGGATCACGTCGGGGTTGGTGCCCACAAACACAGTCTGGCTGCCGTCCTCGGCGGTGACCATGGCGGCGATGAGGGAGCCGGCCTTCAGCCCGGCCAGGTTCTCCTCCATCTCCCCCACGGTGATCGCAAAGCCGGCCTGGGAGAGGACGCCGTCCTCCACCTGGGCGTGGAGGCGCTCCGTCTCCTCATTCATATAGGCCTCGTACTCCTCCGGGGTGAGCTGCGTCCACTCGCCGGAGGCGGTGGAGAAGGAGTAGCTGGCGCTGTCGCCGCCCTCACCGAAGGTGTAGCTGCCCACGTTGGCGTCGTCCTCAGAGCGCTCGTTGGACCAGCCGGTGAGACCGGTGGCCTCCACGAAGGCGTCGGCGGCGGCGTCATCGGCCAGGCTCTTGTCCAGGGGCAGGGTGAACAGGGCCTGCACGCCGGTGAAGTCCTCGGCAAAGGCGATGGAGCCGTCCTCGGCCACCTGGAAGATGGTGTTGTTGGGAACGCCGCCCTCGTAGAAGGCCAGGTACACGGTGTGGTTTGCGAAGATGCTCAGGTCCGCCGTGTCCAGCAGGTAGTAGAGGACGCCGTCCTGGACGAAGTTGGTGGCGAAGGCGCTGAGGGTCCAGTTGTTCACCGCCGTGGGGGCGTAGCCGCCCACTAAGGGGGTGGCGGTGTAGGCGGTGATGCCCAGCTCCTCCTTGTCGATGCTCTGGCCGTCGGTGCGGCGGACCATCAGCACGGCGTAGGTGTGGCTGGCGTCCACGCCCTCCTCCCAGGAGGTGAGGCCGGCGCCGGAGACCAGGCCGGCCAGCGTCACGTCGTAGTCCCCGGTGCGGACGGTCTCATCCAGCAGGATGGCCTTGTCGCTCTTAAACGCCTCGGAGAGCCGGGGCTGGTCGTAGTAGTCCGCCACGTCGGCGGGGGAGAGGAAATACAGCGCCGCGGACACCGACAGGGCCAGGACGGCCACCACGGCGGCGGTGACGGCAAACTTGCGCAGAGAGTGGAATTTCATGGTTACAGTCTCCTTTTCAGATTCACGGGCGCGCTGGCGCAGCAGCTGCATGGTCCGCTCCTCAAAGTCCGCGGAAAAGGAGAGCTGGTCGATGGCCTCGCGGTAAGTCTTGTGGTTTAACATATCAGACGTCCTCCTTCAGCATCTGCCGCAGCCGGTCCCGGCCGCGGCTCAGGCGTGTGCCCACCGTGGCGGCGGGCAGCCTCAGCAGCTTGGCGATCTCCTGGATGGAGTAGCCCTCGTAGTAGTACAGGTGGATCACCGCGCTGTACTTCTCCGGCAGAGCGCGCACGGCGGAGAGGAGATCACTCTCCGCCTGGGGGGCGGCCTCGTTTTCCAGGGCGGCCTCCTCGATGGGCAGGGCGGCGCGGTCTGCCTGACGGCGAATATCGCTGGCGCGGTGGAGGGTGGTGCGGATCAGCCAGGCCTTCTCGTGTTCGGCGTCCCGAAACGAGGGGCGGCAGGACAGCAGGCGCAGGAAGGTCTCCTGCACGGCGTCCTCCGCGTCGGCGGCGGATGGGAGGCGGGTACTGGCCAGCTTCAGCAGCATGGCGCTGTACTGCCCCACGATCCGGCTGATGGTCTCATCGGTACCGGGTAAAACCAAGGTTCCTCACTTCCCTTCACTACTAACACGGTTCAGGGGCGGCGGATTTTTCATGGGAAGGAAACTTTTTTTGAGATAGGACTTAGGAGATAGGAGATAAATTAGGAGTTAGGAATTAGGAGTTGAGGTGTCCCGCGTAGCGGGACGGATTTGAATTGTTGGGTGGAATCCTTGGGGCTTGGTGTTCTTGAATAGACCGATAGCGTCCGCTGCCCGGCCTTTGCGCACTGCAAAAAACCGGCAGTCTGCTGTCAAGCAGACTGCCGGTTTGGTCTGGCGGTCAGGTGTTGTCGTCCTCCAGGTCCAGGGACAGGGAGGCGAAGGGGTCGTCGTCGGCGGGGGCGGGCTTCTTGGGCTCCGCAGGGCGGCTGAGCATGGCGCTGCGGCCGTCCAGGCGGCCGCCGTCCTCGATCAGGAGGGCCGCCGGGGCGATGTCGCCCTCGATATGGCCGGTGCGCTCCAGGCGCAGGTGGGTGTTGGCGGTGATGTTGCCCACCACGTGTCCGGCGATGCGCACGGTGTCCGCCTCGATGGGGCCGTGGACCTTGCCGGTGGTGGTGACAAAGACGGTGCCCTGGACAAGAATCTCGCCCTCGATGTTGCCCTCGATCTGCACGGATCCCTCGCCCTGGAGGGTGCCGGAGATGGTCACGCCCTTGGCGATGACGGTGTTGTTCTGGGGGGCGGGCAGGCTGGCCACTTCGTCAAAGAACTCGTTGAACTCGTCCTTCTGCGCCGGCGGCGCGGCAAGTTCCTCCTGGACAGGCTTCGCCGGAGAACTGAAAAGACCCATGGTATTGCTCCCTTCTTGCATCAATTCGGCAGCGCTTTGCCGTTGTTCCTTCCATAGTATTGTAGCACAGGTTGGGACGTAAATCAAGAGGCAGGCGTTTTTGAGATAGGAGATAGGAGATACGAGATAGGAGATATTGAGCGGTATTCGCCGGAGGCGAATGAATTTCAATTCGTCCAGCGTCAGCTGGACACCGAAACTCCTATCTCCTATCTCCTCACTCCTATCTCACTCCGGTCTCACTTCATCAGCGAACAAACCAGCTCCGCATACCCCGCCGGATCCTCCAGGGGGAGGTCCGCGATCAGCAGGGCCTGGCTGTAGAGGAGCTGGGCGTATTTGGCCGCCAGGTCCTTGTCCTCTGCCACCGCCCGCTTCAATGCGGCGAAGGCGGGGGCCTCGGCGTTGAGCTCCAGGACCCGCTGGGCGGTCATGCCGGGCATGGTCTCGCCGGTGCGCTTGAAGTACTTCTCCATCTCCAGACTCACCGGGCCGTCGGCGGTCATGCACACCGCGTGGGTCTTGAGGATGCGGGAGATGCGGGCGTCGGCAATCCTGTCACCCAGGGTCTCCTTCAGGAAGTCCAGCACGTCCTTGTTCTCCGTGGTCTGCTCCTCGGCGGCCTTCTTCTCCTCCTCGCTCTCGGGGAGGGCGTCCTCGTCGTTGATGGACTTGAGCTTCTTCCCCTCGTACTCGTTGATGGTCTGGACGCAGAACTCGTCCACGTCCTCGGTGAGGTAGAGGATCTCATACCCCTTGTCCAGAATCCGCTCCGCCTGGGGCAGCCTGGCCAGACGCGCCGCGTCCTCGCCTACGGCGTAGTAGATGAATTCCTGGCCCTCCGCCATCCGCTCCTTGTACTGGCTGAGGCTGGCAGGCTCGTCGCCGTGGGAGGTGGGGAAGATCAGAAGGTCCGTCAGCATGTCCTTGTGGACGCCGTAGTCGGAGACCAGACCGTACTTCACGTTCCGGCCGAAGGCGGTCCAGAACTGGCGGTACTTCTCCGGCTCGTCCTTCTGGAGGCGGGAGAGCTCCGCCTTGATCTTCTTCTCTAAGTTGGAGGAGATCACCTTCAGCTGGCGGGTGTGCTGGAGGAGCTCACGGGAGATGTTCAGGCTCACGTCGGGGGTGTCCACCACGCCCTTCACAAAGCGGAAATGCTCCGGCAGCAGGTCCGCGCACTTGTCCATAATCAGCACGCCGGAGGAGTAGAGCTGGAGACCCTTCTCATACTCCCGGGTGTAGAAGTCGTAGGGGGTGCGGCCGGGGATGAAGAGCAGGGCCTTGTAGCTCACCGTGCCCTCCGCGTCCACGCTCACCGTAGCTAAAGGGGGCTCGTAGTCGCTGAACTTGTCCTGGTAGAACTGGGTGTACTCCTCCTCGGTGACGTCCTTCTTCTTTCGCTGCCAGAGGGGGACCATGGAGTTGAGGGTGGTGGACTCGATGACTGTCTCCCACTCGGGCTTGTAGTCGTCGCCGGCGTCCGCCGGCTTCTCCTTCATCCGCTCCTGCTCCAGGTCCATGACAATGGGGTAGCGGATATAGTCGCTGTACTTTTTCACCAGACGCTGAATGCGGCGCTGGTCCAGGTACTGACCAAACTGCTCCTCCTCGCCGTCCTCTTTGATGTGCAGGACGATGTCCGTGCCCACGCCGTCCTTCTCCGTCTCCTCGATGGTGTAGCCGTCGGCGCCGGAGGACTCCCAGCGCCATGCGGTGTCGCTGCCGTAGGCCCTCGTAATCACGGTGACCTGGTCGGCCACCATGAACGCGGAGTAGAACCCCACGCCGAACTGACCGATGATGTCCGTGTCCCCGGCCTCCTCCATCTCCTGCTTGAACTGGAGGGATCCGCTGCGGGCGATGACGCCCAGGTTGCTCTCCAGCTCCTCCCTGGTCATGCCGATGCCGTTGTCCCGGACGGTGAGGGTCCGGGCCTCCTTGTCGATGATGAGGTCGATGCGGAAGTCCGAGCGGCTCATCCCCACGGCGTCGTCGGTGAGGGATTTGTAGGCCAGCTTGTCCACCGCGTCGGAGGCGTTGGAGATCAGCTCCCGGAGGAAGATCTCCTTGTGGGTGTAGATCGAGTTAATCATCAGGTCGAGAATGCGCTTGGATTCCGTCTTGAATTGCTTCTTTGCCATAGTCTTGGGGCCTCCTGTGTATAATAAAATTTTTTGTAATTTGGGAGAATGGTGGTTAGATAGGAGATAGGAGATAGGAGATATTTCTTTATTGGGTTAGCACTCAGGTTTTATGAGTGCTAACCCATGATAACGCCGGCGGGGAAAAATTGCAAGGGGTTTACAGAAATGTTACAATTTGGAGACAAGGCGGAAAATTTGCCGGTTCGTTGTGACAAAGAGGGGGCCAGGGGTGTACTATGGGTGAAAGCTTTCCACACCGGACCCGGCGCATACCCCCCGGCCGGGGCGGTGGAGACATATGACAGAAAAGGAGCTGACCTGGAATGAGACGAAACTTCCATCTGACAGCCCTGCTGCTGGCTCTGGCGCTGTTCTGCGCCGCCTGCGGGGCGCGGATGCCCGGGGAGAAGGACGGAGAGAGCCCCAGCCAGACCCTCCCCGTTGTGGTGACGGACCCGGAGGACACCGCGCCCCCTCCCGTGGCGGAGCCCTCCTCTGCGGGGACGATGGATCCGGTTTCCCAGCTCCCCGTGGAGCCGGACGCCGTGGACGCCGGGTCGGAGGCGCCGGAAGACGGATCTCCGGAGGGCGATGCGCCGCAGGAGGACGGTACTCCGGAGACCGGGGCGGCGGATCTCTCCGGGATGTACACGGATAAGCAGGGCACGGAGGACATCTACAGCGAGCTGGAGCTGGTCCAGCAGGGGGACGGCATCACCTACGACGTCTCCATCGGCCTGTACCGCCTCTGCCTGCTGGAGGGCATCGCCCAGGTGCAGGAGGACGGCACGCTGGCCTTCGTGGGCGGGCCCCCCGATGTGAAGGCCGTGATTACCATCGACGGGGAGCAGGCGGAGGTGGAGATCACCGTCTCGGAGTTTGAGTATCTTCATCCGGGGGACGTGTTCCAGTTCCCGGACGGGAGAGAGTAGGGGGGGATGCCCAGTGGAGAGGGAGGAATTTAACCGCTGTGCCGAGAGGTATCAGGACACCATCTACCGGGTGGCCCTGAACTGCTTCGGCAGCGACGCCGACGCGGAGGACGCGGTGCAGGAGGTGCTACTGCGCTACTACACCGCCGACCCGGCGCTGGAGAGCGAGGAGCACCGGCGGCGCTGGCTGATCCGTGTGACGCTGAACTACTGCAAGAACGAGCTGCGCCGCTTCGGGCGGCGGCGGCAGGTGAGCATGGAGGAGGTGGAGATCCCCTTCGAGAACCCGGAGGAGGGGGAGCTGTTCTCCATCGTCATGGCCCTGCCGGAGAAGTACCGGACGGCCCTCTATCTCTTCTACTACGAGGACTACACCGTAAAGGAGATTGCCGAGGCGGTGGGAATCAAGGTTTCCGCCGCCACCACGCGGCTGTCCCGGGCCCGGGAGGCCCTGCGCCGGGAGCTGAAGGAGGTGGGCATCCGTGGATGACAGAAAGCTCTATCGTGACACCTTCTCCCAGGTCCGCTCCGCCCGGGGGCCGATCCGTTTGGAGGATATCAAAATGCGAAAGAACCACACCATACTGCGAAAAGTTTTAGTGTTAGCAGCGGCATTGGCCCTGCTGGCGGCCCTGGCGGCCACGGCCTACGCCGCGGACCTCTTCGGCCTGCGCAGCCTCCTGCTGCCCCCCAGTGAGCCCAGTGAGCGCACCGGCTGGCCCCAGGTCAGCGACCCGGAGGCGGGGGACGACCCCTACGCCGTCCAGGGGACCGACGCCATCTCCATCCAGGGCTACGCGGGCAGTCCCGAGGCCATGGCCACCGCCGAGTGGCGCGCCTTCCAGGACACCTACGACCCCTCCGGGGACATCCTGGGCGGGATTGGCAACAGCCCCACCGAGTTTGACGAGGAGTACGGCAACTACCAGGTCTACACCCAGGAGATGGCCGACAAGCTGGAGGAGATCCTGGCCAAATACAACCTGAAAAAGCACACCGACCTCCGCATCCTGGACAGCTACCACGACCTCTGCCAGGAGCTGGCCGGCGACGGCATGGCCCGGGGGTTCCTCTCCGGAATGCATAACCCCTCCACCCCCTACATCTACGAGGACGGCACCTTCCACTACGACGGGGAGGTGTACATGGAGGAGGGCACCTACATATACCAGTGCACCCGCTGTGTCAAGGGCACCTTCACCGACATCATGCTCTGCATCGGTGACGCCGATGACTTCACCGAGTGGACCTATCAGATCCATACCAGTCTCAGCGAGGACGGGACCTGGAATTTGGGTCCGGAGGTGCTCTTGGCCCTGGGCCCCAACGTATCCCTGGTGATGGCGGACCTGGGGGACTGCTTTGTCACCTTCAACATCTTAGCGGGCTCCGACCCCAACCGCAGCCTCAGCGGCACCTCCATCAGCACCGACTCCCTGGAAATCTTCGCGGACACCATCGACTGGTCGGTCCTCAGCAGCGTCAAATAGCGTCCAGCGCCGCAGGTTATGCCTGCGGCGCTGTGGTTTTTACTGGCAATCATAACCCCGGTGTGGTAAGATAGGAGATAGAAGATAGGAGTTATTGTGTCCGGCCACGCCGGACGATTTGAAATGTGCCGACAGGGGAAGAACCCTTGCACTCTCCCCAAAAAGGTATACCTCTGTGTTTCCACTTCAAAAATGCAAATTCGTCGCCGAAGGCGACTCCTCAACTCCTATCTCCTATCTCCTAACTCCTATCTCAAAAAAGGGGGGTGTTTCCATGCTCCGCATGACCTTCATCGCCCTTCTCTGGGGCGCCTTCGCCCTGGCCGGGCTTCGGTTCCTCGTCAAGCGCCTGCGCGGCTTCCTCCGCTGGCGCAGGGAGACCCTTACCCCTACCTGGAAGCAGATGCTCCTCCTGCTGCCGGTCCTGGCGCTGTCTGTCCTGATCTTTGGCCAAGCGCTGGTCCGAGCCGCAAAGGAGGTCCCGGCGTCCTGGGAGGACCTGCAATCCATCACCGCCCCGGTGGCGTCCGTGCGGGAGTACGAGTCCCACCAGATGTCCGGGCGCAGTATCCAGATCGTCAAGCGGTACTACATCTATCTGGAGGGCTACAGCGGCAGCCTCCACGTCCCCCACAACTTCCGCTTCGACCAGGACGCCTTCCTCAGCTGGGCGGGGCCGGAGGAGATCACCTTCTACTACGCCCGCACCGGCGATCATCTGATCGCCTACCAGATCCAGCGGGGGGAGGACGAGGTGTTTTTAGACTTCCAGTGGGCCGATGAACAGCTCATTGTGACCTTCCTCACCCACCTTTTGACCATGCTGGCGGCGCTGCTCTTCGCCTTAGGCGGTTCCTTCGCTCTGCCGGCGTTCCTCCACACGAAAGACAAGGCGGCAAAGCACGAGCGCCGGGTTACCCTGGCCTTTATCGCCCTGCTGGTGGTACTGTGGCTTTGCGCCGACCTCATACGCAAGCCCACCGTCACCGACACCCCCGCCGACACCGCTCCCCAGCTGGAGGAGATCGTGTGCTACAACGTCTCCGTCACCCTGCCCCGGGGGTGGCAGAAGTCCTCGGCGGACGGGGAGACCCAGTGGTACAGAGCCCATAAGGGGGTCTCCACCTGCTTTCGCCTGGCGGAGTACATCGGCGGCTCAGAGGCGGAGGACTGGTACGGCGAGTTTCTCTCGGAGTACCGCTCGCACCTGCTCTCGGACTTCGTCGAGAAGCCCAAGACCTCCATTGGCCCGTTTTTGGAGGCGTACGTCTCCTCCGCGGAGCGGGTGCCGGGAACGGACTTCCTGGTGGCCGAGGGATGGGGGGTATCGGTGAACAACTACAAGAACCACTTCCTGCTGGTCCTCCTGCCGGCGCGCCGCTGCGCGGTGGTGATCCAGTCCTCCAGCGGCAGTCTCTCCTGGAGTAAGATGGAGGAGTACGCGGAGAAGTGGGTCTGGCCTCTGCTCAGCGGGTTTACGGTGGGGGAGGATATGGCAATGCAGCCATAGGAGGCTATCGTCTGCTCCGCGCGGCCCCGCCCCGCTTCTGTCCTCTGCGCTTGCTCCTGTTTGTAAAAAAACCTGTTGCCTCCCGCGCCTTTGGTTGCTATAATGCTCTACAGCTTACCGCACGCCCTGAGGGCGCTTTTTATGGGAGGTTTCGCACTATGAATCGGGAGACCACACATCTTACGCTCCGCTACGCCCTGGTCCACTGCTTCTTCTGGATGGGGTTTGCCACCGTCATGGGCTTTGCCAGCGTCTTTCTCCTCTCCGCCGGCTTTACCAACACCGGCGTGGGGATCGTCATCGCCGCCTCGGGCACCGTCTCCGCCCTGCTCCAGCCGGCGGTGGCCGCGGTGGCGGACCGGGGCGGGCGCTGGGGCCTCAAGGGGCTGACGGCCCTTCTGGGCGGGGGAATTCTCCTGCTGGCCGCCGCCGTCACCGCCCTCTCTCTCCTTGGCGGCGCGCCTGTCGCCGTGGGGGTTCTCTACGGCGGCTGCCTCCTGCTGCTCCAGCTGGCCCTGCCCCTGGTGAACGCCCTGGGGACCGAGGCGGTGAACCGGGGTCAATCTTTGAACTGGGGGGCGGCCCGGGGGGTGGGCAGCGTGGCCTACGCCGCCGTCTCCTGTATTTTAGGGATTCTCACCCGGGCAGTGGGGACTATCACCGTCCCCCTGCTGATTTTGCTCAGCTTCGCCCTGCTCCTCCTCTCCCTGGCCGCCTTCCCCCTGCGCAAAAGGGAGGCGGCGCCGGCGGACCAGCGCCCCGCCGCCCTCTCCCCGGCGGCGTTCTTCCGGCGCTACCCCCGGTTCGGCGTCCTGCTCATCGCCACCACCCTGCTCTACACCGGGCACATGATCCTGGGCAACTTCACCTTCCAGATCATCCAGAGCAAGGGCGGGGGCAGCGTGGAGATGGGGATCGCCAACGCCATCGCCGCCTGCGCGGAGCTGCCCACCATGTTCCTCTTCGCCGCCATGGTCCGCCGGCGGCCCTGCAGCTTCTGGGTGAAGCTCTCCGGCCTCTTCTTCACGCTGAAGGCGGTGCTCTCCTGGCTGACGCCCTCGGTGGAGCTGTTCTATCTGGTGCAGCTGCTGCAAATGCTGGGCTGGGGGCTGATCTCCGTGGCCCTGGTGTACTACATCAACGCCCTGATGGACCGCGCCGACGCGGTGAAGGGGCAGGCCTACGCCACCATGACCTTCACCCTGGGCAGTGTGGCCGGTTCCCTGGCCGGGGGGTGGCTGCTGGACCTGGTGGGGGCCGCCGCCGTCCTGGCCGCCGTCTCCGCCGTCTCCCTGGCCGGGGCGCTGATCCTCTGCGCCGGCACGGAGCGGGTGGGGGAACCCGTAGCCCGGTGAGAGCTACGCCGCCGCCAGATAGCCCATCACCCCGTAGACCAGAAACGCCGTAAACCCGCCGCCCACGTAGAGCAGCATCGCCGTGACGATCCAGTCCATCTTGGTGAACTCGCCGGGGATGTAGAACCGCTCCGGGCGGCGGGGGTCGTACCGCAGGGACGCCGGCCCCTTCTCCGGCTCCTGTAGGGACAGCAGAGGGACCTTGCTCTGCTGGCGGAGGAGCCGGCCCTCGGCCTCGTACTCGTACACGGGGTACCAGCGGGTGTAGTAGATGTGTCTCACCCCACGCTCCACCGGCTTCTTCCACCTGCCGGGGACGAACGCCACGATCTCCCCCTCCGCCCTGACGGTGCACCGGAGGCGCTTATGCAGGTGCCTGCACAGCTTCCATAGCCCCGCCGAGAGCAGGGTGGGACCGACAACGAGAAAAGCCGCGGCAAAGATGCCCATAAAAACCTGTTCCGACACAGTATCCCCCTCAAAAGAGCCGCCCGCTTCTCAGCGGGCGGCTCACGCGTTCTATTCTCAATACATCTTCACATAGGCGTCCCGCTCCGCGCCCACGGACACGTAGCGGATGGGGCAGCCCACAGCCTTCTCCAAGTAGGCCACGTAGTCCAGGGCCGCCTGGGGCAGGTCCTCGCGCTTCCGGCACTTGCTCAGATCGCCGAAGCCCTCCAAATACTCGATCACCGGCTTGGCCCGGTTCAGGCGCTCCCCGGTGGGGAACCGGGTGGTGCGCTCGCCGTCGATCTCGTAGGCCGTCACCACGGGCACCTTGTCCAGATACCCCAGCACGTCGATCTTGGTCAGCGCGATCTCCGTGGCCCCCTGTACGGCCACGCCGTACCGGCTGGCCACCACGTCGAAGGGGCCCACCCGCCGGGGACGGCCCGTGGCCGCGCCGTACTCGCCGCCGGCCTCCCGGAGCTTCTCCGCCTCCTCGCCAAAATACTCGCAGGTGAAGGGGCCCTCGCCCACGCAGCTGGAGTAGGCCTTCATGATGCCCACCACGCTGTCCAGGCGCTTGGCGGGGATGCCGCTGCCGATGGGGGCGTAGGCGGCGATGTTGGAGGAGCTGGAGGTGTAGGGGTAGATGCCGTAGTCGATGTCCCGCAGGGCCCCCAGCTGGGCCTCAAAGAGGACGCTCTTGCCCGCGTCCGCCGCCTCACTCAAAAAGGCGGTGGTGTCGCAGATATAGTCCTTCCAGCAGAGGCCGAACTCCCGGAGCCAGCCCATCATCTCTT
Source organism: uncultured Clostridia bacterium (assembly GCA_947383645.1). Classification (GTDB taxonomy): domain Bacteria; phylum Bacillota; class Clostridia; order Oscillospirales; family Oscillospiraceae; genus CAJFPI01. The sequence continues at coordinate 1,581 of CANDEH010000068.1, read as the reverse complement.
TGACGTCGATGGCCTTGGCGCCGTAGCCCTTCTCCACGGTGAGGTTCTTCCACTCCACGATGCCGGCCACCCGCTCCTCCAGGCTGTCCAGCTCCAGCAGGTCGCCCATGCGCAGGGTTTTCTTCATATACTTGTCGGCGTACACCGGCGCGATGCCCCGGCGGGTGGAGCCGAACTTCTTCCCCGCCAGCCGGTCCTCCTCCAGGCAGTCCAGGAGCTTGTGGTAGGGCATGCAGATGGTGGCCCGGTCGCTGATTTTCAGGTGCTCCGGCGTCACGGTGATGCCGCCGTCCCGGAGGCGCTGGACCTCACCGCACAGGTGCTCCAGGTCGATGACCATGCCCGGGCCCATCACGTTGACGGTCTCATCCCGGAGAATGCCGGAGGGCAGCAGGTTGAGGATGAACTTCCCCCGCTCGTTGACCACCGTGTGGCCGGCGTTGTTGCCCCCCTGATAGCGCACCACCACGTCGTACTCGCGGCTGAGCAGGTCCACCATGCGGCCCTTGCCCTCGTCGCCCCAGTTGATGCCTACGATAGCTGTTAACATGATCGTCTCCTCCAAGTTCCGTTCCGATTAGGGATTGCCGTGCCTGACACGACAGCTTGTATTGTATCACTTCCAAAAGTTAAAAACAATAGATAAAAACACATAGATTTTTCCGCGCTTCTTTGTAAAATATGCCGCATCCTACAACCTTTCCCCGCAGCCGCATTTTAGCGGAAAAAGTGGTTTACTTTTACCTTTCCATATGATAAAGTAGATATAATATCAATTTATTCCGGGAGGTTTTCCCATGCGGATGCGGAAAAAGAAAAATCTTGTGCCCCGGATGGGGCGCTGTGAGGCCGTCCACGTGAAGGACGGCTTTTCCATGCGGGGACACTGGCGGGATTTGATGCCCCAGGCCCGGGAGGTGTGGATCGAGCTGGGCTGCGGCAAGGGCCGCTTCACCGCCGAGACCGCCGCGGAAAACCCGGACGTGCTCCTCATCGCCATCGAGCGGGTGGCCGACGCCCAGGTGGTGGCCATGGAGCGGGCGGTGGCGGAGGGCCTCACCAACGTGTTCTTCGTGGTAGGGGACGCCGCCGCTCTACCGGAGCTCTTCGCCCCCGACGAGGCGGACCGGATCTTCGTCAACTTCTGCGACCCCTGGCCCTCCAAGCGCCACGCCAAGCGCCGCCTGACCCACCGGGGCTTCCTCCAGACCTACCGCAAGGTCCTCAGGGAGGGCGGGGAGATCCACTTCAAGACGGACAACGCCCCCCTCTTTGCCTTCTCCCTGGAGGAGTTCCCCGCCGTGGGCTTTGCCCTCAGCGAGGTCACCCACGACCTCCACGCCCAGGGCGTCCGGGGGGTCATGACCGACTACGAGGCCAAGTTTCACGGCCAGGGCCTGCCCATCCACCGCTGCGTGGGTACCAAGATCCCCTGGACCCCGCCGGCGGAGCCGGAGCCCTCCACGGGGGAGGCCGCCGGGTCGGCGGAGTGACTGCCATCATGGGACTGCTTCCGCTGTTATGCCGCCGCGTCCCGCGGCGGGGACGGGGGACGGGGAGTTTCGCCCCCCGGGGCGAGGT
>CANDEH010000067.1 GCA_947383645.1 uncultured Clostridia bacterium | reverse complement strand
CCTCGGACTTTGCCCCACGGGGCAAAGTCCTGCGACGCTCGCTTCGCGGTCGCCGGAAACCCGCTTCGCTGGGCTTTCCGGCGAAGGGGTTCGCTGCGCTCTGCGCCTCGGACTTTGCCCCACGGGGCAAAGTCCTGCGACGCTCGCTTCGCGCAAGGGATTTTTTCCGAAAACGCGGTTTCCGGAAAAAATGATTTCAATTTATTTCGCCGCTGCGGCGGCGAAACTCTGCCGAGGGCGAAACGCGCCCGGCGCCTTTGGCGCGGGCACGCCCGGAGGGCGTGGGGGCGTGCTGTGTATTATGATATACTAAAATGTCATCTTTTGTAAAGGAGTAATTCGACCAAATTTTTCTCGGTTTTCTGTGTTGGATTCCGGGTTTGGTATACCAGTTTCACAAAAATCAGACACATATGGGGATATGGGGCCTGCGGCCCCTGTTTTCAGGGGCCGCAGGGGGAGGTTCTTCACATGTTTTCAGCGGAAGCGGTACTCGGTGGTGCGCTCGTAGATCTGGCCGGGGCGGAGGATGCAGTCGCCCCACTCGGGGTGGTTGGGACTGTCCGGGGGCAGCTGGGTCTCCAGACATACCCCGTCCCGCTTGGCGTAGGGGACGCCGGTTCTGGTGCGGGGGTCATCGCTGAGGAAGTTGGCCGTGTAGAGCTGGACGCCGGGCTGGTCGGTCCAGGTCTCCATCACGATGCCGGATTTCTCCCCGGTGAGGCGGGCGGCCAGACGCAGGCCCGGCCGGAGGCGGAGGACCAGATTGTGGTCGTACCCGCCGGTGAGGCGGATCTGCTCACAGTCTGAGCCGATGTCCCGGCCGATGGGCTTCTCCGCAGTGAAGTCGAAGGGGGTCCCCGCCGCCGGGGCGGAGAGGGCTGTGGGGATGCTGTCGGCATCCACGGGGGTATAGCTGTCGGCGTCCGCCCAGAGCAGGTGTCCCAGCGCGGTGCCGCCGCCGTTGAGGTTGAAATAGCTGTGGTTGGTCAGATTGCAGAGGGTGGGCCTGTCCGTCTCCGCCCGGTAGCGGATGCTGAGGCCCTCCTCTGTCAGGGTATATGTGGCATCGAGGCGCAGGGCGCCGGGGAAGCCGTTCTCCCCGTCGGGGGCGGTGTAATGGAAGATCACAGCGCCCTCGTCAATGATCTCCGGCCGGAATATCTGGAAGCTGAAGCCCGCGGGGCCGCCGTGGAGCTGCTTGGTTCCCTCGTTGGGGGTCAGCGCAAATTCCGCGCCGTCAATCACGCAGCGGGCCCCGGCAATCCGGTTGGCGTAGCGGCCCACCAGCATGCCCAGGTAGCCGCCGTTCTCCTCGTAGGCGGCGGGGCAGTTCCAGCCCAGCACCACGTCCACCGGCCTGCCGGAGGAGTCCGGTACCCGCAGCGACAGCACCGTGGCTCCCAGGGTCATCACCTCCGCCTCCAGACGGCCCCGCCGCAGAAGGACCTTCTCCACCGGCCGGCCGTCCCGGGCAGTACCAAAGGGCACAATGGGGGTTAACATAGCATCTGTTCTCCTTTTCTTGTTTGTGTTGGTTTTCCTGCTTGTATTATGGCGGGAAACGGGAGGAATGTCAACCCGAAAACGCCCCGGAGGGACTCCGGGGCGTCTTGTCTCACGGCCAGAACCGCCGTCTGGCCTGTCTGTTGGTAACGAGGAAGAGGGCCACAAAGCCGCCGAAGAAGAGGACGTAGACAAGAAGGCCCAGGGGCGCCAGGAGACCGGAGAAGGAGATGACGGCGTAGAGTACCAGTCCCGCTCCGAAGCACAGCAGCCGGGGCAGCAGGAAGGCGGTAAGCCCCTGGACGTCCGTACAGGTGTCCTGCCGCAGGTCCGTGGTCAGCAGGCACTGCGGGTCCAGCGGCTTCCCCTGGAATCTGGACTGGTACCATTGCAGGAGAAATTTCAGGCCGTAAATGCCGATCAGGATATCGAAAATGTGCGTGAAGTCCATACTACGTCTCCTTTCCGCCGCTGCTGCGGACGACCAGATAGATCACAAGACCGATAAACGAGGGCGCCAGGGCCGCCGCCAGCGCCCAGGCCAGAGGCCCGGCTATCTCCTGCCGTCTGGCGTCCCGGTAGACGAGAGCGCCGATGACAATGGGGATGGCGACCGCAATCAGGATGATGGCGATCCAGAGAATCAGAAAAAACATGAGGCCCGAGCCGGACATGGACATCTCCTCCCTCCGCGCCCACGGACGCACAGCGGACAGATACAATATAACAAAAGGTGCCGATATGCGCAAGCGCCGGCAGAGGCCCGCTGTCAGCGCGCCGCCTGGACGAAGCGGGCGAAAATCGCTCTGCTGGCGGCGTCGGTTCGGAAGGCAAACTCCGGATGCCACTGCAACGCCCACAGAAAACGGCAGTCCGGCTTCCACACCGCCTCCACCAGGCCGTCCGGCGCGGCGGCCATGGGCCTGAGGCTCTCCGCCAGGTCCCGGATGGCCTGGTGGTGGTAGCTGTTCACAGCCAGGGTCTCCCCGCCCAGCAGCTTGTACAGCGGCGTGTCGGGCAGAATTGTCACCTGGTGGGCCGGAATGTGGTAGGGGGGCTGCTGGCGGTGCTCCGTGCGGGAGGGGTGCTGCCGGGGCAGGTCCTGGTAGAGGGTGCCGCCAAGGGCGGCGTTAATCAGCTGAATCCCCCGGCAGATGCCCAGGACCGGCTTGTCACGCTCCAGAGCACGGCGCAGGACGGCGGTCTCCAGGGCGTCCCGCTTCTCGCAGCAGGACACCAGCTCCTTCAGCGGCTCCTCGCCGTACAGCGCCGGGGACACATCGTGGCCCCCGGTGAGGAGAAAGCCGCCGCAGAGGTCCGTCAGCTGCGCGATCTCCCCGGCGTCGCCGGTAAAGGGAAACACGATGGGCAGCCCGCCGGCCTCCCGGATGCCGTCCAGGTAGCCCGGCAGCATCCAGACGCTCTCCCGGCTGTCGTCCCACAGGGGCATTACTCCGATGACAGGCTTCATGTGCGCACCTCCGCAGCGGTATGAATGTGGGTAAAAAGGGACGGGCAGAGAAAAACACCGCTTCGGCATCCTCCTCTGCCTGGTATAGTCGAATAACCTGAGAAACAGCAAAAGGGAGGCGGGAGAAACTGGTGTACAGCAAGGCGAAGGACGCAGGCGGGCTGACGGGCCGTCAAGGACACTGCCCAGCCGTTGGCGGCTCCGCCGCCTTGCGGATGGGGCGTACCCCTTGCGGGTACAGCAAAGCTGTGCGCCCTTTCCTTCGCCGGGCTTTGTTGGTCCTCAAGCTATGCGACTATAAGGATAGTCCACTTTTCCCCGCAAGTCAAGAAGTTTCTGCCTGGCTCTCCCGCTGCGCCGCCTTCTCCGCCTGTGCGTAGATTCGTTCTGCGGTGAAAGAGCCGCAGGGCGGCTGTCTCTATGTCGTCTTCTGTCCTCCCGTTCTCCACAGGGCAGGTGAGAAACTGACCTCTTATGTTTTTCCATTTTCGTTTGTTCCAACAATAAATGATAAACGATGGTTCATGTGGAGATATGTATAGTCGATGCACCTGAGAAGCGGCAGAGAGGAGGCGGGAGGAAATGGGACACAGCAAGGAGGAGACAGACAGGCCGACGCCCTCAAGGACGACTGCGTTCTCCGCCTTGCTGTGACAAATTCTCCCTCGCTCCTTTTTACCGATTCTCAAGTGTGTAGACTATAAAAACAACCTCTGGCACTCCTGTTCCAGAGGTTGTTCCTGTTTTTGTTTCTCTGTCTCACGCCGCCGGGACCTGGGGGGGCTCGCTGACGGGCGCTCTGGTCACTGTCACGATGAAGCCGTCCAGGTTGTTGCCGGAGATGGTGTACGTCCCCTCCTCCGGGACGGGGACCTCCAGGCCCTCCACGTAGTAGATCTCGTACTCCACGCCGTCCACGGTGGTGAAGAGGTGGTCGTCCAGGAAGGAGAAACCCTTCAGGTAGTCGATATACTCCTCGTAGCAGAAGCCGTTCTCTACCACCAGGTAGGAGTGGGGCACGCCGACGTAGCGGAAGTGCCAGCCCTCCGGGCCGATCTTGGTGAACGCCTCCTTCTCCTCGCTGTAGCGGAGGATAAAGCCGTACTTGTGGCAGTTGTCCGTGATCCACTTGCACTCGCCCACGCCCTCGAAGTAGTCGCCTACGGTGGTGTTCCACAGGTCCAGGGCGTAGCCGGTGTGGTGCTCGCTGCCGCCGGGCTGGGCCACAAACCGCTGGGCGTGCTCCAGGCCGTTCCGAGCGGCGCTGCTGTCAAAGACCTTCTGCTGGAAGTCGTAGGTCCGGTGGCCGGAGACCACCATGATGTTCACCGCGCCCCCCTGGTCCGTGTAGTCCTTCATCATGTCGTTGAGGTGGGACACGGTGACGGGCAGCAGGGAGGTCTCGTAGTCCTTGGACATGTAGCTGTTGTTCTTCTCGTGGATCACCACCACCAACTCCTCCGCCGCCTCCGCGGGGAAGGTGTAGGGCACGGCGTTGCTCACAAGGATCTGTTCGCCAATCCCCATGTCCCGCTCGGTCATGGTGCGGATGGCGTAGCCCTCGTAGGGGTCCGGCTCCGGCTCCACCGGCTCCGGCGGATCGGGCTCCCCGCCCTCGCCGGGGTCTGCGGCGCCGCCCTGGATCGGGTCATTGCTGTCGCCCGGGTTCTCCCCATCCTTGCCGCCGCAGCTAATCAGGAGGAGCACCATCCCCGTGACCAGCAGGAGAAGCAGCAGGAAAAGGGGCGTCCGGTTCCGTCTTCTCCTCTTGTATCGTCTGGTGTTTGCTGACATACTCTAACCTCTTTTGCAGTGATGTGCACCTGTGTCTCCACAACACATCTGAGTATAACATGGGTTCCGCCGCTGCGCAACAGATTTTTCCCTTAACGCGCCCGGTCTCCCCTGAACCGGCGGTAGATTCCCCGGCCGTAGGCCGCGGCGATGAGCACCGCCACCACCGGCAGCAGATTGATCCCCAGCTTCTGCCGGTAGCCCACGGCGAAGATCACCAGCACGATTACCGGCAGCACCCAGGTGACATAGAAGCGGGACCACCGGGGGAAGCCCAGCCCCTGGCCCGCGTCGGCCTCCTCCAGAAAGGCGTCCCAGCCCCAGCCGCTCCGGGACACGCAGAAGAGCAGGTAGACCAGGGAGCCCAGGGGCAGCAGGTTGTTGGAGACGATGAAGTCCTCCAGACCCTGGATGTCCCCCACGGGGGTCACGAAGCCGCTCCAGAGGTTGAAGCCCAGGATGCAGGGCATGGACAGCACGATGAGGGCCAGGCCGTTGACCACGATGGCCTTCTTCCGCGTCCAGCCCAGGTCCATGGCGAAGGCGATGATGTTCTCAAACACGGCGATGATCGTGGACAGCGCCGCGAAGGACATGAACAGGAAGAACAGCCCGCCCCAGAGGCTGCCCAGAGGCATCTGGTTGAAGACATTGGGCAGGGTCAGAAACACCAGGCCCACCCCCTCCCCGGGGTTCACGCCGAAGGCGAAGCAGGCGGGGAAGATGATGAAGCCCGCCATCAGCGCCACAAAGGTGTCCAGCAGGCTGACGCTGAGGGCCTCCCCGGTGAGGGAGCGGTCCCGGTCGATGTAGCTGCCGAAGATGGCCAGGGCCCCGATGCCCAGACTCAGGGTGAAGAAGGCCTGACTCATGGCGTCGTAGATGGCGGCGCCCAGGATCACGTTCCCCTCGGCATCGTAGACCAGGTTGTGGAAGTCGGGCACCAGGTAGAACCGGAGGCCCTCCGCCGCGCCCTCCAGGGTGACGCTGCGCACCGTCAGCGCCAGCATCAGCAGCAATAGGCAGGTCATCATCCACTTGGTGATCCGCTCCACGCCCTTCTGGAGCCCCAGAGAGCAGATCCCGAAGCCCAGCAGCGTCACCACCAGCATCCAGGCGGTGAGGGTCACCGGCTGGCCCAGCATCTCGCCGAAGACGTTGTTGACGCCGGCGGCGTCCAGGCCCTGGAACTCGCCCAGGAACATCTTGAAGGTGTAGATCAGCATCCAGCCGCCCACGGTGGTGTAGAACATCATCAGCAGGTAGTTGCCGGCCATGGCGCCGTAGCGGTACCAGTGCCACCTGGCGCCCCTGGGCTCCAGCACGTTGAAGCTGAGGGCGGCGGACTTCTGACTGGCCCGGCCCACGGCGAACTCCATCACCATGATGGGAAGACCCATGACGGCCAGAAACAGCAGATAGACCAGCACAAAGGCGGCTCCGCCGTACTTGCCCACGATGTAGGGGAAGCGCCAGACATTGCCCAGCCCGATGGCACATCCCGCGGAGATCAGGATGAAGCCCAGGCGGGAGGAAAATTTCTCTCTCTCCATGGTGTGATTTCTCCTTCTTCCCTGTCCCGGATATTCGCTTTTCAGGAAAACGGCGGGGACAGAAACAGAATCATTATATCAGAGAACGGAGGAAATGCAAGAGCGGAATGTCAGGACCTGCTCTCACAAGCCGGATGTGTGGATTTCTGTGCAAGTCCTGGCCGGACGCCAGGCAAAAATTTGCAGGCGTACCGGCGCGCGCCAAAAATTCCCGAGGCAGCAGCCGGCAAAAACGGTCCCCTTCCCGCCCTATCTGAGAGCCAGTTTTTTCGCCAGCTCCCCGTCCGGACGGACGTAGACGGTCTGGAAGGGGGCGTAGACCACCATCCCGGGCCGGGCTCCGGCGGGCTTTTTCACGTTCCGCACCTGGGTGTAGTCCACCGCCACCGTGCCGCCCTCCCGGCCCTGGGAGAAGGTGGCGGCCAGCACGGCGGCCTGCTCCACGCTCGCCTCGTCCGGCTGCGCGCCCCCGGTACAGAGGATCACGTGGGATCCGTGGATCTTCTGGGTGTGAAACCAGATATCCCGCCTGTCCGAATTCCTGACCAGCAGGTCGTTCTGCGTGTTGCTCCGGCCCACCAGGATCCGCAGGCCGGCGGAGGATCGAAACTCCCGGGGCCGCGCCGCCGGGCGCCGGACCTCCTTCTTCCCGGTGCTCCGGCTCCGCAGATAGCCGCCGGCGCGGAGCTCGGCGCGGATATCGTTAAAATCCTGCTCCAGCTCCGCCCGGCTCAGCTCGTCCAGAACGCTGTTCAGGTATTGGAGCTCCAGCCGGCCCTTTTCAATCTGCTCGGCGAGCACCCGCTCCGCCGTCCTGGCCTTGCCGTACAGCTTGAAGTACCGCGCGGCGTTCTGCTGCGGCGTCAGGAGAGGGTCCAGCGGGACAGTCAGCGGCGGACACCCCTCCTCGTAGTAGTTCTCCGCCTCCAGGCGGGAGGCCCCCTTCTCCATGCGGTAGAGGTTGGCGGTAATCAGCTCCCCAAACAGCCGCAGCCGCTCCCGATCCCGGGTCTTCTCCAGGTCCGCCTCCTGGGCCGACAGCTTTCTGGCCACACGGTCCCGGGCGGTGGAGGCGGTTTTCAGCAGATCCTGTCCCTTCTGCCGCACCCGGTCCTGCCGCTCCCGCTCCTCATAGAAGGCGTCCAGCATGGCGGAAAAGGAGGGACAGACCGTCTCCCCCTCCGATGGACCGTACTGCGCGATGGGCAGATAGGAGAAATCCGCCGTCCTGTCCCCCCGGCGGACCAGGGAGGGGGTAAAGCGGCCCTCCTGCACGCTGTTTTGCCACTGGAGAAAGACCCGGACAAGGACCTCCCGTCCCGGTCCGGACAGATCTCCAACCGCAGGTTCCGCGCTGCCGAAGCTCCGAAAGGCCAGCTCCCGGCAGACCAGAGGGGACAGAGCGGAGAAGCGCTCCAGCAGAAACTGGCTGACCGTGCGGTCGGGGCCGCCGGCGCGGAGCATGGCTGTCAGCTCCTCCGCCGTGACAGTCAGCGGGTCCGCCTTCTCCGGCAGGGCCGGCAGGTGGTAGTACATCCCCGGCAGAACCATCCGCAGCTGCGTCCCCTGTCCGGAGGAAGCCGGCTGGCGGTCCGAGGCTCTGTCGATGTCATTGACGTGGCGCAGGGCGTCCAGAATGCGGCCCTCGCCGTCCAGCAGGATCAGGTTGGCGCGGTGGCTGATGCACTCCAGCACCAGCTTCCGGACGGAGGATACCCCCAGCTCGTCCATGGCCCGGACGGTGAGCACCGCCACCCGGTCCAGCCCGGCCTGCTCCACCGCCTCGATATAGCCGCCGCCAAGGTGCTTGCGCAGCAGCATACAGAACATGGGCGGCGCGGCGGGATTCTCCCGGGGAAGGTGGGTATAGTGGAGGCGGGGGGCCGCGCCGGCGCTGAGGAGCAGCTTCCGGTTCCCCCGCAGGGTCAGGATCACCTGCTCCCTGGCGGGCTGCTGTATTTTCTCGATCCGCGCCCCCACCGCGCTCTGGAGCTCGGCAAGGACGGCTTTCAGGCATATGGCGTCTAAGGGCATGTGCTCTCCTCCATCATGACACAGAACAGTTCGTTGATCCGGTCGGTCTGACCGGTGAGGTACAGGTGGCCCAGCAGGCACTCCAGCGCGGTGGCCCGCAGGTACTCGCCCCGGCTGGCGCTGTGGGGGATGGTGTTCACGTGGGCGTTGCGCCCCCGCTTGAACACGTGCAGCTCCTCCTCCGTGAGCAGGGGGAGGATTTTCTCCGCCCGCCGGGACTGGGCCTCCGCCCGCACCAGCTCCACGGCGGCCCGGTGGAGCCCCTTGCCGGTGGCCCGCCCCCGGGCGCAGAGGTAGGAGCGGACCAGCAGCTCATACACCGCGTCCCCCAGGTGGGCGAGGCCAATGCTGCTGATGTTTCGCAGCTCGTCCTCCGGCAGGCGGAGGTGAAAATAGTTCTCCATAGATTCTCCTTGTATACAGGATGGTTTCTCAATGGCATTATACCGGAAACCGGAAAAAAGTCAATGCCGGCGGGCCTGAGACGGCCTTCGGATCTGTGGAACAAATTGCCGGCAGGGCACAGAAATACCGCCATACGCAGGCGTATTCCGCGCCCTTCTGTCCCGGCATCCGGCGGCATGGAGCGCACGCGCAGCCCGGGGCGGCGGCCGCCTCTCCGTCTCGCCCTCGGCCGGGTATAGAGATTTCCCCGGCAAATTTTGCGCGTATTGCCGAATTGGGACTTCCTTTTTTTGATGGTATCCGATATAATGGCAGGGAATACCGGTGAAAATCCGAAAACTGTCCAAATCCGAGAGGTCCGCCCTCTCCCCATAAAAAAGGAGGAGTACCATGACATTACGCAAAGACGCCGACCAGATCATGCAGAGCGCCCTGAAGGCCGCCCAGCCCGACACCGCCGTGCGCAAGGCCCTGGCCGAGGCCGACTTCGGCAGCGGCAAGCTGGTGCTGGTGGCCGCCGGCAAGGCTGCCTGGCAGATGGCCAAGACCGCCGTGGACACCCTGGGCAGCCGCATCGACCGCGGCGTGGTGGCCACCAAGTACGACCACAGCAAGGGTCCCCTGGGCGACAACATCCAGATCTTCGAGGGCGGCCACCCGGTGCCCGATGAAAACTCCTACAAGGCCACCGAGGCCGCCATCCAGGCCGTCAGCGGCCTCAGCGCCGCGGACACCGTGCTCTTCCTGATCTCCGGCGGCGGCTCCGCCTTGTTTGAAAAGCCCCTGATCCCCACCGCCGACATGGACCGGCTCACCAAGGAGCTCCTGGCCAGCGGCGCGGACATCGTGGAGATGAACACCGTCCGCAAGCGCCTCTCCGCGGTGAAGGGCGGCAAGTTCGCGGCCCTCTGCGCCCCGGCGAAGGTGTTCTCCGTGGTCCTCTCCGACATCATCGGCGACCCCCTGGACATGATCGCCTCCGGCCCCGCCTACCCCGACTCCTCTACCTGCGAGGAGGCGCTGAAGGTCGCGGACCGCTACCATCTGACCCTCACCGGGCAGATGAAGGAGCTTCTGGCCACCGAGACGCCAAAATCCCTGGACAACGTGGAGACCCACATCACCGGCAGCGTCCGGCAGCTGTGCATTGCCGCCGAGGAGGTCTGCCGGGATCTGGGCTATGAGCCGGTGGTCCTCACCGCCAGCCTCTCCTGCACCGCCCGGGACGCCGGCGTGTTCCTGGCCAATATCGCCCAGTACCACGCGGACACGGACAAGAGCCTGGCCTTTATCGCCGGCGGCGAGACCGTGGTCCACCTCACCGGCAAGGGCCTGGGCGGCCGGAACCAGGAGCTGGCTCTGGCCGCCGCGCCGGGGATCGCCGCCGTCAAGGACGCCGCCGTGTTCTCCCTGGGCAGCGACGGCACCGACGGCCCCACCGACGCCGCCGGCGGCTACGTGGACAGCGGCACCTTGGCCGCGCTGAAGGAGCAGGGGATCGACCCCTTCGCCGTCCTGGCGGACAACGACTCCTATCACGCCCTGGAGAAGTGCGGCGGTCTTATTAAGACCGGCGCCACCGGGACAAACGTCAACGACATCTCCGTCCTGCTCATCAAGCGGTAAGCCGTACATACACAGTCTGAGGGCACGCCATTGGCGGGCCCTCAGACTGTCGAAAGAGGCTGTAGCAATAGGATAATGAGACCATCGCTGCGTGATATCAAGGCGTACCTTTATTTCTTTAACAACACCGTGCTGATCTGGCTCAAAACCCTCGGTATGGCTGAACAGCGGGACATACCCGAGTGCCTGGATTCTGAGCTGGCCTTTTGAAGGGGCGCGTAGATGGTGCAGTAAACAGAGGTCCGGGCTTACCGTATGAGGCCCATGATGTCGGAGGTGCGGGCCAAGGTCGATTCTCGAAAAAAGGACCGGACCGAGCACGCGAGCGTAGATTGTTTTTCCGAAAACGCGGTTTCCGGAAAAACGGTTTCAATTGATTTGCGCCGGAGGCGCAAACTCTGCAAGACTGAAAAACCGGGAGATGAATGGTTCATCTCCCGGTTTTCCTAAATCTTAAAGTCCTCCGGATCCAGCTTCTTCGTGTTCAGCTTCACCGGGCGGGGGGGGACGCGCTTCATGGGGTCGTAGCGGAAGGCGCGGCAGCTGTCCTCCGCTGCCACAATCCCCCGCTTGACGCAGATGACCTCCCGGTCATTGAGGGCGTTCCCCTTGGCGCAGTAGGCGCACCGAGGCTCAATATCCCTGCGGAACAGCATGGCATCTCCTCCTCACACTGGCATTGGGTTACCGTGCATCAGACATTCGTTTCCGGCACAGTATAGAGCGCATGAACGTTCTTTTTGGATACTTTTTCCCTAAAGGGACGCACTCCGCTAACATTTTGCTTCGCAAAATGAAGTGTCGTTGCAGTCTTTCAAGAAAAAGCTTCTTAGAGTGTGTACAACTCCACCTTCTCATTCTCGGCGGTGGCCTTGATCTGGGTGATGGGGTTGTCGTAGCTGTCGATAATGCGGCTGGCCAGCTCGTCCTCCACCTCCTTCTGGATGGTGCGGCGGAGGTTCCGGGCGCCGTAGGCGGCGGAGTAGGACTTCTTCACCAGGTAGTCCACAATGGCGTCGTCGTAGTTGAAGGTGAAGCCCTTGTCCTTCAGGCTGTTTTGCAGCTCGTCCAGCATAATCCGGGCGATGGCGCCGAAGTTCTCCTCGCTGAGCTTGTGGAAGCAGATGATCTCGTCCACCCGGTTGATGAACTCCGGGCGCAGGAACTGCTGGAGGGCCTTCATGGCCTTCTCCTCGTCCTGCTCGTCCACGCTCTTGTTGAACCCCAGACTCCCGCCCTTCCGCTCGCTGCCGGCGTTGGAGGTCATCACGATCACCGTGTTCTCAAAGTTCACCTTCCGGCCGTGGGCGTCGGTGATCTGCCCGTCGTCCAGGATTTGCAGCAGCACATTGAGCACGTCCGGGTGGGCCTTCTCGATCTCGTCGAAGAGAATCACACTGTAGGGCTTGCGGCGAATCTTCTCCGTCAGCTGCCCCGCCTCGTCGTAGCCCACGTAGCCCGGGGGGGAGCCGATGATCCGGGACACGGAGTGCTTCTCCATGAACTCGGACATATCCAGGCGGATGAGGCTCTCCGGGGAGTTAAAGAGGTCGTCAGCCAGCTGCTTCACCAGCTCCGTCTTGCCCACGCCGGTGCTGCCCACGAAGATGAAGGAGACGGGCTTGTGCTTGGGGCTGATGCCCACCCGGTTGCGGCGGATGGCGGCGGAGACGGCGGCGATGGCCTCGTCCTGGCCCACCACCTTCTTCTTCAGCCGCTCGCCCAGCTCGCTGAGGCGCTTGAACTCCTCCTCCCGGATCTTGCTGGCGGGAATCTTGGTCCACAGCTCGATGACCCGGGCCAGGTTGTCCATGGTCAGCTGGGGCTCCCCCTTGGCCTTGATCTCGTCCAGTTCCGTCTGGATCTGGAGCTCCCGGCTCTTGATCTCAGCCAGGCGCTCGAAGTTGGGCTCCTCCTCGGTCTGGCTCTCGATGAGCTCCCGCTCCTTGGCGTAGTCGGAGAGCTCCCGCTCGATCTCCATGCGCCGGGAGATACTGGGGTCCTTCAAATTCAGGTCGGAGCAGGCCTCGTCGATGAGGTCGATGGCCTTGTCGGGCAAAAAGCGGTCGGTGATGTACCGCTCGCTGAGGGTCACCGCCTGGCGGAGGATGCCGTCGGGGACCTTCACGCCGTGGTGCTCCTCGTAGTAGTGGGCGATGCCCTTGAGGATCTCCAGGGTGTCCTCCATGTTGGGCTCGTTCACCGTCACCGGCTGGAAGCGGCGCTCCAGGGCGGTGTCCTTCTCAATGTGCTTGCGGTACTCGGTGAAGGTGGTGGCGCCGATGACCTGGATCTCCCCCCGGGAGAGGGCGGGCTTGAGGATGTTGGCGGCGTTCATGGAGCCCTCGGCGTCGCCGGCGCCCACGATGTTGTGGACCTCGTCGATGACCAGGATGACGTTGCCGCACTTGCGGATCTCCTCGATGAGGCCCTTCATCCGGCTCTCAAACTGGCCCCGGAACTGGGTGCCGGCCACCAGGGCGGTAAGGTCTAAAAGGAAGACCTCCTTCTCCCGGAGCTTGAAGGGCACCTCCCCCTTGGCGATGCGCTGGGCCAGGCCCTCGGCGATGGCGGTCTTGCCCACGCCGGGCTCGCCGATGAGGCAGGGGTTGTTCTTCTG
>CANDEH010000066.1 GCA_947383645.1 uncultured Clostridia bacterium | reverse complement strand
GACAGCACTTGCAGGACAATATCGCTGAGGAAGGTCCCCATCAGGTCCTTGCCCCTGCGGGTGTCCAACAGCGGCATATCCAGCACCACAATGTCGATTTTCTTCTCCTTAGTAAGAATCCGCCACTGTTCCAAAATCTCGCCGTAGTTGCGTCCCAGTCGGTCGATGCTCTTGATGTAGAGCAAATCGTCCGGCTTCAGTTTTCGGATCAGCTTCTTATACTGAGGCCGGTTGAAGTCCTTGCCGGACTGCTTGTCCATGAAGATGTTCCCCTCCGGAACAGCCATTTCCCGCAGAGCGATGAACTGCCGGTCCTCGTTCTGATCGCGGGTACTCACCCGGATATAGCCGTATGTATTAGGAATGGTTATCGTACCTCCCTCCGGCGCTGCCAGACAATATCATATCCCAGCGCGTCAGCCAGCTCCACGGCCTCCCGGTAGCGCAGGGAATCCCGGCGCAGCTTGCCGGACAGGTTGGGGACGCTGGCGCTCCACCCGTACTGCTCGGCCAGCTTCTCCACAAGGTCGGCCATGGTCATGCCCTCCCGGACAATGTACGACTTGATTTGGTTTCTGGTGTCCATGTTCATCCTCCTTCAAATTGAAATATTTTGGTGTTCGCCCGTCAGCGTATCTCATTCCCACAACAGCGGATTTGGTGCGCAGACGGGTGCGATTGATTGATGTGCGTCCATCCGACAGAGCCGCTGCCCATGAAGCCCTGTCCACAGGGACGCACTTTGCATTTCACGGTTTGGCGTGACTTCATGCTGAACCGTGAAAAACCAAACAGGGCGGCGTACTGTGTTTGCCGTTGGGCGCGTCGCTGTTTCGTATGGATTGCAGTACAAAAAGTTTCGTTTGTTCGCTGTTTTCACATGGATTGAAAGCAAACCTTGATTTCAAGGCTGATTCTTCTGCCGTTCTCCCCGAAAGCCGTTCCTGCCCCCATTTGCGGCGGCGTGCGGTCCCCTCTGGTGCGCTCGTGCCTTGCGGCAGTCGCGGCGCACTTCGCCGGGGGACATATCCCATTCGGACGGTCATGCACTTGTCAATTTTCACGTCTCTACCAGACACTTAAAATTATAGCGGTTTTATGTCCCTTTTCCCGTATATCCAAGAGGTAGGAAATCGGCCCCGAAACGGACAAATTTCCGCACTCTTGGAAATGCCGTCTTTCTTCGACAGAATATTACTGGAAACTGTTGTAAAATGACGAAAGAGACGGTATAATTGCAGAGGAGGGAATGATATGGATGACGCTAAGCAGAGCATGCACGAGCGTTTTTGGGAATTGCGGAAGGATTGGAAGCTGACGCTGGAACAGCTTGAGAAGCAGACCGGCATTTCAAAATCCGCGCTGGGCAGCTATGAAGCAGAAGGCACAAAAGACATCAGCCACTGGGCTGTTGTCAGACTGGCGGAGTTCTATGGTGTGACTACGGACTACCTGCTGGGCTTGTCAGTTATGAAAAATCACCCAAACGCAGATTTGAATGATCTGCGTTTGAGTGATGAAATGATCGAGCTATTAAAAAGCGGCAGGATTAACAACCGGCTGCTTTGTGAGCTTGCCGCCCACGGTGACTTCCGGCGGTTTATGCTTGACCTGGAAATATATGTTGACCGGATTGCCAGCATGCACATCCGCAATAACAACACCGCTCTCAAAACCGAGCGCAAAGTATTGATGGAACGTGCGGGCCTGGATGACAATGATTTGAATATGCGCACGTTGGAGTTGGTCCAGATAGATGAGGATGATTACTTCGCTCATGTGATTTTTGAGGATCTGCGGCCCATCATTCGGGATATTCGAGAGGCGCACAAATCCGATGCCACTACCGCTGACGCTGATACGGAGTCACCGGCAGAGAAAGCAGTACGTCAACTGGAAGCGGCTCTCAACTGTGAAGGGAGTAAGGAGGAAAAAATAGTAAGAGCACTCCTGTCGCAGCTTGAGATTGACTATGATTCATTGACGAAAGAAGAATTTGTGACTTTGATAGGAATTCTGAACAAGTCCGAGCACATGAAGAAGCATATCAGCAGGCGGGGCAAGGTTCCTGCCCCGCAGAGGCGGAAGCGAAAAAAGAGGTAAACAGGCGGCCTAAATGTAAAAAGAGGGCGGAGAATGGATGAATTCCCATTCTCTGCCCTCTTTTTGTTCGCCCAATCCTGCCTGACAGATGCCGTGAATGTAATTTTCTCAGATTACTGTTTTACGGACACCTACCTAAGGGGCTGTGCCGGTTTTTGTGCCGAGGGGAGCGTCCCCCCCCCCCTTCCTCCGCCCCGCGGCGGCCCTGAGAGAACCGGACGCACAGGGTCCCTCCGAGCTGACTGGAAAAAAACGGGCTATTTTATACCACAAATTAAAAATTTTATATAGAATTGTGCGTCAGCTTGTGCTATACTGCCTAATGGAATCACCCAATTGCGCAAATTCCAGCCCCGGCGGGCCGCTGCGGATGACAGTCGGCGTCTGCCGTGTGCTCTGAGGAATTCGGCCTGTCCCATTTCCGGGGGTACGGCTGCGCCGTCATCCCCCTGACGGACACCCGCGCCAACCCAAAGTCCGGTATCCGGCGGGGCGGAGAGCATCTTTATGCAGCGAAAGACCTGATTTTTGTATATTGTAACCGATGGTACACAGGCAGCAAAAAGGAGAACCAGTATGGACAACCAGACCCTGATCGCCCAAATCGACCGGTGGCACGACGAGAATGAGCATCAGCAGATTGCGGACACCCTGGAGGCCCTGCCGGAGCGGGACTATACCCTGACCTGCCTCCTGGCCCGGGCCTACAACAACCTGGCCAAGCCCGGCGACGACGCCTGCCGCGCCAACCTGGAGCGGGCTTTGGAGCTGCTGCGCTCCGTGGAGGATGAGGGGCAAAACGACGCCCTGTGGTACTTCCGGACGGGCTACGCCCTCTACTACCTGGACCGGGAGGAGGCGGCCCTGCCCTGCTTCGAGCGGGCGGCGGAGCTGGACCCGGCGGATCCGGACGCCCCCTACTTCGCCGCCGAGTGCCGCAAGTGGATCGCCAGGCGGCAGGAGGAGAACCACCCCAAGGGCGGGGGAGAGGACGTCCAGCCCGCGGACGGCGCGGACGCCTTCCACGTGACGCTGCACCTGAACGCCCGCTTCCAGCCCGTCCACCGCCACGAGCTGGAGGACGCCCTGGGGGAGGCCATGGACCGGCTCAGCCTGGGCGTGGTGGACGGCGGCGGCACCCTGATGTTTCCCTCTGGCGAGGTGCGAAACTGCGACATCGAGCTCTATCTTCGGCGCAATGACCCCGAGACCATCCAGCGCCTTGCGGAGCTGGTGGAGCGCATGGGCGTGGCCAAGGGATCCCGCCTCCTCTGCGAGAACGCCGCCGGGGAGCCGGAGGAGCGCCCGGTGGGCACCCTGGAGGGCATGGCCGTCTACCTCAACGGCGCCGATCTGCCCCCGGAGGTCTACCGGCAGTGCGATATCAACTATGTGATCGAGCAGCTCAGCGACTGCCTGGAGGGCCTGGGTGCGCTCTACAGCTGGTGGGAGGGCCCCCGGGACACGGCCCTGTACTTCTACGGCCCCTCCTTCCAGGCCATGACAGAGGCGGTCCGGGACTTCCTGAACACCTATCCCCTCTGCCAGAAGTGCCGGGTGGAGCAGATCGCGTAGGAGAATCGCCATGGAGATGATGACCGTACTGCGCGGCAAAAACAGCGGCGAGGCGTACCGGCTCTTACAGCTCCTGGAGCAGCGGTCGGCGGAGTCCGATGAGCTGTATACCTCTTTGGAGGATTTTTTGGGCCTGCTGCGGGACAAAAACTCCCTCGTCCGGGTCCGGGGGTTCCGCCTGGCCTGCGCCCAGGCCCGCTGGGACACGGAGGGCCGTCTGGACGCGGCGCTGGACACGCTGCTGGCCATGCTGGAGGACGACAGGCCCACGGCGGTGCGCCAGTGCCTGGCCGCGCTGCCGGCACTTCTCCGCTGGAAGCCCGCGCTGACCGGGGCGGTCGAGGCAAAACTGGCGGCGCTGGACCTGTCGAAGTACAGGGACAGTATGCGCCCGCTGATAGAAAAGGACATCGCGGCGCTGCAAGAGATCCTGTGAGCAAGGAGAGGTGTACGATGGATCGGCGATTGCTGCGGCCGGAGTTTGACCGGCTGGAGGAGGGAAAGAAGCGGGGGCTGATGGAGGACATCGCCGCCCGGTATGACTTGCTTTTCGGGGCCTGGAGACCTTCGCCCACTGGGGCTGGGGTCTCACCACCGGCCTCTTTCAGCGGGACGGAGCCCAGTTCGCCTTCGTCCCCGGCGACACCGTCACCATCGGCTGGGACCGCTTCGCCCAGGGTATGGACGAGGATACCCGCTCCGACATCCGGCAGGATCTGGACGCCTTCGGCTATGAGGGAACGGTGGAGGATTTCCTCCACGAGGTTCTCCTCCCGCCCCGAAAGATTACCGTGGGCCCCCTGCTGGCGGAGCGCACCCTGCGGGAGATCGGCTGGGAGCGGGTGGAGGCGGACGACCCCCGCTTCACCGCCCATCCGGACTGGGTGGAGGAGTTTGAGCGGTTCACCCGCTCCGACCTTGTCAGCCTGAACCTGGTGGGCTGCGCCCGCTTCAACCGGGCGGGGGAGGGGAGTCAGATCCACCTCTACCACGACATGACCCACGCAGAGCTCCTGGCCATGCTCCGTCGGGACGGCTATGCCCTCCCCACAGCGGAGGAGTGGGCCTATCTCTCCGGCGGCGGCTGCCGGACGGTGTACCCCTGGGGGGACAGCTTCGACTACACCATGTACCTCCACCACTACGGCTGGGTTACCGGCAGGCGAAAAAAGGCGAAGGCCCACACCATGGAGCTGCCCAACGGCTTCGGCCTCTCCATCGCTTACGACCCCTATCGGCGGGAGGTGACGGAGGACGGCCTCCTCTGCGGCGGCGACGGGGGCTGCAACATCTGCGGCGGCGCCGGAGCGGCGGCGGGCTTCCTGCCCTGCTCCCCCCACTATCGGCCCGAGGAGATCGAGGCTGGGATACTGGACATCGACTACAACTTCTGCCGCAGGATTCTGCGGATATCATAGACGGCAATTTTGTATGAATTGAGAGAAAGGACAGACCTCTATGAACGAGATTCAGATGCGCGCGGCCCGGGAGGCCATGACCGAGTGGCTCTCCCACCCCCAGGAGCTGGGGAAGCCCCCGGCCAGGCTCGAGTGCGCCGGGGAGTTTGATCTCCACGACCTGCACTACTACATCTTCCGCTACCAGAAGACCGCCGGAGACCCCTGGCTGATCGGCGTGGCCGGCGGCTACGAGGAGGACGGCCTGGAGCACTGCGGCCACGTCTTCAGCGAGATGGAGCCCTACGAGGAGGCCACCGCCCTGGAGAAGGCCGCCGCCCTGGTGGAGACCGTCCGCCGGTTCTGGATAGACCAGGCCAAGGAGGCCGAGGAGCGCCAGGCCACCGCCGGATCCTTCGCCGGCTTCGTCCTCCTCAGCGAGGCGGAGTGGAGCCCTCAGGACCTGGTGGACGATCTGAAGCGGACCTGGGACATCGACGCCTCCTTCAACGAGGGCGGAGAGGAGGGGGAGACGGTGGTCTTCCTCCAGGTGGACGGAATGATGGGCGCGGTGAGCCTGATGCCCGCCCCGGTGCCCGGGGACGAGGCGGCGGTGTGCGCGGAGAACAACTACATGTGGCCCCAGGCCGTGGAGACCGCCAAGACCCACAGGGGCCACCTCCTGGCCGCCGTCCTGGGCGACAGCGCGGACATCCTGGAGCGGGGGAAGCTCTTCGTGAAGCTGCTGTCCTCCTGCTGCAATCAGAAGCACGCCTCCGGCGTCTACACCAGCGGCACCGTCTTCCAGCCGGAGATGTACCGGGACTTCTCCCTGATGATGCAGGAGGGATCCCTGCCCATCCTCAACTGGATCTGGTTCGGCCTCTACCGCCGGGAGGGCGGCGTCTGCGGCTACACCTACGGCATGGAGAACTTCGGCCTGGACGAGATGGAGGTTCTGGACACCGCCGCCAGCCCCTCGGAGGTGCGGGACTTCCTGGCGAGCCTGGCGGGCTACGTCCTCTCGGAGGGCGTGACGCTCCAGGACGAGGAGACCGTCGGCTTCTCCGACGGCGACAGGCACGCCGTCACCCGCGGCCCCGGCGTATCCCTGCCGGGAACCACCCTGAAAATCGCATTTTGAGAGAACTCTTGACAATAAAGGTGCAGTGGAGCACGGAAACGATATAAAGGAGGCGCGACGATGGGACTGGATATCTACGCCGGGACCCTGACCCGGTACTACACGCAGAACTGGAAGAACGTGGCCCAGCAGTGGGCGGAGGCCAACGGCTACACCTTCAAGCGCATCGTCCCCAACGGGGAGCCGGAGGCGGTGGACGTAATCAGCGCCGAGGAGATCCAGGCCGAGGCGGCGCGCTGGCGGGACAAAATCCTGCGTGCCATCGCCCCGGAGGGCCACGATCCCCTGCCCGCCTGGGAGGAGGACGATACCAAGCCCTACTACACCGACAAGCCGGACTGGGACGCCATGAACGCCCTGCTCCTCTTTGCCGCCTGCAAGATGTACGGCGAGGAGGTGCCCCCCCTCTTCGACAACGGCGGCACCTTTGAGGACTACCCCGTGTCCCAGCGGGCCTACGGGGACGAGCGGATGCGCTGGTCGCTGTTCAACGGCGCGGTGTGCTGGCTGCCCGTGGCCGAGCCCCTGTCCGCCCAGGCCCCCCTCCCCACCGGGGAGCAGGTGATCGTCAGCACCGTGGGGGCGCTGAAGGAGGAGCTGGAGCGGATCAACGATCTGAGCTGGCAGGCCGATGAGGAGACCATTCTGGCCTGGGCCGGCAGCGAGGGCCGGTCCACCGCCGCCGTGGAGTCGGCGGAGCGGCAGCGCTTTGCGGACAGCGAGCACCGGCAGTACAGCACCGAGTCCCTGGCCAAGTGCGCCTACTCCATGGCCTGGCGGGCGGTGCGCTTCTCCGAGGAGCACAGCGTCCCCATCCTTCTGGACTTCGACCGGAGTGAGAACTGGCTGGCGAACGGGAAGCACGCTGCGGAGTGAGCCGCGCAGCGCGGAGAGAGGAGGACAGGCGGTGAATACAGACGCCCTGTTTGAGAGCGGACAGGCGCTGGTGCGGGAGCACTGGGAGGCCCTCCTGATCCTCCCGGGTCTGGTGCTGGTCCTGGGCGCGGCGAGGGACTGGAACTGGCTCTGCGACCCCGCCGGCGCCCGCTCCGCCCACAGCACCCTGGGCCGGAGGGGCCGCCGGGGGGTCCTGGGCCTTTTGGGAGCCCTGCTGGTCGCCCTGGGCCTCTGGCTGCTGCTCTGCTGAGGGGGGCCCTATGAACATCGCCTACACCCCCCGCTACGCCGCCTACCGCGCCGCCCACGCCGCCATTTTCACCCCCGCCCACCGCAGCGGGCGGTCGGAGCAGGTCACACCCCTGGGAGACGGTCTCCGCCTCCGCACCTGGTACTGCGGGGGCGAGGCGGCCTGCCGCGTCCACGCCAGCGAGAGCGAGCTGCTGGACGGCTGCGGCCAGGTCCTCTACCGCTGGCAGAACCTGAACGGCGACGGCGAGTTCGCCGCCCTGATCCGCCACGCCAACACCCGGCGGTACCTGATCTTCCGCCGGGAGCTCTATGGGTACAGTGTCCTGGAGATCGAAACCGGCCGGGACTTCCACTTCGTCCCCGCGGAGAGCTTTCCCGAGGAGGGGGAGGACTTCCGGGAGACCTTCATCTGGACCGGGGCCTCCTACGACCCCGTCAGCGGCCTCCTGGCGGCGTCCGGGTGCTTCTGGGCCTGCCCCAACGACACCCTGGTGCTGGACTTTGCCTGTCCCCTGTCGGAGTGCCCCACGGTCAATCTCCACGAGGTGCTGGACCCGGAGTACGAGAAGTACGACGACATCGATCTGGACCGCTGGGACGGCCGGGGCGGGATGTTTCTCCGCGTCTCCAGCGCGGAGACCGGGCGGTACGGCGCTCTGCACCTGCCGCAGGAGAGGCTGCGGGAATTAGGAATTAGGAGTTAGGAATTAGGAATTGGAGGAGGCGGCGGAGCATTATGGTTCACTTGGAGACGACCCTGTTTGGGACGTTGGAATTTCCGGTGGAGGAGGGCCTTTTTCAGGATGTCGCCGCGGTTTTGGAGGGTCGGGAGGTCTCCTTCCGCCTCTACATTTGGGAGGACTTAGCTGCGGAGGACCGCCGGGGAGAGATTTTGAATTTTCTGGAGCACCTGCCGGAGCTGTACCGGCGGGCCCGGGAGGAGATGCAGCGAGGGTATCGGACCAACGCGGTGATGGCATACTTTATCGAGGACCAGGTGACATACCTGGATGAGGCCCGTCTCACGGCCTGCTTCGGCGCGGCCTGCCGGGAGGACGTGACGGCGGAGCGATTCATAGGGAAGCTGGAGCTGCGGGGCGTGGCCATCGCCCCCAGAGAGGGGGCCTGCGGCTGTACACTGGACTTTTCCCTCGACCCGGCGCTGTCCGACGAGCTGCTGGTGTTCCGCTTTGATCCGGCGCTGGCGCTCTATGACATCAGCCACGAGAGCTGAGAAGGGGAGAGGAGACCATGACCTATAACCGCGCCTATGTGACAACCCTCCAGGCCCAGGGGAAGCGGGTGAAGTTCCTCCTCTTCTGGGGCCATACGGAGCCGGGGCCGGAGGTAACCCGTGCCTGCCTCAGCCAGTGGTACCCCAGTCCCTTCACCCTGGAGGGGACGCGCTACCACTGCGCGGAGCAGTACATGATGGCTCAAAAGGCCCGCCTCTTCGGGGACGAGGAGATCCTTCAGGAGATTATGGCGGCCAGGCACCCCAAACAGTGCAAGGCCCTGGGCCAGCGGGTGCGGGGGTTCTCCGAGGAGATCTGGGCAGTCCATCGGGTTCCCATTGTGATGGAGGGGAATCTGGCTAAATTCTCCCAGAATGACCGCCTGAAAGCCTTCCTCTGTCAAACAGGGCGGCGGGTGCTGGCGGAGGCCAGTCCCTACGACCGGATCTGGGGCATCGGCCTGGCTGCCGACGACCCGGCGGCGGAGAGCGCGTCCCGCTGGCGGGGAGAGAACCTGCTGGGCTTTACCCTGATGAAGGTCCGGGATCTGCTGGCGGCGGACGGGAAGCGAATATGTGACTGACTTTAGAGTCGGGGCACATGAAAACCGGAAAAGCCTGGCGGATAAAATGGAGTACGGCTGCGCAGCACCCGCAGGGGGCCCGCCGCATCCGTGAGGCGGCAGAGACGCCGCAGTCTGTCAAAAAGACGGCAGAGCAGGATGGCGGTAAGGAGGACAGTGTGAAAGGAGCCCAAGAGGGGTTCCTTTTGCGTTAGATCAGCCCGCCGTACCCCAAGGGCATTTCCCCGCCGCTGCGCGGCTCAGGCACAGGCGACAGATTTCGGCCCGTGGCCGAAATCTGGCAGCCCCGGCAACTGTGTTGCCGGGGCTGCCCAAGAGGGGGCCCTTTCGTGTGCAATCGCCTGCCCGCACCCCAAGGGTATTTCCCCGCCGCTGCGCGGTTCAGGCACAGGCGGCAGAGCCGCCAAAGGCTGTGCGGTCGTTCTTGGCGATCATCAGCCCGCCTGTGTCCTCCGCCCCGCTGTACACCATTTCCTCCAACCTTTTTTGCCCTTTTTCAAGTTGTTCGGCTGTAGTGCATTAACCATAAAAAGCGCACGGCAGGGGATAAGTGTCCCTGCCGTGCGTTTTTTTCTGCTCCCGCGCCGGTTTCGGCGGATGGGATATAGTCAATGCGGTTGAGAAAGAGTATAGTCGACACAGTTGAGAATCGGTAAAAAGGAGACGAGGAAAAATGTGGTGTGGCAAGGCGGAGGACGCAGGCGGGCTGACGCCCGCCAAGGACGACTGCTCAGCCGTTGGCGGCTCTGCCGCCTTACGGATGAGGCGTACCCCCTGCGGGTACAACGCAGTCCACGCCGCATTTTTCCCGCCGAACTTTACCGATTCTCAAGTGTCTCGACTATAAAAAGGAGGCGGGGGAAAATTTGTCGCAGCGAGGGGGGGGAACGCTGGCGGGCTGACGGCCGTCAAGGCCGACTGCCCGGCCGTTGGCGGCTCCGCAGCCTACGGATGGGGCGCACCCTTTGCGGGTACAACGCAGTTGTGGATCATTTTATCCGCCGGTCTTGACTCTTTTTCAATTGCCTTGACGATAAAAGTTTTTGAAATTTTCCCGCAGCGCCGGAGGCATAGGGAGGAAGGGGCGGCTTTCCTACTGCCAGGCTTCGCGGTTGCTGCCGGTCTCGATGCTCAGGGGCGGGAAATGGCTGTAGTCTCCGGGCTCGCGGCGGTGCTTTTTGGCCCAGGCGCGGCTGGGAACATAGAGCAGGGCCTCGAATTCCATCTCCCACATCTCTCTGGCCCGGCCCCGCCGGGCCCTGTCGTAGTAGTCCGGGCCGTTGATTAGCGCCACGCACCGGGAGTAGAGAAAGCTGTCGTCGCCCGCCAGAGGATCCGCCTTTTCGCACTGGGCCCACAGCTTTCTGGTGTCCAGGCAGTAGAGCAGCTCACTCATCAGGTCGTCGAAGTGGTAGATTACGCTGTCCTCCTGCCGGGAGAGGTAGGCGATCACCGGGGCCAGAACCATGTCGTCATTCCCCTCCCTGCTCCAGTCGCACAGGTCCATAGCAGCCCAGAAAAATCGGAATTTATCCATTATTCCCTCCGTTTTGATTGCAGAATAGGCAGATGAAAGCCCCTGAGAGGGCAAGCTGCCTGTTGCGCCGAAGGCGCAGTACCCGCAAGGGGCACGCCGCATCCGTAGGGCGGCGGAGCCGCCGACGGCTGCGCGGCCTTCGCTGGCAGGCGTCAGACCGTCTGCTTCGTCCGCTTTCGTCACCGAAAGACTTTGCAGGATCTGCCGGTGAGGAAAATGGGGGGCTGGCGAGGCCGCAGGGTGCAGGCGAGTTGTTCCCCGCCAGTCAACGGTATCTATCCAACAGAATAGGAAAAGGGCAGAAGCTCTTCCGCCTTGCATTTTCCCAATTTTCCGCATACGGAAACAATTACTTCACAATCTGGCGTATAATCATGCAATACCTGCCGACAGTTACCGCAAGGGGGAATGATTTCCTCACCATCTTTTCCTCTGACGGCGACGATGGTTTCAAAGTCTTTTTCTCCGTTTGTAATAGCTGTTCCGATTGCCACCTGTTCTGCACAGGCGCCATGTAAAGAATAGACGTTTACGCCAACATATATCTTTCCGCTTTTACAGCGTATGGCGGCCCCTACGGTATGACGATACTGCTCCGGATCGTAGTTTAATCGTATGATTTTTTGCGCTTCTGCGATTAATGCATGATCTTTATCTGCTAATGGTTCCATTTTTTAATCCTTTTAACTTCCGGTTTTATCATAAATGCAATCAATTCTCCGGCGGCGCAGAGACCGCAGAGAAGGAGGATGCTTTCCTCGTAATCATTGAAAAGAGGGGATTTTTATGCCGGTTAACCCCAAATTGTCAACAAAATGAGCAGAAATTTATTCTTTCGAGGGTGGGCGGCACAGACGGTGGTGCGCAGGCTGGCGAGGGGGCAGGGCATGATGCGGGTTACCATTTGGGGAAACCGGCGGCCCGGAAGAAGGGAAAATAGAGGGTAGAACAGGAAGATTTCCTGCAAAAAGTTTGGTTTTGAAGGAGTATCATACCTGTTGTGCCAGGATTCGCATAAAAACAGTGCACCGCATAGGAGGCAGAACGGCAGTGCAAAATAGCACTGGATGGGCTGGGCGCGCAGCCGAAAAAATACAATTCCGATGTACAATTGGCAATTCCAAGGGAAAATTTCGCCGTCCGGCGCACTTTTTGCGCGTAAAACAAGAAAATTATCGCCACCATAGTCGAGGCATATGGGAGGGGGCAAAAGGGAGGCGAGGGGAGACAGAACGAGCAGGGCGGAGGACACAGACGCCCTGACACCCGTCAGGAACGACTGCTCCGCCGTCTTACGGATGGCGCGTACTGCGGTACAGCGATGCTGTGTCCTTTTTCCGCTGATCTTTGCCGGTTTTCATGTGCCCCGAAGATAAAAACAGGATCAGGAGAAGCTGGGTTGTTCAGATTCCCCGGTTGCAGGCGGCGATGACCTCCCAGGCGGCGGCAGCATCCATACTGTTATCCCTCCCGTGGTCATTTATCCCCATGTCAAGGAATTTTTCTCAAAAAGGCGGAGAAAAAAGCCTTCCAAAACACAAAAAGGCAGCGAAAAACGGCGTTTTTGGAGGGCTGAATTGCACCGCACTGTGCAACACCGGATACCCCGGCCCTTTTTGCCGGTTTCCCCCCCCTCCAAACAGCCTGGAGAGGGCATCACGCTGGAACTTCCAGAAATTCCTAATTCCTAACTCCTAATTCCTAATTCAAATAAATTCCAGCCCGGAGGACTGTGCTGACCGCCCAGACCTCCAGGCCGGAATTTGCGCGCTATCGTTTCGCCGCAGCGAAGGCTGCCGCCTCCCGGATCCAGTCCATCAGCTCCCCGTCGATCTCCGAGACGTCAGAGAGGAGCAGGTGGTGGGTCCAGCGGCCCGGGTAGGGCTCCGTGGCCACGTCGATGCGGGGGGAGTCCAGCCGGCGGTTCAGGCCGATGGTTACTACTATATAGACGGGCGGGCAGTCCTTCTTCTTCCGGACACGGGCGAAGGAGGCGCAGGCGAAGAGATGTCGGTTGTAGAAGGACAGCTGTGTCTTGCTCCCCTTTACGGTGACGTCCGGGATTTCGGCAAAAATGCGGGTCTCCAGGGCCTCGTAGAGGGGGATGGCCTCCATGTGGTCCGCGAAGAAGGGCAGGAAATCTCCCTCCATGGCCTCAGAAGGTGGCCTGGATGGCCTCCGCGATCTGGGGAGCGGTGAGGCCGTACTCGCGCAGCACGTCCTTGGCCTTGCCGGACTGGCCGAACTGGTCCTGAACGCCGATCTTCCTGAACTTGCAGTTCACCTTGCCCATGAGCACGTCCGCCACCGCGTCGCCCAGGCCGCCGATGACGCTGT
>CANDEH010000065.1 GCA_947383645.1 uncultured Clostridia bacterium | reverse complement strand
CGTCCCGCTCGGGGATGATGTTGGTGCTGGGCACCGGCACCAGCTTGGGCTTGGGATAGGCCTGTTGGTTACTCATGTGCGCCGCCTCCCTTCACAGTCTCCTTGTTTCCGCCCTTGAAAAGTCCCCGGATTTTCTCCATCACCGAGGCGAAGAACTGCTGCATGGCGGGGTTGTTGGTGGCCAGCATCACCAGAATCAGCACGATGGCGTAGACCAGCATCCGGTAGTCCGCGAACTCCCGCAGGGCCTCGGGCAGGATGGTCAGCAGCGCCGCGGCGATGATGGAGCCCCGAATGTTGCCCATGCCGCCCAGCACCACGAACACCAGCACTAAGATGGAGGTGTTGAAGTCAAACTTCTTGGCGGCAAGGCCAGTGTAGTTGAGGCCGTAGAGCACGCCGGCAGACCCGGCCAGGGCGGCGGAGGTGACGAAGGCCATCAGCTTGTACTTGGTCACCGACAGCCCCACGCTCTCCGCGGCGATCCGGTTGTCCCGCAGGGCCAGGATGGCCCGCCCCGCCCGGCTGTCCACCAGGTTCTGCACCACAAACAGCGTCACCAGCACCAGCAGAAAGCCGGCGGTGAAGGTGGAGAGCTTGGTGACGCCCACAGCCCCCATGGGCCCCTTGATAAGGGTCACGCCCCCCTCCTCTAAGATCAGGCGGCTGCCCTCCATGGCGGCGATGTGGACGCCCTTCCCGTCCACCCCCACGTAGAGGATGTTCATAATGTTCTTGACAATCTCGCCAAAGGCCAATGTCACGATAGCCAGATAGTCCCCCCGGAGCCGCAGCACCGGCACGCCCACCAGCAGCCCGAAGAGGCCGGCAAAGGCGGCCCCCACCACCATGGCGATCACCAGGCGCAGCCAGCCCATGGGGACGGCGGCCTGGAGGGCGGCGGCGGTGACGATGCCGGTAAAGGCCCCGATGCTCATAAACCCGGCGTGGCCCAGACTCAGCTCGCCGGAGACGCCCACCACCAGGTTCAATGACACCGCCATGACGATGTAGGCGCAGATGGGCACCAGCTGGCCCTGGAGGGAGGACTTGATGCCGCCGCCGGCGTTCAGCATCTGGACGACGGCGTAGGCGGCGATGACGATGGCGTAGTTAATCAGCGATCTGCGCGTATTCCGGCGCAGGCGGCGTTTTTTCTCGGTTTTCATCCCTGCCACCTCACACTTTCTCCTGGATCTGCTTGCCCAGCAGACCCGTGGGCTTCACCAGCAGCACCACGATCAGCACCGCGAACACGATGGCGTCGGCCAGCTCCTGGGAGAGGTAGGCCTGGGTGAAGATCTGGATCACCCCTAAGAGCAGCCCGCCCAAAAACGCCCCGGGGATGGACCCGATGCCCCCGAACACCGCGGCGGTAAAGGCCTTGATGCCGGGCATGGACCCGGTGGTGGGCAGCAGCGTGTCGTAGGCGGAGCACATAAGCACCCCGGCGATGGCGGCCAGGGCCGAGCCGATGGCGAAGGTCATGGAGATGGTGGCGTTGACGTTGATACCCATCAGCTGCGCCGCCCCCTTGTCCTCGGAGCAGGCCCGCATGGCCTTGCCCATCTTGGTCTTGCCGGTGAAGGCGATGAGCCCCGCCATGATGGCCACGCAGGCCACCACGGTGACAATGGCCACATAGGTGATGCGCAGCCGCCCGTCAAAGAGACTGACGCCGTTCTCCTCCCCGACGACGATAAAAGCGGGGAACTTCTTGGGGTCGCTGCCCCACCAGAGGAGGGCCGCGTTCTGAAGGAAGTAGCTGACGCCGATGGCGGTAATCAGCACCGCCAGGGACGGGGCCTGCCGCAGGGGCTTGTAGGCCATCCGCTCAATGAGCATGCCCAGGGCCGTACACAGCACCACCGCCAGCAGCACGCCCACGATGGGAGGCAGGTTGTAGCTGCTCACGGCAAAGAAGCACACGTAGGCCCCCACCATAATCACGTCGCCGTGGGCGAAGTTCAGCATCTTGGCGATACCGTAGACCATGGTGTAGCCCAGGGCAATGATCGCGTAGATGCTGCCTAAGCTGATCCCGCTGATCGCATTGGAGAGAAAGGACATAGACACACCTCTTTTTCTCGTTTTACACTGGTTCTCACACTATTTCCGGCGATTTTGGGGACCACCGCCGGAAAACTCAAAACAGACTGATACGGCAGAAAAAACCGCAACGGGCCGGAAACCACCGCCGTTGTGGACTTTTCCGCCATATCAGGCCACAGACGCCCGGATAGGGCTGATGGAGGGCCGCCCTGCGGCGGCCCTCCATGGGTTTCTCGGGGAGGGAGCTTTACATATTGACGTAGATGCCGTTCTCAATAACCACGGCCACGGGCTCCTTGGAGACCTCGCCGCTGGTGCTCCAGGTCATACCGGAACCGGTGAGGCCGTCCACGCTGAAGGAGCTGTCGGTGAAGGCGGCCACCATGGCGGCGCAGATGTCCTCATGGCTGGCGCCGTCGGCGATGCCGGCCTTCTTGGCGGCCTCGTAGATGGCGTAGATGCAGTCATAGCCGTCGGCGGCGAACTGGTTGGGCTCCACGCCATTGGAGAGCTTCTTGTAGCTGTCGATGAAGGTGACCGTGCGCTCATCGGTGGAGTAGGCGTTGAAGGGGGTCATCAGCATCAGGCCCTCGGCCAGGCTCAGGTCAAAGCCGTTCATGGTCAGGATGCCGTCCATGCCGTCCGCGCCGAAGAACTTGGGGGCGTAGCCGATGTCCTTGGCCTGCTTGAGGATGTTGGAGGCGGGGGTGTAGTAGATGGGCAGGAACACCAGCTCCGCGCCGGCGGACTGGGCGTCACGGACCTGGACGGAGAAGTCGGGGTTCTTGTCGTCGGCAAAGGTGGACACGGATACCACCTCCAAGCCCTGATTGGGGGCCTCGGCGGCAAAGGCTTCGTAGATGCCGGTGGAGTAGGCGTCAGCGTTGTTGTAGATTACGGCGATCTTGGTGGCCATCTTGTTCTCAGCGATGTACTTGGCGGCGGTGACGCCCTGGTTGGGGTCGGTGAAGCAGATCTGGAACACGTTGTCCCGGCCGGCGGTGACGTCGGTGGAGGAGGCGGAGGGGGTCAGCTGGAAGTACCGGTCGGCGAAGGTCTCGCCGGCCACGGCCAAGCAGGGGGCGGAGGTGGTGCAGCCATAGATTACGTCCACATCCCAGTCCTGGAGGCTGCGGTAGGCGTTGATGGCCTTCTCGCCATCGTGCTCGTCGTCCTCGAACTTGTACTCGATCTTGATATCGCTCTGCATGGCGTTGATCTCGTCCACGGCCACCTGGGCGCCCCAGTAGGTGGCGTTGCCGTAGATGGCGGCGTCGCCGGTGAGGGGCCCGATGCCGCCGATCTTCAGCGTCACGGTGCCGCCGGCATTGTTGTTGTCGCCGGTGTTGGTGTCGCCGCCGGCATTGCTCTGGTCGTTATTGCCGCCGCTGTTGGCGTTGTTGCCGCCGTTGCCGCAGGCGACCATGGCCAGCACCATCGCGGCGGCCATGAGCAGGGCTAAAAACTTCTTCATACGAAACAAAACTCCTTTTCAAATGGGATGACGCCCGCCTCCGCCAATCCATCGGGGGCGGACAACTTGACACGTTTCGCGTCTGGTCTATGATAAATCCTCATTATAACAAAGTCAATGGTCAATCTGTCCACAATTTTTCACAGTATCAGGGTTCTGTTTTAGATCATTCCACAGAAAGCGGACTGTTTTGCGGAAATAAATCACCACATTTCAAATAATTCCCCTGCTCCTTCCAGCGAACCGCTACAGATTTCTACGTTTTGACCATTACAGCTTCTAATGGAAAGGTGAAGGAAATTCATGGTCTTCGCAGCGGCAGGGGCCGCTGCTGCCGGGGATGTCAGAGAGCGTGCGCAGAGGGCGCGGGCGGTTCGCAGAGCACAGGCAGATGGCGGCAGCGGCTCTTTTTCTGCTTGCTTTCCCGCCGTTTTTTCAGTATAATGGGAACAGACAGGCCGCGCCGTTCCTTTTTCTGTATGGAAAGGAGATTTTCCCATGATGATATCCACCAAAGGCCGCTACGCCCTGCGGGTGATGGTGCGGCTGGCCGCCCTTCCGCCGGGGGACTACATCCCCCTGAGAGACTTGGCAGATCAGGAGGATATCTCCGAGAAGTACCTGGAGGTTATCATGAAGGCCCTGGTGAAGGAGGGGCTGGCGGTGGGTCTGCGGGGGAAGGGCGGCGGCTACCGCCTGTCCCGCCCGGCCGACACGATCACCGCGGCGGACGTTCTGCGGGTGATGGAGGGCTCCCTGGCCCCGGCGGCCTGTCTGGCCCCCGACGCATCCCCCTGCCCCCGGCGGGAGGCGTGCCCCGTACTCCCCATGTGGAAGGAATACCACTGGCTCACTGAGCACTTTTTTGAGGGAAAGACCCTCCGGCAGATGGCGGACCGGATAAAAAAATCCTGATATCGACATGAAGACAAACCGCGCAGGAATTATATTCCTGCGCGGTTCTTGTATGTGCGCGGGTCTTCTGCACATCATACCTTCAAGTGACAGGGCGCAACACAGCCGATGGGGCTGAAATGCAGCAACACGGAGACGGAAGAAGCAGGCCACAGCGCGGCAGAGGCCCCCCGGCAGGCTGACCGCCGCCGAGGATGGCAGCGAGTCATCCTCCCCGGCTGCCGCGGAGCCATTGTCCCCTGTCATCCGGCGGCGTGGCCAACAGGGCCGGCACGCCGCCGCCGCGCGCAGCGGGACGCCCGCCCCTCTGCGCAGGTCTGACGGCTGGGAGAACTCGTTCCAACCGCCGCCATTCTAATGAAAACAGGGGGATGTTTACTATGACGCACAACCATTGCCGGAGCGCGGCGGCGCTGCTTGGCGCGCTGGCGCTGGGTCTCTCGCTCTGCGCCTGCACCGGCGATACCACCCGCGCCGCGGCAGGGCCGGCGGCCGTGCCCGCCAGCGCCGACAACTGGGGGCTCTCCTTCCCCACCCCGGGTCAATCCCCGGTGGGCAACGCCACGGTGGAGAGTCTGGCGCAGTTCGACGCCTGCTACCTGGGAGATACCACCAAGAAGGTGATCTACCTCACTTTCGACTGCGGCTATGAGAACGGCTGCACGGAGAAAATTCTGGACGCGCTGCAAAAGCACGGCGCTCCCGCCGCCTTCTTCGTGGTGGGCCACATGGTGGAGAGCGCCCCGGACATCGTCCGGCGGATGGCGGCGGAGGGGCACATCGTGGGCAACCACACCTTCCACCACCCGGACATGTCCGCCATTGCCGATCAGTCCGCCTTCGAGCAGGAATTGAAGACCCTGGAAAGCCTCTATGAGGAGACGGTGGGTCAGCCCCTGTCCAGATTCTACCGCCCGCCCCAGGGAAAGTACAGCGAGGAGAACCTGCGCCAGGCCCATGCGCTGGGCTACAAGACCGTGTTCTGGAGCCTGGCCTACGTGGACTGGTACACGGACAACCAGCCCACCGCCCAGCAGGCCTACGACAAGCTCCTGCCCCGGATCCACGACGGGGCCATCGTCCTGCTCCACTCCACCTCCCAAACCAATGCGGACATCCTGGACGACCTGCTCACCAAATGGGAGGAGATGGGCTACACCTTCGCCTCTCTGGAGGAGCTGCCCTGAGCGGGAAGAGACAAAACCGCCCTCCTGCTGCCGGCGGTCCGGACAGCAGGAGGGCTGCGTAAGAACAA
Organism: uncultured Clostridia bacterium; assembly: GCA_947383645.1. Lineage (GTDB taxonomy): Bacteria > Bacillota > Clostridia > Oscillospirales > Oscillospiraceae > CAJFPI01. The sequence continues at coordinate 7,824 of CANDEH010000065.1, read as the reverse complement.
AGGGCGGCGTCAGGCGGCGGAAATCCCGCCGCCTTTTCGCGCGCCGGCCTTGACACCCTCCCCCTCTGGTGCTATACTGTCCCTATACATACTAAGCGAATGTTTTGAGGGGAGGCCTCTTCCGTGGCAAGAAACAAACACCCGGAGGTGACGGTGGAGCGGATTCTCCAGGCCGCCAGACGGCTGTTTCTGGAAAAGGGCTATGAGCAGACCACCATACAGGACATTGTGGACAACCTGGACGGCCTGACCAAGGGGGCGGTCTACCACCACTTCCGCTCCAAGGAGGAGATCTTCGACGCCCTGGGGGACAAGCTGTTCTTCGACAGCAACCCCTTCGACGCCGTGCGGGACAGAACGGACCTCACCGCCCTGGAGAAGATCCGGGAGGTCATCCGGCTCCACGCCGCCAACGGCGAGTACCGGGCGCTGACGGTCCAGGGGATGCCCCTGCTGAAAAACCCCCGGATCCTCTCCAACATGATCGACACCAACCGCCGGCTGATCTCCCCGCTTTGGCTGACGCTGATCGAGGAGGGACAGCGGGACGGGTCCATCCCCACCCAGTATCCCAAGGAGCTCTCGGAGCTGATGCCCCTGATGACCAACCTGTACCTGAGCCCGGACCTCTTCCCCGGCGGGCCGGCGGAGCTGGCGCGGCGGTTTCGGTGCATCTGCGCCATGCTGGAGGCCCTGGGACTGCCCCTGCTGGACGGGGAGCTGGAGGCGCTGGCGGGGGAGTACTTTTGTCAGATCAGCGGAGCGGAGTGAGCGATACGAAAAATGCAGAAGGAGCGCCAATGTGAGGCGCTTTTTCTTCCCTCCTATACATTCGTTCGTTATGTATGTAAAAAAAACGTCAATTGGAAGGAGCCTTTTATGCCCACAAAACTCTTTCACCGGGATTTCACCCTGGTGGTCATCGGACAGCTGATCTCCCTCTTCGGCAACACGATTCTCCGCTTTGCTCTGTCGCTGTACGTGCTGGATGTCACCGCCTCCGCCACGGTCTTTGGGACGGTCACCGCCCTGGCCGTCATCCCCACCATCCTCCTCTCCCCCTTGGGGGGCCTGCTGGCCGACCGGGTGAACCGGCGGAATATCATGGTGGTTCTGGACTTTCTGACGGCGCTGCTGGTGTGGGGCTTCGCCGGACTGCTGGCCCCGGGGAACGCGGTGGCTGCTACGGCGCTGCTGCTGACGGCGCTGTCGATCATCCAGGCCTGCTACACCCCCGCCGTCCAGTCCAGCATTCCCCTGCTCCAGCGGGAGGAGAATTTTACCCGGGCCAACGCCGTGGTGAACCAGGTGACCATGCTGGCGGGGCTGGTGGGCCCGGTGCTGGGAGGACTGCTCTACGGCGTCCTGGGAGCCCGGCCCCTGCTGAACATCAGCGCCGCCTGCTTTTTCGCCTCGGCCCTGCTGGAGCTGTTCATCCGCATCCCCCACACCCCCCGGGACCGGGAGGCGGGGCTGCTGGCGTCGGTGCGCGCCGACCTCTCGGACAGCGCCCGCTTCCTCACCCGGGAGCAGCCGGTGGTGCTTCGGACCATCCTCTCTGTGGCGGCCTTCAGCCTCTTTGCCGTGCCGGTGGTGACGGTGGGGATGCCCTACCTCCTGCGGACCCGGCTGGGGATGGACAGCGCCCTCTACGGCCTGGCGGAGGGGCTGATGGCCCTGGCGGGGGTGGGCGGGGCCCTCCTCTGCGCCCTCCGGGGGGAGCGGCTCCGGGCGGGGGCGGGGCCCCTGCTCCTCTCCGCCCTGGCTGTGGCGCCCATGGGGGCGGCATTTCTCCTGCCCCTGCCGGTGCTGGCGCGCTATGGGGTGCTGGTGCTCTCCACCATGCTCTTGCAGATCTGCTTCACGGTGTTCTCCATCGTCACGCTGTCGGCCATCCAGCGGCGGACGCCGCCGGCGCTTCTGGGGAAGGTCACCGCCTGCATCCTGTCGCTGACCATGTGCGCCCAGCCGGCGGGGCAGTTCCTGTTCGGGCTTCTGCTGGACCGGGTGGACGTGCCGCTTTTGCTGGCCGGGGCGGCGGTGCTGTCCGCCCTGCTGGCCGGCCTGGCCCGGGGGACGCTGGCCCGCCTGGGGGAGGGGTAATCCGACGAATCTCCCCTTGCTTTACTGTCCGGCTTGCGGTACAATAGTGCCAATACCAATTGGGACAAGACGCAGAAAAGATGGAGGTATCTATGGCACAAAAGACAACCAAGGCCCTGCTCCTGGCCGCCGCGGGCCTCACCGCCGGCGCGGCGGGGGCAGCCTATGCCGGCCTGCGCACCGCCGTGCTCCGCCGGGACCGGACGCCGGAGCAGTGGGAGCACTACCTTACCACCGGCCGGTGGAACGCGCACAGCGACGAGATCATCCGGGAGATCCAGTGGTTCACCCAGCAGGACACGGAGGAGCTCTCCCTCCACTCCCGGGACGGCCTGCGGCTGCGGGGAACCTACCTGGAGGCCCCCAACGCCCGGGCCTGTATGCTCCTCTGCCACGGGTTCCGCTCCTCGCCTCTGGTGGACTTCTCCCTGGTGCTCCGGCTGTTCTACGAGAACGGGTGCAGCGTGCTGCTGATCGACCAGCGCGCCCACGCCGGCAGCCAGGGAAAGTACATCGGCTACGGCATTCTGGAGCGGTACGACTGCCAGCAGTGGGCCTGGTTCCTCCACGCCAAGCTGGGGGGCCGCCTGCCCATCTTCCTCCACGGCGTCTCCATGGGGGCGGCCACGGTGATGATGGCCTCGGAGCTGCCCCTGCCCCCCAGCGTGGCGGGGGTCATCGCCGACTGCGGCTACAACTCCCCCTGGGACGAGCTGCGCCACTGCATCAAGCGGTGGTACCACCTGCCCGCCTTCCCGGTGCTCCATCTGACGAACTTGGCCTGCCGCGTGGCGGCGGGGTACAGCTTAAAGGACGTGTCCTCCGCCCAGGCTCTGGCCAACAGCCGCCTGCCGGTGCTCTTCATCCACGGCACCGGGGACGACTTCGTCCCCGCGGACATGACCGCGGAGAACTACGCCGCCGCCATGGGGGAGAAGCGGACGGTGATCGTGGAGGGGGCGGACCACGGCTTCAGCTATGTGGAGGACCGGGAGCGGTGCCGCAAAGAGGTCCTGGACTTCATCGCCACCTACGCGGAGACCTACCATGGCGCATAAGAAGCTCAAGCTCCTCTACATTGCCAGGTATCTGATGGAGCAGACCGACGAGGACCACACGGTGACGGTGAAGGACATCATCGCCCACCTGGAGAGCCTGGGCATCAGCGCCGAGCGGAAGGCGGTGTACGACGATCTGGAGCTGCTGGAGTTCTTCGGGCTGGACATTGTGCGCACCAAGGACAAGACCTTCAACCTCCACCTGGGCAGCCGCACCTTTGAGCTGCCGGAGCTGAAGCTCTTAGTGGACGTGGTCCAGGCCTCCCCCTTTCTCACCCGGAAAAAGAGCCTCCAGCTCATCGAGAAGCTGGAGACCCTCACCAGCCGCCATCAGGCGGCCTCCCTCCGGCGGCAGGTCTACGTGATGAACCGGATCAAGACCGCCAACGAGCAGCTCTACTACCACATCGACGGCATCAACGAGGCCGTCAACACCGGGAAAAAGATCACCTTCCGCTACTTCGACTGGGGTCCGGAGGGGGAGCGGGCCTACCGCCGCGGCGGCGGCCGCTACCTGGTGAATCCGGTGGCCCTGTGCGTGGACCGGTTCTACTATCTGGTGGCCTATGACCGGGATCGGGGGTATGTCCACTACCGGGTGGACCGGATCAGCGATCTGACCATCTCAGAGGAGCCCCGGGACCCCCTGCCCGAGGGCTTCGATCTGGCGGAGTACGTGAAGGGCATCTTCGACATGTACCACGGGGAGAGCGTCATGGTGACCGTGGAGGCGGAGGAGCGGCTTCTGAACGTAATCATGGACCGCTTCGGCCGGGAGGCCCATATCCGCCGGGGGGAGGCGGGCCGCGTGGTCTTCAGCGCCCCGGTGGAGCTGAGCCCCACCTTCCTCAGCTGGGTGCTGGGCTTCGGGCGGGACATGCGCATCCTGGCCCCGGAATCGGCCCGGGAGGCCGCCCTGGCCCTGTGCCGGGAGGCCCTGAGCCAGTATGAATAGCGCGAGCGGGAGGCTTTTGCCTCCCGCTCTTTGCATCTTGCCCCCCGCCTGTGGCCGCTTGGGCGTTCCGGCCTTGCCAAGTCGGTAAAAAATCTGTATGCTGGTTTCAGCGGAGAGGAGGGATACTGTGAAGATCACAGTGGAGCACGTTCCGGTGGAGGAGAATGAGGTGGTTCTGCGCTGTCCGGCGTTGGACGACGAGATGCTGCGGGTACTGTCCCTGCTGCGCGCAGAGCTGCAGCGGCTGTGCGTCTGGGACGCTGAGCGGCGGCTCCACCTGCTGTCACCCTCCCAGCTGATCTACGCCGAGACGGTGGAGGACAGGATCTTCGTCTACACCGCCGGCGCCATGTACCAGACCGCCCTGGGCCTGGGGGATCTGGAGAGCCGCTTCGGTGCGGCGGGCCTCTTCCGCGCGGGGAAGTCCACAGTGGTGAACCTCCACCACATCAAGAGCCTGGAGAGCTGCGGCGCCGGGCGCATCCGGGCGGATCTTGTCACCGGCGAGCGGCTGATGGTGTCCCGCCGCTACGCGCCCCTGCTGCGGGAGCGTCTGGGGCTTTGAACTGGGAACACGTTGGAGAAAGGAGGACGCAATGGAACAGTTCAACCGATTTTACCTCTGGGGGGTGGAGACCAAGTACCGCATGGGGCTGTACTTTGCCGCCGCCGTCTTTGTCAAGGGGCTGGTGGAGGCCCTGCTGGGCCGCTGGACGGTGGAGACGCTGACGCTGGCGGAGATGCTGCTGGCCTGCTTCCTCTTCGCCTGCCTGGAGACCGCCCTCTTTCCCCCCGGCCGGGAGCGGCAGGAGGAGGGGAGGAGAAAGCGCATCGCCCTCTGGGCGGGGCTGGCCAACCTGATCTTCGCCGCCGGCGGCTGGGGACTGCACTGGTTTCCCGGCGTGCCGGTGTGGGGCGGCCTGCTGCTGATCCTCTTTCTGGAGTACGGCCTGGGGGCCATGTGGTACGGCCTGCGCTTGCAGGAGCGGCGGGACACCGCCGCCCTCAACCAGAGCCTGCGCCAGTTTCAGGGCGAGGCGTAGCACAGAACACAGGGCGGGAGACGAGAGGTCTCCCGCTCTTTTCCTGTCTTCCCGTCCTGCGGGCAGATTTCAGGGGCGAACTCCCTTCTTGCGGTTATTTTTGCCGGGGAAATCTCATATAGTGCAGTAACCTCGGGATAGGGAGTGTGTCGTATTGAAGGGAAACATCGAGGAGCGGGCCTGCGAGCTGGCCATCTACATCATAGAGAACCGGGCCACCGTCCGGGCGGCCGCCCAGAAGTTCGGCATCAGCAAGTCCACCGTACATAAGGATTTGAGCGAGCGGCTGCCGCTGTACAATCGAGGTCTCTACCTTCAGGTGAAGGCCGTCCTGGACGAGAACAAGGCCCAGCGCCACATCCGGGGCGGCATCGCCACCAGGAAAAAATACCGCGGAAACGGTCCTCTGTCCCCCCAGTAAGCGGGATCGGCTCCTCTCCGCCGCCGCGCCGGACCGCCCCGCAAAAGGATCTGCCGCACATCAAAATTCCCCCGGAACCTGTGGTTCCGGGGGAATTTACCTGTCTTCCATGCTCAATATCCGTGGTGCCAGGCGGCACAGCCGCCGTCGCAGAAACCTGCGGCGTGCCCGTCCCCGCAGTAGACCATGCCGTCGTGGAGATGGCGTCCGGCAAACCCGCAGCCCTCCACCGGGCACAGCTCGCAGCAGGCGCCGTTGCACAGCCCGCCCTCGTGGGCGTAGCCGCAGTAGAGCGTGCCGTCGTGGAGATGGCGTCCGGCGAGCTCACAGCCCTCCACGGCGCAGACCGTGATCTCCGTCTGGCACCAGCGGCCGCCGCAGTTCCACTGCCGCCCGCCCTCGCTGTAATGTCCGCCGTAGTAGTAGGTCTCCGTACCGGTACCGCTGTTCCCGGCGTACCCGGAACCGCCCTGGTAGCCGCCGTGGTGTCCTCCCCCGTGGTGTCCATGGGCCAGGGCGGGGCTGGCCAGCAGCAGAGTCAGGGTGAGGCACAGCGCCCCGAGAGCAAAGAAACGCCTGATGTTGTGCATAGCAAATCCCTCCACGCGTCTGCCGACGCTGTATTTTGTTTTCACTTTACCACAGTCCGCGGCAATATGCAAGGGGGTGGACAGGCAAAAATTCTGCCCCCGCCGCGGCCTGCGGCACCTCCTCCGGCTTTTTTGCATACTATGGGCCAAGAACGCTGAAAAATGGAGGGTTTTCTATGTCCTGCACACGTAAAATCAAAAATACCGCCGCGGCTGGTACCGCGACCAACGTCTCCACCGTCTTCGCTGTTCCGGAAACTGCCGGCGAAGCTGCCGCCGCCGCGGAAGTCTCCGCCGTCAGCGCCGCCCGGACAGACGGTGTCACCGAGGCCGTCCAGGCAGACGCCGCCGACACCGCCTCCTCCTGGACGGAGGTCCCCATGCGGCGCTATGTCCACCCCATCCCCAGCAGCTGCGGCGTCTGGGACTGTCAGAGCTGCCCCTGCCAGTCCTGCGCCTGTCAGAGCGCGGAGGAGACCGCCTATCTGGCCCGCCTCCTCCGCCAGCAGCGCGCGCTGCTATCGGAGATCCGCGACCTTCTGATGCAGATGCTCCCCTACTGTCAGACGCGCTGAGAAGCGACACAGGCAAGGGCGCACACCGCCGGCAGGAGGGGGTGCCGGGGAGATACCGCGCCCCGGTCAGGGCGCGGCCTCTGCGGACAGAATATTGCCGGCCGCCTCTCACTCCCCCAACCGCACCGTCTCCGGTCACTCCAGGATATATGCGCAGAAATGCAGATCTCCAGGCGGAATTCCCATACAGAAATTACAACTTGTAAACAAATCGAAAACAAATATTGACAGTTTCCAAATGTTCTTGTATCCGCCACCCTTTTGTGCTATGATAACCGGGAATCAACGCCCCTGCCGCTCCGGTACTCCCTGTCCGGGGACCCGGGGGCCCATTCCTGCTTAAAGGAGCCATTCGATCATGTCCCGTCCACCTGTATCCCGCCAGGGCGCGCCCCGGAGCAAGCGGCACAGACGCCGCCGGCAGACAAACCGCGCCCTTGTGGTGCTGTGCCTCCTGCTGTTCCTCGGCGCGGGGGTCTACGGTTTCATCCGCTCCATTGTCCGGCCCCCGGAACTGCCCGACCCGGACCCCGACGCCGCCGGCGTCCAGGGCCCGGCCTCCCCGGAGGACGGCGGGGACCGGAATTCTCCGGACGGTGAGGAGGATCAGAAGCCGCCCAAGCCCGTCTTTACCCGCAAGGACACCTATTTCACCATTCTGGTCTCCGGTCTGGACGACGACAACGGCGGCAGCGACACCAACATTCTCCTCTCCGTGGACGGGAAGAACAAGCGCATCAGCGCCGTCAGCCTCCCCCGGGATACCCTCATCGACGTGGACTGGAACGTGAAGAAGCTCAACAGCGCCTACAACGTGGGGGGGACCGCCCGGCTGAAGCAGGAGGTCTCCCGGATGCTGGGTATCCCGGTGGACTACTACATCACCGTGGATCTGGCGGGCTTTGTGGAGCTGGTGGACGCCATCGGCGGCGTCACCTTCGACGTGCCCATCGACATGAACTACGACGACCCGGTGCAGGACCTGCACATCCACTTCACCAAGGGATCCCAACACCTCAGCGGCGAGGACGCGCTGAAGGTGGTGCGCTTTCGCCACAACAACGACGGCACCGGCTACG
>CANDEH010000064.1 GCA_947383645.1 uncultured Clostridia bacterium | reverse complement strand
GGGGGCTAAAGTCCGCCAGCGCCGGACCCCTAAGCGCGCTTTTGGGTACTTTTCCCGCGTGGGAAAAGTACCTCGCCCCGGGGGGCGAAACTCCCCGTCCCCGCCGCGGACGCGGCGAACTCCCCGCAGGGGGAGAGCGATCTTTCAGCCGCCGTCAGGCAGAGCCGGCGATGTATGGATAGCATACAGCTCCCTCGCGGTACTGTCATAAAAAATCGCCGGGTGGGTGTCGTGCTCGGTGACCCCAATCCGATTGTCAATGCCGATCTCCGTCACATAGACGGAGCTGCCGAGGCCGGTCTCCACCATATTGAGCTCCCGGTTGAATTCCTCGCTGCCCGGCTCGTAGTCGCTGCTCATCAGGAAGCTCCGCTGGATACACCCCTTCTTATAGCTGGCCTCCAGCACCAGATAGCAGGGCTTATCCCTGTGCCACCAGCCGTTCTGATCCACGCTGCCGCCGGCGTAGGAGGGCGCGTCGGCGGCGTACATGGACCAGTCCGCACGGTAGATGAACAGCGTGTACAGACTGTCGTCCTCCTTGGGAAAGCCGCTGTCCTGGGTCCAGGCCAGCTCCAGGGTGTCCAGGCGGATGTCCCCGAAGGGGGCGGGGTAGCGGGAGCTGGGGACGTTCATCAGGCTCCGCACCCGCTCCGCGTTCTCCTGGAAGTAGTCCTCCACACGGAAGGCCCAGCCGCTGGGGGTCAGCACCAGGTAGTTCCCCGCCTGAAGCCACTCCGTGTCCTCCGCCTGCCACACCTCGCGGTAGCCGGGGTAGTAGACAAAGTGGCCCGTCAGCGTCACCGGCTCGATCTCACCGAAGGACGGGGGATCCTCCCCCGCCTGGGTGAAGGTCATGGCCGCCGCCCGCATCTCCGCCATCAGAGCCGGGTCGGTGGAGGTCCAGAGGACCTCGAAGGGGCCGTGGGCCCCGTCCACCCAGAGGCTCTCGGTATAGCGCTTCTGACCGGAGACGGTCTGGGTCCCCCGGGCCCAGGCGGCGGTGGCGTCCCCGCTGTCCAGCTGGCGCTTGTTGTTCTCCGTCTCCTCGTACTGGGGCAGGTAGGACTGGTAGAAGCTGTCGGCGTCGGCGTGGCCGCTCCAGGCGATGCGCAGGAAGTTGTGTCCCGGGTACGCCGCCACGGGGTACCAGTAGGTGCCGAAGCCCTCCGGAGTGTGGACAATGGAGCGGGTCCAGCCCCGGGGGATATAGACATCGTAGGCGTAGTCCGTGTAGGCGCCCCCCTGGTAGCCCGTGCCGCCCCGGAGGAGGTAGGCCGTGGTCTCCCACTCCTGACCATTGGCGGTGTAGCGGATCTGGACGCTGGCGCTCTGGTAGTCCGCTTCCGCCGCCGCCGGCAGGTCCTCGCCGCTCTCCGTCTCCCAGCCTACCACCGTCCAGCAGCCGGGGGCCCGCCCCGCCTGGGGGTTCAGGCGGTTCAACAGAATCAGTACCTGCCGCCCCTCGGCGGTGGTGCAGCGCAGGAGCACGTCCCGGGAGGCCATGTCGGCCGTGACGGAGGCGGCGTAGGTCTCGTCGGCAGGGGCTTCGTCCACCCCCTGCTCATAGACGGTCTCGGCGCTCACCAGCTGGTCGCCGCAGGAGAGGATCCACCGGGCCGCCGTCTCCTGGGGGTCCTTGATCCACTCCGCCTCACCGGCCTGGTAGAGGTCCTGGAAGGCGTCGGTGAGGGCGGGCCAGCCCTGGTGCCGGGCGGTGAGGGTCAGGTTGTAGTCGTAGTGGTAGCGGATATAGTCCTCGAAGCGGTAGCCCATGGCGATGTAGCTCGGGTACCCCTCGCCCAGGGTCTGGTCGCCCATGGTGGCCTGTACCATCTTCGTGTCGCCGTTGTCTTTCACGCAGGTGAGCATCCGGGCGCTGTCGTAGCGGGGCTCGCCGTCCTCGCCGGTGAGGCGGAGGTTGAGCTGCCACTCGTAGTAGTCCCCGGTCTCAGCGCGGTAGGCGACGCGCAGCAGCAGGGGCTGGCTCAAAGCCGCCTGGGCGTCCTCCCCGTAGTTCTCCAGGAACCCCGTCGCCGCGCTCTCCGCGACGGTATAGAGGGGGTTCGCAAAGCTCTCCACCTTGCCGCCGGTGACGGTGAGGACGGCGTCCTCCCAGGGGATGCCGACCTGGTCGCAGACGGTCTGGTTCCACTCCGCCTGCTCCCGGCGGAGGGTCAGGCGGACGGTGTCGCCCTGCCGCTTGCCGGAGACCACCTCCATTTGAAGGTCGCCGGTGCGGGTGTTCAGGGCATAGTAGCTGTCGTACTCCTCCAGGTAGTTCCACTGCTGTGCGTGGGAAAGGTCCTCGAAGCCCAGACCCGTGTACTCCCGCAGGTAGGCGTCAAAGTCGGCGGCGGCGACGCCGATGATCCGGTTCTCCCAGGGCTCGCCGAAAGCCTCGGTGTAGGCGTCCCCCATCCGGCCGTCGTAGCGGGTGAAGAAGGCGTCGTGGGCGTCGTCGCGCTCGGCGTCGGTGAGCGGGTGGTCTATGCCCGCCCCGTAGAGGAGGACGTATCGGAGGTTGAGCATCTCCGGGGATCCGTACATGTGGGTGAGAAGGGCGGCCCAACCCGGCTGTGCCAGCTTCTCCTGCCACTGTGCAAGTTCCGCATCGGTGAGGGGTACGCTCCTCTGCTCCGTCACCGCCACGCCCAGGCCCAGGGCGGCCAGAAGGAGGAGCACCCCGCAGAGGACCGCAATCCCCCGCTTCCGGCCCTGGCCGGTGAGGATATTTTGAAACCGCTCTTTCATCGTCTTTGCACCTCCATAAAAATGGGTGGAGAGGGCCACCCCCGCCCCGCTCTGGCGGTGGAGGGAGGCCAGAAGGGTCTCGCTGTAGGCCCGCCGGGTCTCCCGGTCCGCCCCGGCTACCACCGCGTCGTCGCAGGTCAGCTCCAGGTCCGTCGCTGCCTCCCGGACCAGCAGGTAGCTGAGGGGGTTAAACCAGTGGACGCCGTTGGCGATGAGCAGCAGCAGTTTAAACCACAGATCCCCCCGCCGGTAGTGGGTCAGCTCGTGGCGGAGGATGAAGCGGAGCTCCCGGGGGCCGTAGTCCTCCTCCGGCAGCACCAGTCTGGGGCGGAGGAGGCCGATGACCATGGGGCTCTTCACATAGCCCGACACCAGCAGCGCCGGCGTCCGGCGGAGGCCAAGGGACCGGGCGGCGGCCTCCAGCTGCTCCCGGAGGCTCTCCGGCGCCGGACGGCTCCAGCGGAGGGTCCGGCGGTAGAAAAAGGCGGTGCCGAGCGCATAGTACAACGCGAACACCGCCATGCCCGCCAGCCAGATCGTCCGCAGAAGAGTGGGCAGGCTCACGCGCACCGGCTGGGGAGCCGGCTGACTGCTTGCCGCACCGCCGCCCGCCGGGGACGGCAGAGGGGGCGCCGGCAGGACCGCGTCCCCCGCCGGGGGCCGGGGCGTGGGGGAAGGCGTACTGTCCGCCGGCTCCGCCGGGGACTGGAGTACGATGGGCGGGGCCTGGGGCACCTCAATACGGATGGGGGCCCGCTCCGTCACCGCGTCGGTCCAGGGGGCCGGCACCGGGAGCAGGGGCAGCAGCAGCGCCGCCGCCAGTATTAGCCACAGCGCGCACCGCCATTTGGCCTGGTACCGCTTCCCCAGGGCGGGGCGCAGCGCCCACAGCACCAGTACGGCGACCCCCACCAGGACGCTGCACTTCAAAAGAGACAACATCTGCTCCATCACTTCTCCTCCTCTCTCTCCAGCTGATCCAGGAAGCGGCGCAGGTCCGCCAGCTCCTCTTTCCCAATGGCCCTCCCCCGGTACAGCGCCGCCACCAGGGCGGGGAAGGAGTTGCCGTAGAGCCGCCGGAGGAAGCCCCGGCTCTCAAACTCCCGGTACTCCTCCTGGCTCACCGCCGGGGCGTACCAGTTCCCCCGGCCCTGCTTCCGGCAGGTGAGAAATCCCTTCTCCACCAGCCGGTTCAGCGCCGTCAGCACCGCCGGCAGGGGCCAGGGCCGCCGCTCCCTCAGCTCCCGCTGGATGGCGGAGGCCTGAACCGGCTCCCCGGCGCGCCACACCGCCTGCATGATCTCCAGCTCCGCGTCCCCCAGGCGTCTCAGCTCCTGTTCCATAGGCACCTCCCTGTCGCACTGCCGCGTTGTTATACAGTCGTATAGTTTAACTATATTATACATGTGTATAACAAAAAAGCAAGCCCCAATTTCTGCCGCCGGGCCCGGCAGCACGAGTTATATGCCCGGATTCCAATTTTTTGCCGCCGCTGCTGCGGAAATTTGGCAATTTCCGCCGTTTTATGGCACCTATTTTTGTGGTACTATAGGGGTGAAAAAATATCATTCGACCGGAGGGACCCCCGCCATGCGAGTCATCGACGCCCACACCCACATCTTCCCCGACAAGATCGCCCGGAAGGCCACCGTGGCCACCGCGGACTACTTTGACCTGCCCGAGCCCCCCAACCACTACGGCAGCGTCCAGGAGCTGGTGGACGTGCTCCGCGAGGCGGGGATCGGCCACGCCCTGGTGTTCTCCGCCGCCACCACCGCCGCCCAGGTGGAGCACATCAACCGCTACATCCTCCAGGAGGCGGAGGCCCATTCGGAATTCATCCCCTGCGGCACCCTCCACGCGGAGTATGAGGGGTTTGAGGCGGAGCTCCGGTGGATGCGGGAGCACGGCATCTACGGCGTCAAGCTCCACCCGGAGTTTCAGCACTTTGTGCTGGATGATAAGCGGCTCTTCCCCATGTTCGAGGAGATGGCGGCCCACGACATGTTTCTGATCTCCCACATGGGGGATCCCCGGGTCCGGGTCTCCGGTCCGGAGCGGATGCTTCCCATCGCCAGGACCTTCCCCAAGCTGCGGTGCATCGCCACCCACCTGGGCAGCTGGGGCGAGTGGGACCCGGAGACGGTGCGGCCGCTGGCGGCGCTGCCCAACGTCTACGCGGATATCAGCAGCTCCTTCAGCTACGCGCCGGGGGAGGCGCGGCTCTTTGACTGCATGGACGCCTACGACCCCACCCATCTGTTCTTCGGCTCGGACTACCCTATCTGGTGTCCCAAGAAGGAGCTGGACAAGACGCTGGCCCTGGGCCTCCCTGAGAAGCTGCTGGAGGACGTGCTCTTTCACAACTTTGCGGCCTTTTATCACTACCGGGCAATTGAATGAAAATCCCCCGTTCCCCCTTGCACGCCCCACAAAATCGTGGTATATTAGTACAGTTTATAGCTGATCTTCCCTGCGGCTGCCCCCGGACGGGGCCGCCGACACCCTTCTGGAGGAACGCCCCCTATGTCTGACTATCGCTCTGAGATCCGGCGCCGCCGGACCTTCGCCATCATCTCCCACCCCGACGCCGGCAAGACCACGCTGACAGAAAAATTCCTGCTCTACGGCGGGGCCATCGCCCAGGCCGGGGAGGTCAAGGGCAAGCGGGCCCGGGCCGCCACCTCCGACTGGATGGAGATTGAGAAGCAGCGCGGCATCTCCGTCACCTCCTCCGTCATGCAGTTCCAGCATGGCGGGTGCTGCGTGAATATTCTGGACACCCCCGGCCACCAGGACTTCTCTGAGGACACCTACCGCACCCTCATGGCCGCCGACTCCGCCGTGATGGTCATCGACGGGGCCAAGGGCGTGGAGCCCCAGACCCGGAAGCTGTTCAAGGTCTGCGCCCTGCGGCACATCCCCATATTTACGTTTATCAATAAGATGGACCGGGAGACCCGGGACCCCCTGGATCTGTGCGAGGAGGTGGAGCGGGAGCTTGGCATCGACACCTGCCCGGTGAACTGGCCTATCGGCTGCGGGAAGGAGTTCCAGGGGGTCTACGACCGGGAGCGGGGGCACATCCTCTTCTTCACCGGCGAGGGCCACGGGAGGAAGGCCAGGGCCACCGAGGTCGCCCTGGAGGACCCGGCCCTGGAGGAGCTCATCGGCTCCAAGCGGGCGGAGGCCCTGCGGGAGGAGGTGGAGCTCCTGGGCGCGGGACGGGAATTTGACCTGGAGGCGGTGCGCCGGGGGGAGCTGAGCCCGGTGTTCTTCGGCTCCGCCCTGACCAACTTCGGCGTTGAACCCTTTTTGGAGGCCTTCCTCCGCATGACCACGCCGCCGCTGAACCGGGTGGCGGACTGCGGGGAGATCGACGCGTTCTCGGAGGACTTCTCCGCCTTTGTCTTCAAGATCCAGGCCAACATGAACAAGGCCCACCGGGACCGGCTGGCCTTTCTGCGGATCTGCTCGGGGAAGTTTGAGCGGGAGACGGAGTACTGCCACGTCCAGAGCGGCAAAAAGCTGCGCCTGAGCCAGCCCCAGCAGATGATGGCGGCGGAGCGGGAGATCATCGACGAGGCCTACGCCGGGGACATCATCGGCGTGTTTGACCCCGGCCTGTTCTCCATCGGGGACACGGTGACGGCGGCGGGGAAGAAGTTCCGCTTCTCCGGCATCCCCACCTTCGAGCCGGAGCACTTCATGCGGGTGAGCCCCAAGGACACCATGAAGCGCAAACAGTTTATCAAGGGCACGGAGCAGATCGCCCAGGAGGGCGCTATCCAGATCTTCAAGATCCCCGAGGCGGGTCTTGAGGAGGTTATTGTAGGCGTGGTGGGCACGCTGCAATTCGATGTGTTCCTCTACCGGATGAAGAGCGAGTACGGCGTGGAGCTCTACACCGCGGGGCTCCCCTACGAACACCTGCGGGTGGTAACGGCCTGCTCCTGCGCCCCCAAGGATTTGGTGCTCTGCACCGGCGCGGCGCTGCTGGAGGATTTCAAGGGCCGGACTTTGGTAGCCTTCGGCGGCGAGTGGGCGGCGGACTTCCTCCGCAAGCACAACCCGGGATTAGAGCTGTCGGAGTCCTTTGGCGTTTCAAAATAAAGGCGTGGTCCCCCGCACGGGGGACCACGCCTTTATTTTAAGGGGGTTGCGCTGCGCGCACTCACTGCGTTCGCACACTCCGCTCCGCAAGAAGTATTTTTCCCGAGGACGCGGTCCCCGGGAAAAATGATTTCTATTTATTTCGCATCTGCGCGCGCGAAACTCTGCCGAGGGCTATTCGGACACTGCGCCTTTTGCGCGTGCGGTTGGGGTTTACTCTTCTATTACCTGGCAGCTTACTATCTGCCAGAGACCGGTGGTTTCTTCGCAAGCACAACCCGGGCCTGGAGCTGTCGGAATCCTTTGGGGTATGAGGAGCACGGCGTGGACAGCCCGATAAAACAGGGGAATATATAAATCAGGAGCACGGTGTTCATATGAACGCTGTGCTCAGTCTGTCAAAAAAGGCGGCAGAGTATCGTTGGCGGTAAGGAGGATAGTGTGAAAGGAACCCAAGAGGGGTTCCTTTCACGTTAAATCAACCCGCCGCAGCGACAAATTTCGGCCTGCGGCCGAAATTTGCCTCAGCTTGTCGAAAAACCGGTAGGTTTTTCGACAAGCTGAGCACGGCGTTCATATGAACGCCGTGCTCCTGATTTTTCCCGAAAAATCAATCTTCAAACAACTTGGATACCGGTACCTCCAGCGCGTCCGCAATCGCGAACAGCTTTTCCATCGACACCCCAAAGGGCTTGGTGGGACTCTCAATTTTCGCCAAATAGGACCAGGAAATCCCGACCTTGTCGGCAAAGGCCTCCTGCGTCATCCCCCGCAGCTTGCGGTAGTACTGCACCTTCAGTCCAAATTGAATATATCTCTGCGTATAGTTTGTCTGCACGCCTATCACCCTATATAGGGTAACATGTTTTCCGGATTAAATTTATGGACCATGATTGCCAATTATAGCAATACAATGATATAATTCGGCATGTGGTTTGTGTAAAGGCAGGGTCAGACACAGGGATGAAAGGTGTTGCATATGGACAGCAGACAATATACCGCCTGTTTCACAGGGCATCGCAAAATCGAAGAACCTCCGGCCCAAGTGGTCTACAGGCTGACGGAAACGGTAAGAGCAGTCATCGGGCGGGGCTGCCGGTATTTTGGCGCCGGCGGCGCCCGTGGCTTTGACGCGCTGGCCTCGGAGACGGTACTGCGACTAAAGGTGCAGTACCCGCAGATTCATCTGATCCTTGTCCTTCCCTTTGACGAACAGTACCGGCACGAGGGGAATTGGACGCAATCGGAAATTGAGCAGTATCACAGATTAAAAAAATCCGCGTCGAAAGTCGTAATCCTGTCCCGGAAATATTCCCCCGGAATATACTACAGGCGCAACAGGCATTTGGTTGACCACTCCTCCATCTGTATCGCCTATATGACCAGAACGAACAGCGGTACCGGCTGCACCACCAGATATGCAAGGGAAAAAGGGCTGCAAATCATCAACATTGCCGCGCAGTCAAATGGCTGATCCGCCGCTCACAGCGGGGCGGGGCCGCGTTGCGGGTGAGCCTGGCGAGAAAGGTGAAAAGATTCTCCGGGCGGCGGGGCGGGGTCACAGGTTCGCTGATAATTATCACAAAAAATGGACCGGATGACAGTCATCCGGTCCATTTGATTGCGCCGCAGCATGGCGGGCAGCTGCTTACCGCTTCTCCCCGTCGGTGAAGAGCTCCTTCGCGCTGGCGGCCAGACCCGCCAGGGACTGAATCTCGCTGGGGATGATGATCTTGGTGGCCTTGCCGTCGGCGGCGGCCTGGAAGGCCTCCAACGCCTTGATCTTCACCACCTGGTCGTTGGGGTTGGCCTCGTTGAGCATCTTAATGGAGTCGGCCAGCGCCTGCTGCACCTTCAAAATGGCCTCCGCCTTGCCCTCGGCCTCCAGGATGGCGGCCCGCTTGGCGGCGTCGGCCCGCAGGATGGCGGACTGCTTCTCGCCCTCGGCCACCAGGATCTGGCTCTCCTTCTGGCCCTGGGCCTGGAGGATGGCCTCCCGGCGCTCACGCTCGGCACGCATCTGCTTCTCCATGGAGTCCTGAATGTCCCGGGGCGGGATGATGTTCTTCAGCTCCACACGGTTGACCTTGATGCCCCAGGGGTCCGTGGCCTCGTCCAGGATGGCCCGCATCTGGGTGTTGATGTGGTCCCGGCTGGTGAGGGACTGGTCCAGCTCCAGATCGCCGATGATGTTACGCAGCGTGGTGGCGGTGAGGTTCTCGATGGCGCTCATGGGGTGCTCCACGCCGTAGGTGTAGAGCTTGGGGTCGGTGATCTGGAAATAGATCACGGTGTCGATCTGCATGGTGACGTTGTCCTTGGTGATGACGGGCTGGGGGGCGAAGTCCACCACCTGCTCCTTCAGGCTGACCCGCTTGGCCACCCGCTCGATGAAGGGCATCTTGAAGTGCATCCCCACCTGCCACACGGCGGAGAAGGCCCCCAGGCGCTCCACCACATAGGCCCGGGACTGCTGCACCACGTAGATGCACCGCACCAGGATCACCAGAACTACCACTACCAGGAGAATGATCGGTAAAAATTCCATACTACGCTTCCTCCGTTCTTTCAGTGTTCTTCTTCTCCGGCGGGATCTCTTCCTTCTCCCGCACAATGAGCTTGACGCCCTCCATGGCCAGCACCGTGACCATAGCGCCGCTGGGGATGGGCCCGCCGCCTGCGCTGCGGGCAGTCCAGGTCTTGCCGTCCACGTACACCGCCCCCGTGGGGATCAGGTTGTTGATCTCCTCGGTGACCCGGGCGGTGCGGCCCAGGACCCGGTCGGCGTTGGTGGCCACCCGCCGCCGCTTGCCGAAGCGCCGGACCAGGGGCCGGGTGGCGGCGATGGCGGCAGCGGAGGCCAGGATAAAGATCGTCACCTGGAGCCACACCTGGGCCCCCAGGGCGGTGGCGATCAGGGCCACCAGAGCGCCCGCGGCGAACCAGATGGACGTGAGCCCGGCGGTGGCGGCCTCCACCACGCCGAAGAGCACAAAAGCCCCCAGCCAGAAGTACATGGGATTGATCTGATGCAAGGTTTCGCCTCCCTTCCAAGAAGAGCCGGCCTCAGGACCGGGGCTGATCTTTTTCCTATAGTATCACACTTTGCCGGAAAAGGCCACAAAATTTTTTTGCCTCCCCCGGAAGAGGGCGGCACATCCGCCAGCTGCTTCCCTCTCTCGGGTTTTGGAGGCAGACTGAGATTGACGGGGAGAGGCTTTGCCTCTCCCCGTCAATCTCACTTTTTAATCAAACTTTTGCCGTCCATCTCCGGGGGGCACTCCAGCCCCATGAGATCCAGCAGCGTCGGCGCGATGTCCGCCAGACGGCCCGGCTGGAGCTCCACCGCGGCGCCCACCACGATGAAGGGCACCAGGTTGGTGGTGTGGGCGGTCATGGGGGATCCGTCAGGCTTTGCCATCTCCTCGGCGTTGCCGTGGTCGGCGGTGACCATGGCGATGCCGCCCATGGCGCGGGTGGCCTCGATAACCCGGCCCACGCAGGTGTCCACCGTCTCTACCGCCTTCACCGCCGCCTCGTAGACGCCGGTGTGGCCCACCATGTCGCAGTTGGCAAAGTTCAGGATGATGACGTCGTACTCCCCGGACTCGATGCGCTCCACGCAGCGGTCGGTGACCTCCACGGCGCTCATCTCCGGCTGGAGGTCGTAGGTGGCCACCTTGGGGGAGTTCACCAGTACGCGGTCCTCCCCGGGGTACACCGTCTCCACGCCGCCGTTGAAGAAGAAGGTCACATGGGCGTACTTCTCCGTCTCCGCGATGCGCAGCTGGGTCATGCCCATGCGGCTGAGGTACTCGCCCAGGCCGTTCTCCACCTTCAGGCGGGGGAAGGCCACCTGGACGTTGGGCATGGAGGCGTCGTACTCGGTGGTGCAGACGTAGGTCAGGGGGAAGAACTGGCGGTTGAAGCCGTCGAAGTCCGGGTCCACGAAGCAGCGGGTAATCTCACGGGCCCGGTCGGGGCGGTAGTTGAAGAAGATGATGCTGTCGTTGTCGGAGACCATGCCGTCCTTGTCACAGACCACCGGCTCCACAAACTCGTCGGTGACGCCGGCCTTGTAGCTCTTGGCCACCGCGTCCACCGGGTCGCTGTTCTGGACGCCGGTGCCGTAGACCAGAGCGTCGTAGGCCCGCTCCACCCGGTCCCACCGCTTATCCCGGTCCATGGCGTAGTAGCGGCCCATCACCGTGGCGATCTTGCCCACGCCGATCTCTCTGCACTTCTCCACCGTCTCCGCCACAAAATCCTTGCCGCTGGTGGGGGACACGTCCCGCCCGTCCAGGAAGGCGTGGATATACACCCGCTTGAGGCCCCGGATCCTGGCCATCTTCAAAAGGGCCCAGAGGTGGGTGTTGTGGGAGTGGACCCCCCCGTCGCTGAGGAGGCCGAAGAGGTGGAGGGCGCCGTCGTTCTTGAGGCAGGCGTCCATGGCGTTGACGTAGGCGGCGTTCTCAAAGAAGCTGCCGTCCTCGATGGCCCGGGAGATCCGGGGCAGGTCCTGGAACACCACCCGGCCGCCGCCGATGTTGGTGTGGCCCACCTCGCTGTTGCCCATCTGCCCGTCGGGCAGGCCCACGTCCAGGCCGCTGGCGGAGAGAGTGGTGTGGGGATTCTGGGCAAAGAGCCGGTCCAGCACCGGCGTGCGGGCATTGACCACCGCATTCCCCGTGCCGGGACCGGCCAGACCGTAGCCGTCCATGATGATTAAGGTTGTTGGCGTTTTCAAAAGGAAACCCCCTTTTTCAATTAGGAATGAGGAATTAGGAATTAGGAATTGATGGAGGACCTAACACCTGTTCTCTTTCCCAATGGTTGCGGACAGGGAACTTCTGTCCTGCTGCAGAAAGGATATCAGGAAGAGGAGGAGGCTCCTGTGGGGGAAATTCCTAACTCCTCATTCCTAATTCCTAATTGCTCCGCCTCCGGCGGAGCATCACTCCTGATTCGCGGCGTTGATGATCTCCACGAACTGCTCGGGCTTCAGGGCCGCGCCGCCGATGAGGCCGCCGTCTACGTCGGGCTGAGCCAGAAGCTCCGCGGCGTTCTTGGGGTTCATGGAGCCGCCGTACTGGATGGTGACGCTGCGGGCCACGCGGGCGCCGTAGAGGTGGCGGATGGTGGCGCGGATGGCGTTGCAGACCTCGTTGGCCTGCTCGGCAGTGGCGGTCTTGCCGGTGCCGATGGCCCAGATGGGCTCATAGGCCACCACGCACTTGCGGGCACGCTCGGCGGGGACGCCGGCGAAGGCGGACTTCACCTGGAGGGAGATCAGGTCCATGGTGACGCCCATCTCCCGCTGCTCCAGACTCTCGCCCACGCAGATGATGGGGTGGAGGCCCGCCTCCAGAGCGGCGTGGACCTTCTTGTTCACGGTGATATCGGTCTCGCCGAAGTACTGGCGGCGCTCGGAGTGGCCGATGATGACGTACTTGACGCCCAGATCCTTGAGCATATCGGCGGAGACCTCCCCGGTGTAGGCGCCGCTGGGCTCATAGAACAGGTTCTCGGCGCCCACGGCGATGCGCAGATCCTTGAAGGCGCGCAGGGCGGTGGGGATGTTGACAAAGGGGCAGCAGATGACCACGTCACACCACTTGGCCTTGGGCATGATGGCCTTCAAGTCCTCGGCGAATTTCTTGGTCTCAGTGGCAGTCTTGTTCATCTTCCAGTTGCCGGCAATGATGGTCTTGCGATATCTACGGTTCATGACGATTCTTCTCCTGTTTGTTAGTTATTGTAATGGAATAAAACGCAATCTATAGCAGCCGGAGCCAATTTTAACTCCCGGCAAACTATCCACTCACCCCGCCCCACAGGCCGGGGGTATCCAAGGGGGGGCGGAGCCCCCGTTGGTTTGTTCGCCCCAAGGCGAACAAATAAATTGAAATCATTTTTCCGGAAACCGCGCTTTTCGGAAAAATACCCCGACCCGCGCGCCCTGGGCGCGCACACCAGTTCGCAAAGTGGTGAGGGGGAATCTAAAGGGGGGACGAAGTCCCCTCTTTAAGCGTCCAGCAGGCAAGCTACGCCGGGGAGTTCTTTGCCCTCCAGGAACTCCAGGGACGCGCCGCCGCCGGTGGAGATGTGGGTCATCCTGTCGGCGTAGCCCAGCTGGGCCACCGCCGCGGCGCTGTCGCCGCCGCCGATGATGGTGATGGCGTCGGTCTCCGCCAGGGCGGAGGCCACCGCCCGGGTACCCTCGGCAAAGGCGGGGAACTCAAAGACGCCCATGGGCCCGTTCCAGATCACCGTCCCCGCGCCCTTCACGGCCTCGGTGTACGCCTCGATGGTCTTGGGACCGATGTCCATACCCATCATGTCCTCGGGAATGGCCATGGCGTCGTGGAGCACCGGCTTGGCCTCGGCGGAGAACTCCGCGGCGCAGAGGGTGTCCACAGGCAGGAGCAGCTTCACGCCCTTCTCCTCGGCCTTTTTGCGCATCTCGTTGCAGTAATCCAGCCAATCGGCCTCCAGCAGGCTCTTCCCGATGCTGCCCCCCTGGGCCTTGGCAAAGGTGTAGGCCATGCCGCCGCCGATGATGATGGTGTCGGCGATGTCCAGGAGGTTGTTGATGACGCCGATCTTGGAGGAGACCTTGCTGCCGCCCAGAATGGCCACTAAGGGCCGCTTGGGATCGGCCAGGGCGCCGCCCATGATCTCCAGCTCCTTGGCGATCAAAAAGCCGCTGACG
>CANDEH010000063.1 GCA_947383645.1 uncultured Clostridia bacterium | reverse complement strand
CGTTCTTCTGGGCGGCGTTGAGGCCGGTGATCTGGGCGCGCATCTTCTCGGAAATGGCCAGACCGGCGGCGTCGTCGCCGGCGCGGTTGATCTTGTAGCCGGAAGACAGCTTCTCCAGGTTCTTGGCCACGGCGCTGGTGTTGTTGTTGTAGTTGCGGTAGGCGCTCATCGCCATGATATTGTGCTGAATACGCATAAAAGTTTCCTCCCTAAAATTCTACGGGGGCATCCATTCCCCCGGCTCATATGATAGGCCAGGCTTCCTTTCCTGAGCCTATATTTCCTCCGCGCCTCCGGGGGCCCGTCCGGAGGTGCGGCTGAAACCATACTTTGCGCCGTCCTGCTTTTCGCGCAGGCGGCGGATGGCGGCGGGTACGGGGTGGTACTTCTCGTAGTTCTCGCCCCGCTCGATGGTGAGCTCTCTGGGGGCGTCGATAGCCAGACGAAGCTGGTTCCCTACCTCCACCACCTGTACGATGATCTTGCCGCCGATGACAACATACTGACCGGACTCCCTTCCCAAAGTAAGCATTTTGCACCTCCATGTGGCTTTTGCGCGAAAAGGCGAACCTTTCCACGCGGCTTCATTTTCCGCTTACAACCTCTATTTCGGCCCGCCCCCGGAAAAATTAAGGGGGCGGGCCGAAAATTTTTTCTAACTTTTTCCCGCACAAAAAGGTTCACCTTTCCACGCGGCTTTGCTGCGCGCGGGGGGACAGCGGGATGGAGGACGGGATGGGGCGGCGAAGCGTCTGCCGGAATTCTTCCTATATTACCCCCATGAAAGCTCTTTTTGGTTACTTTTTCCCAAAGGGACGCACTCCACTAACATTTTGTTTCACAAAATGAAGTGTCGTTGCAGTCTCTCGAGAAAAAGTAACGAAGCCCCCGCGTCTCACAGCCTCCCCCATTTCAAAAAGGTGGCCTGCGACACGCCCAGAAGCGCCGCGCCGGCGCGGGAGGAGATTTCGCGGCTGCGCCAGCGGGAGAGGACCTCGTCAGCGTGGTCAGGGCGGGGGAGGGCGGGGCGGCCCAGGTGGTCTCCCCGGCGGCGGGCGGCGGCGATGCCCTCGGCCTGGCGCTGGCGGATGAAGTGGCGCTCCGTCTCGGCCACGTAGCTGAGGAGCTGGAGGACGATATCGGCGATCAGGGTGCCGGTGAGGTCCCGGCCCTGGGCGGTGTTGAGCAGGGGCATGTCCAGCACCACGATGGCGGCCTCCTTATCCCGGGTGATGGCCCGCCACTGGGCGAGGATTTCCTCATAGCTGCGGCCAAGGCGGTCGATGCTTTTAATCACCAGGGTGTCCCCGGGGCGAAGGCGCTCCAGGAGGCGGCAATAGGCGGGGCGGAGGAAGTCCTTCCCGGACTGCTTGTCGAGAAAGAGATTTTCCGGCGGCACGCCGAAGTCCAGCATGGCGTTGAGCTGCCGCGCCTCGTGCTGGTCCTGGGTGGAAACACGGATGTAGCCGTAGAGTTGGGCGTCCATATATGTGGCCTCCTTTTGGTAGATGAGGCTATTGTAAGGGATAAGCGGAGGCGTGAAAACGGACCAGGAAAAAAAGACGCGGCAGGGGAGAAGGAGCAGGGGAAAAGCAGACGTTTTTCCAGAGGATTTTTAGAAAAATGAAGCATATATGCGATAGACGCTTTTTGACATATTTTATAGAATGTTTATAAGACTAATTATGAAATAAATAATATTTATGCAGGATTAAACCATTGGAAATAAAAGGTTTTTTCAATAGAACGGTAATAGACGAAAATCAGTGCGATTTATAGGCAAATATAACATATACATTATAGAATATGACCTGTAATGTTTTCAGGGATTCAAAAGAAACGAAAACAGGCATTTTAGCAGAACGGTAGGACGGCACACCGGTTCCGGTGCGCCGTCCTCAGTCTGTCAAAAAAGTCAACAAAGGCAGAGTTTACGCCCCCGCGAAGCGGAACAGGGCGCCGATTATCGCGGAGAGAGCGATAAAGACAATGGGGTGGAGCTTCTTCGTCCACTTCACCTTGTTGCTCAGCAGGAAGACCGCGGCGGCCAGGGCGATGGCCGGCCAGTTGAACAGACCTGTGAGGGCCTCCGGCAGTCCCGCGGAGAGCGCCTCCGTGTGCAGCATGGCCCCCGCCACCACGGAGAGGCCCGCCGAGGCGATGAGGGCGGTGGAGGCGGCGCGGAGCCCGTAGAAGGCGGCCTCCACGTACCGGTTCTCCCGGAAGGCCTTGAGGACGGAGGCGATGATTAAAATGACGATAATCGACGGGGTAATCAGGCCCAGGGTGGCAATCACCGCCCCGGGAACGCCGCAGGTGATAAAGCCCACGTAGGTGGCCATGTTGATGCCGATGGGGCCGGGGGTGGACTCGCCCACGGCGATCATGTTGGCCAGGTCCCCGGCGGTGAACCAGCCGGTCTTGTCCGCCATGCTGTAGAGGAAGGGCAGGGTGGCCAGGCCGCCGCCCACGGCGAAGAGGCCCGTCTTGAAGAACTCGTAAAACAGCTGTAGATAGATCATTTCGCCGCGCCTCCCCTCTGTAGATTCTTCGCCAGGATCCCCGCCGCTCCCGCTATGAGCACGAACCACACCGGCGAGAGATCTGTCAGCAGGGAGGCCGCCAGTATCAGCAGGAAGATCGTCCCGGTGACCTTGTCAATCACCGATTTCTTCCACAGCTTGAACACGGCGTTAAAGATCAGCACGCACACGCAGACCCGCACCCCGGCAAAGGCGTTCTGAACCCAGGCCAGGTGGGAGAAGGCGGTAATCACACCGGCCAGCAGGGAGATAATCACCACCGACGGAAACACCACGCCCAGGGTGGCCGCAATGCCGCCCACAGTCCCCTTGTACTTCTGTCCGATGAAGGTGGCGGTGTTGACCGCGATGACGCCCGGGGTGCACTGGCCGATGGCGAAGTAGTCCGTCAGCTCCTCCTCGGTGGCCCACTTCTTGTTTTCCACCACCTCCCGCTGCAAAATGGGCAGCATGGCGTAGCCGCCGCCGAAGGTCATCACCCCCATCTTGGCGAAGGTGAAGAACAGGTCGATCAGCTCTCTCATAACATAGACACTCCTTGATACTTATTCATCTATTCGTCGGCATAGCCGTACAGGCCGCGCACGGAGACCTCGCCGGAGCGGATGGTGGTCCGGGAGCCGTCGCCGCGGCGGACGATCAGACCGAAGCGGTCGTCCACGTCCTCGGCGAACACCGTCTCCCGGCTGTCGCTCCACAGCAGATGCACCTCCCGGCCCAGGGTCAGGCAGTCCCGGCGGTAGGCGGCAAGGTAGGGGCCCAGATCGCCGCCCAGGTCCTCGGACAGGCGGTAGAAGGCGGCGATCATCTCCGCGGCCAGGCGGGGCCGGGACACCGGGTATCCCGCCTGGGCGGACAGCGCCGTGGCCATCTGCGCCACCTCCGGCGTGAAGTCGGCGTCGGTGTGGTGGACGTTGACTCCCGCGCCGATGACCAGGGACTCCACCGCGCCGGTCTCCCCCTCCAGGGCCATCTCCGTCAGGATGCCCACCAGCTTTTTTCCCCCCAGCAGCAGGTCGTTGGTCCACTTGATCCGGGGCCGCAGGCCGCAGGTGTTCTCGATGGCGTCGCACACGGCCACCGCCGTCAGGGCGGTCACCGGCAGCAGCTGCTCCGGCGTCAGGGCGGGGCGCAGGAGGATGGAGAGGTAGACCCCCTTGTCCCTGGGGGAGAGGAAGGTCCGGCTGGTCCGTCCCCGGCCGCCGGACTGGTAGTTGGCCACCGCCACGGTGCCGTGGGGCGCGCCCTCCAGGGCGATGCGCTTGAGGTAGGAGTTGGTGGAGTCGATCTCCTCCAGACAGTCCAGGCGGACGGGGGTGACGCCGGCGGCCTGCAGCTGGGCGTCAATCTCCCGCCGGCTCAGGGCGTCGGGGGCGGCGGTGAGGGCGTAGCCCAGCCCGCTGCGGGCCTCGATGGTGTAGCCGGCTTTGCGCAGGCTGTCCACGGCCTTCCAGACCGCGGCGCGGGAGATGCCGGCCTGCCGGCTGATCTCCTCCCCGGAGACGAACTGTCCCGGACGTTGGGACAGCAGGCGGTAGACAAGATCTTTGCTCATGGGAAGCCCTCCTTTGGCGTCCATATTGTACCACGTCAGACAGGCGATGTCCATCTGAATTTTTGAGGGCGGGGCGGCAGAAATCAGGGGCGGCGCACCTGGCTGAAGTGCGCCGCCCGCTCCCTGATTTTTTCTCTGTCCGGACCTGCCGGTCCGGTTCAAAGGGGGTTCCGCCGGGCGTTTACGCCTGGCCCTGCTGGTCGTAGCCGAAGTCCCTGGCGGCGCTGGAGGTGTCCCGGTGGAGCATGGACTCCATGACCTTGATGTCGGTGGCCACGTCCATGGCGTCGGCGCGGTAGAGCTGGTCCAGCTGGTGGGCAAAGCCGTCCACGATGGAGTCCATGGTCTGCTCGATGCGCTGCTTGGCGGAGCGGAGGTTCTCCCCCTCCACGCCGGTCTCCTCGAAGTCGGCGTAGGCGTCCAGGAGCTTCTGGGTGGTGGGGAGGTAGTAGTCGAAGAAGGTGTTCATCTTGGACCGCTTCTCCGGGTGCTCCTCCACCTCCTTGAGAATCTGGCCGGTGATCTGCTCCAGGCGGTCGATCTTGGCGGAGAGGACCTCGTCGGCAATACGGTCGTTGGCGGCGCGGATGCGGCGGAGGACGCCGGAGTAGCCCTCCGCCGCCTCCCTGGGGGTGGCCTCCTCCGGTTGGGCGGAGGAGGGGGCGGAGCGGCGCTGCTCTGCGGCGGAGTTGAAGCGGAGGAAGTAGCCCAGGTCCAGATCCAGGTAGGCGTCCTCGCCGAAGTAGCCCCGGTCGATCATCTTTTGCAGGTCCTTCACCGCCTGGGCCTGAGTTCGGCCCACCCGGCGGGCGATCAGGTCGATGGAGAGGGAGTCCGCCTCCCCCACGGCGGCCAGGTAACGCCGGCTGCGGCGGGAGAAGCGGCGCAGCTGGATGCCCTTGCCCAACATCACGCCGCCGCCCAGCAATACATTGATGGTGACGATCAGTGCCGGGAGTTCGAAGTCGTCGATGACGGCGGCCATCATTATCGTGCCGCCGAAGAGGAACAGCGCCCCTAAAAACTGGAGGAATACGCTGCTGCCGGCGGTGGCCTCAATCTTGCGGAGGATGGCGCTCTTGGTCTTTTTGCCCTTCTTCTCCTTTTTCGGCTCCGCCTCGGTTCTCGACGCCTTAGGCGCGGTTTTCACCGCCGGCTTGGCGGTCTCCCTGGGCCGCGCCGCGCTGTCCAGAGCGTCGGCGAAGCCCCGGGCGGCGGTGCTGACGGACTTCTCCGCGCTGTCCACGCCCCGGCGGGCGCTGTCGAGGGCGCTGTCCACCCCCCTGAGGGCGCTGTCGATGGCGCTGTCCATCTTCGCCTGGGCCCTGCGCACCTTCTCCTCCGGGGTCTCCCTGCCGCCGAAGAGCCACTTCCAGCCCATCCACAGCAGCGCCAGGGGCCACATCCCCGTGCAGAACAGGAGGATGATGACCACCCAGTTCCAGTCGTCGTCGTTCTTCTTTTTCTTCGGCGGGGGCTGCTGGCCGCCGGTGAATTTCTCCTTGTCGTAGTAGTCCGCCATCTCTACTTCTCCCCCTTTTTGCGCAGCTTGGTCCTGCGGCCCTGGGCGTCCACGATGTAGGTGTGGTCCAGCTGGCCCCGGAGGCTAAGCGTCACCGCGTCGATGTACTCCCGGCGCAGCCGGGAGCGCTCCGCCTCCTCCTCGGGTGTGAGGGGGCCGGCCTTGGCCTTGCGGGCGAGCTCGTTGATCCGGTCAATCTTTCGTTGCTCCATGGCTGATTCTCCTTCGATGGCGCGGCTACAGATAGCGCAGTATGGTGATGGCGGTGCGGCCCTTTTTGGACAGGCCCCCCACCTCCGACAGCACGAATTTTCCCAGTCCCCGGGCGGTGACCACGTCCCTCGCCGCCACAGGGCGGTCGCACTTGGTACATTCTATGTGGTTGAGCTGGAGGCGGCCCGAGGCGATCAGCTCCGTCGCCTTCCCCCGGCTGAGGGAGAAGCCGGAGGCGGCCACCGCGTCCAAGCGCAGGGACATCACCGTGTCCCGGATGGTCTTGACCTGCTGCTCCGGCACAATCAGTTCACTGAGGGGCAGCTCCGACACGGACAGGTGGACCCGGCCGGCGCTGACCCAGTTCTGCACTAAAAAGGGCAGGATATCCGCCGCGACGACCACCTCACAGGCGTCGGGGAGGAGCAGGATGTCCCCGATCTTCTCCCGGACAATCCCCAGGCCCATGAGGCTGCCCAGGCAGTCCCGGTGGCCCGGGGCCTCGTCCCCCCGGAACCGGGCCAGAATGGCGGAGAGGGCGGTGTCGTCCTCCTCCGCCCAGTCGGGGAGGAACTGGAGGAGCTTTCGCTCCGCTCCCTGGTAGCCGCCGTTCCACAAAAAGCCGGCGTGAATCCCCGCCATGCGCAGGAGGCGGTCCGCCGCCTGCTGCTCCGCCGGGGAGAGGAAGGGAGTGGCGGCAGGAATATTCCGCCGCTGGCACTGGTCGTACTTGTCCAGCACCCGGGCCAGGAGGATGCGCTCCTCCGGCGAGGAGGCGGCCCGATCCAGGAGCGCCCCCCTATCCATGGAGGTTCTGGGTGTTGTAGAGCTGGGCGTAGTCGCCGTTTTGGGCCATCAGCTCCTGGTGGGTGCCCTCCTCGGCGATGACGCCGTTCCGCACCACTAAGATGCGGCTGGCGGCGCGGACGGTGGAGAGGCGGTGGGCAATAATCAGGGTGGTGCGGCCCTTGGACAGCTCGTCAAAGGCGTGTTGAATTTTGGACTCGGTGACGCTGTCCAGGGCGGAGGTGGCCTCGTCCAGAATCAGCACCGGGGGGTTCTTCAGAAAGATGCGGGCGATGGAGATCCGCTGCTTCTGCCCGCCGGAGAGGAGGGAGCCCCGCTCCCCCACGTAGGTGTTGAAGCCGTCGGGCATGGCCATGATGTCGTCGTAGATCTCCGCCCGCCTGGCGGCGGCGATGACCTCGTCCACGGTGGCGTCGGGCCGACCGTAGCGGATGTTCTCCATGATGCTGGCGGCGAAGAGGAACACGTCCTGCTGCACCACCCCCACGCTGCGCCGGAGGCTGCGCTGCGTGACGTCCCGCACGTCGTGGCCGTCGATGGTGACCCGGCCCTCGGTGACGTCGTAGAACCGGGGGATCAGGTTGCACAGGGTGCTCTTGCCCCCGCCGGAGGGGCCCACCACGGCGATGGTCTCCCCGGCCTTCACCTGGAGGTTCACGTGGCGGAGCACCTCCGTCTCGTCCCGCTCGTAGGCGAAGCTCACATTCTCCACGGTGATGTCCCCCCTGACGTCGGTGAGGTCGATGGCGTCGGGCTTGTCCTGGAGGTCCGGCTCGATGCTCATCAGCTCGATAAACCGGTGGAGGCCGGCGAAGCCGTTGGCGAAGAGCTCGTTGAAGTTGGCCATCTTCCGCATGGGGTTGATGAAGGTGCTGATATAGAGGTTGAAGGTGATGAGGTCCACATAGCTCATCTCGCCCCGCATGATGTACACCCCGCCCACGGCGATCACCGCCAGGGGCAGGACGCACATAAAGAACTCCATGGAGGCGTTAAACCGGCCCATGGCCTTGTGAAAGTTGCGCTTGGAGGTCTTGAACTGCTCGTTGGAGCGGTCGAACTTGCTGGCCTCGGCGTTCTCGTTGGAGAAGGCCTTGGCGGTGCGCATGCCGGAGAGGCTGGACTCAATGTCGGCGTTGATGGAGGCCATGGTCTGCTTCACGCCCCGGGAGGCGTCCATCATGGACTTCCGGTTTACGGCGGTGACCAGAATGAAGATGGGGATCAGAATCAGCACCACCAGGGCCAGCTGCCAGCGGATGGTGAACATCACCACAATGGCCCCCGCCACGGTGACCAGGGAGATAAACAGGTCCTCCGGCCCGTGGTGGGCCAGCTCCGTGATGTCGAAGAGCTCCCCGGTCATCCGGCTCATGAGATGGCCGGTGCGGTTCTTGTCGTAGAACCCGAAGGAGAGGGTCTGGATGTGGGTGAAGAGGTCCCGGCGGATATCCGCCTCCACCCGGATGCCGAAGGTGTGGCCCCAGTAGCAGACCACGTACTGCAAGAGCGCCCGGAGGAAGTAGGCGGCCAGAAAAGCGCCCATAATCAGAAAGAAGGCGGTATACAGCCGCGCCGGCAGCAGCCTCTCCATACATATGCGGGACACGTAGGGAAAGGACAGGTCGATCACGGAGATCAGGAAGGCGCAGCCCAGGTCCATGAGGAAGAGCTTCCGGTGGGGCCGAAAGTAGGAGAGGAAGATGCGCAGGGCGCTCTTTGTCTGGTAGTCGCGGGTTGTCATGGCGTCGGTTCTCCTCGTTCACACGCAATTTTGTCTAATGAGTCAGTATAGCATACCCGCCCCGATTTCGCAACACACAAACCGCCGCGGCCTTTTAAAAAATGGGACGCCGCCCTGCCGTGCGCAGGAAGGCATGCGGCGAAAAGGGCATGGACTTTTCGTCCATGCCCTGCGCTGTTTTCATCAATTCTTCACCCGGACAATGCACTTGAGCGTCTTGCCGTCCACCGTGGCGGTGGCGGTGGTGGTGCCCTTCTTGACAAAGTGGACGGTGCCGTCGCCGTCGATGGTGGCGACGGAGCTGTCCTCCACGGCCCAGGTCACCGCCGAGGCGGTGCCGCTGACCTTCAGCTGGTAGGTGGTGCCCGCCGGCATGGTCATGTCCGTCTTGTTCAGCTTCACCGCGCCGGCGGCCGTATTGCCGCCGTCATTCTCCGGCCCCTTCACCCGGACAATGCACACCGCGGAGGTATACCCGTCGGTGACGGTGATCTCCGTGTTACCTGCCGCCACGGCGGTGACCTTGCCGTCCTCCCCCACGGTGGCCACGGCGGGGTTGGCGCTGGTCCAGGTGTAGGTCCCGCTGCCGCCGGAGGCGGTGAGCGGGTGGAAGGCCCCTGCGGCGGAGAGGGTGAAGTCCGCGCTGCTGAGCACCACCGCCGTCTCCGGCTTCTGGTCCGCCGGGTCCTCCGGCGCAGAGCCGCTGGGATCGCCGGTGAGGCCGGGATCATCGGGGGAGCTGGAGCCGTCCGGGTTGGTTCCGCCGCCTGGGTTCACCGGATCGCCCGGATTCTCGTCCTCCGGGGGCAGAGGGGTGCGGATACCGATCATGTCGGCGATCCGGTCGCCGAAGAAGCGCCCTGCCGTCAGTCCCGCCGCCACGAAGACCAGCAGCAGCACCAGTACGCCGATGGCATGCCCGCCCCGCCTGCTGCGAAAATCCCTGCTCCGGCGGCGGACCGCCTTCCCCCGGCGGATGGCCTCCTCCTCCTC
The DNA here is from genome assembly GCA_947383645.1 of uncultured Clostridia bacterium. Taxonomy (GTDB): domain Bacteria; phylum Bacillota; class Clostridia; order Oscillospirales; family Oscillospiraceae; genus CAJFPI01. Next base: position 4,330 of record CANDEH010000063.1, on the reverse strand, counting down.
GCAGAAGGGACAGCGCCGGTAGGTGTCCGAGTAGTACTCCCCGCATACGTCGCACTTTTGCATATCTATAGATCCCCCCAACTTTCTGCGGTTTGATAGTCCGCTTTACATAATACCGAACAGACGGCCTCCCGTCAATGCCTGTTTGCGCCGTTGCGCAAAAATTTACAATTTTCCGCCTGGGACGACGTGAAAAACAGATCCGCGCTTGCAGTGCCGGCGGTTCCGTATTATACTCATGGGAGCGGAAGAACTGGGGTATTCCGCATCTGCTTTGGAGGTAATACGATATGGCGAGAAATACGCCGAAGTCCTGTCGCAATCAGGTTATGTACTCGATCTTTGTCCGCAACCACAGCCGGGAGGGGACCTTTGAGGCCGTCCACCGGGATCTGGAGCGGATCCGCGCCCTGGGGGCGGATATCCTCTGGTTTATGCCCATCCATCCCATCGGACGCCGGGAGCGGAAGGGGTCCGTGGGCAGCCCCTACGCCATCGCCGACTACCGCGCGGTGAACCCGGACTACGGCACCGTCGAGGACTTTCGCCGCCTGGTGGAGGACATCCACCGCCTGGGGATGCGGTGCATCATCGACGTGGTGTACAACCACACCGCCCCGGATTCCTGGCTGGCACAGCACCACCCGGAGTGGTTCTACCACAGGGCCGACGGCAGCTTCGGCAACCACATCGGCGAGTGGACGGATATCATCGACCTGGATTACACAAACCCGGGCCTCTGGGACTACCAGATTGAGACGCTGCGATACTGGGCCTCCATGGTGGACGGCTTCCGCTGCGACGTGGCCCCCCTGGTGCCCCTGGACTTCTGGCTCCGGGCCCGGGCGGAGGTGGAGACCGTCCGGCCGGGGTGCCTCTGGCTCAGCGAGTCGGTGGAGCCGGAGTTCATCTGTGCCGCCCGGGAGCAGGGCATCACCGCCCTCTCCGACTCGGAGATCTATCAGGCCTTCGACGTCTGCTACGACCACGACGTCTACCCCTTCTACTGGGACTATCTGGAGGGGAAGATCCCCCTGAGCCGGTACGCCGAGGCGTTGAACCTGCAGGAGGCCCTCTACCCGGAGAACTACGTGAAGCTCCGCTTCCTGGAGAACCACGACCGGCTCCGCGCCGCCGCCGTCATCCCCAATGAGGCCGCCCTGGACAACTGGACCGCCTTTCTCTACTTCCAGAAGGGGATGACCCTGCTCTACGGCGGACAGGAGCGGAGCTGCCCCCACCTGCCCCGCCTCTTCGAGCGGGACCCCATCGACTGGTCCGCGGGGCCGGACCGGACGGAGCAGCTGCGGCGGCTCTACCAGCTCAAGCAGCACCCCCTGCTCACCGACAGCGCCTACCGGGTGGAGGCCCTGTCCGGCGACATCCTCCGGGCTGTCCACCGGCGGGGGGAGCGGCAGCTCACCGGTATCTTCAGCCTCAGGGGCGCCTTCGGCCCGGTGGAGGTGGAGGCCCCCGACGGCGTCTATCCCAACCTGGCTGACGGCGGCAGCGTGGAGGTCAGGTTCGGCCGCGTCAGCTGTCCGGGCCGGCCTGTCATCTTCGAGTCGCCGCGCCTGTGAAGGCGCTGCGGGCGGACGCCGTTGCTCCGGATTTCCCTCACAATAGATCCATCCCAACAGACGGAGGTACACGAATGAAATGGCTTTTAACCCCGCAGGGGCTTCTTGCCGCCTGCTTTCTTCTCCTCAATCTCTTCACGTTTCTACAGATGGGCTGGGATAAGCGCCAGTCCAGGCGTCCGGACGCCCGCCGGGTTCCGGAGAAGCGCCTGTTCCTGACGGCGGCTGTGGGCGGCAGCCTCGGCGCGGTGCTGGGGATGTTCCACTTCCGCCACAAGACGAAGCACTGGTATTTCCGCCTGGGCCTCCCCCTGATCCTGATCGTCCACATCGCGCTGGCGGGTTTCCTGTGGTACCAGTTCCGGTAGATCGGAAGCTCCCGGCGGCATATCAGACCAAGAGGGGACGGCGCACCCAGCACGGTGCGCCGTCCTCATCTTGTCGAAGAAGCCGGCAGAGTATGCTGGCGGTAAGGAGGATAGTGTGAAAGGAACCCAAGAAGGGTTCCTTTCGCGTCAAATCGCCCGCCCGCAGGCGACAGATTTCGGCTGTAGGCCGAAATCTGGTAGCCCCGGCAACGTAGTTGCCGGGGCTGCCCAAGAGGGGTTCCTTTCGCGTCAAATCAACCCGCCGTACCCCAAGGGCATTTCCTCGCCGCTGCGCGGCTCAGGCACAGGCGACAAATTGCGGCCGATAGGCGCAATTTGCCACAGCTTGTTGAAAAACCCGTCGGGTTTTTCGACAAGCTGTAGCCGGGCATCCGCCGGATCCGGGAACGAAGTTTGACATCTGTTCGGGATGCCGGCAGATTTGCCGCCCTCTGTCAGCCGGTGGTGTTCCCCCGCGGATTATCCCAGCACCTGTGCCATGATCTCGAGGCCGCGACTCAGCTCCGCTTCGGTGATGACCAGCGGGGGCAGGAGGCGGATGGTGTCGGGACCGGCGCAGGTGACCAGGAGGCCGGCGGCCATCAGACGGTCCCGGAGCTCCGTGTGGGCGGCGTTCCGGATACCCACGCCCACCATCAGCCCCATGCCGCGGACTCCGGAGACATAGGGGCTGTGAATGTCCTCGATGCCGCGGCGGAGGCGCTCCCCCTTCTCCCGCACCGCCCGGAGGAAGTCCGGAGTCAGGGTGTCCATCACCACACAGCCGGCGGCGCTGGCCATGGGGTTTCCGCCGAAGGTGCTGCCGTGGTCCCCGGCGTGGAGCACGTCCCGGCACCGCTCGCCCACCAGAAAGCCGCCGAAGGGGAGCCCCCCGGCGATGCCCTTGGCGAATGTGACAACATCCGGCGTGATGGCGAACTGCTGATAGCAGAACAGCGTCCCCGTGCGGCCGATGCCCGTCTGCACCTCGTCGATCAGGAGCAGCCAGTCCCGCCGGGCGCAGAGCGCCGCCACCTCCCGCACATAGCCGGCGTCCAGGGGGTTCACGCCGCCCTCCCCCTGGATCAGCTCCAGCATGACGGCGCAGACGTCGTCGCCGGCCGCGGACAGAAGGCTTTCCATGTCGTTGGCGTCGGCGTGGCGGAAGCCCTCGGGGAAGGGGTAGAAGTTCTTGTGGTACTTGTCCTGTCCGGTGGCCCGGAGGGTGGTGACGGTGCGGCCGTGGAAGGATCGGTTCAGGGTGAGGATGGTGGAGCGGTCCGGGCCGTACTTGTCGTGGGACCACTTTCGGGCGGTCTTAATTATGCCCTCGTTGGCCTCGGCGCCGGAGTTGGAGAAGAAGACGCCGGCCATCCCCGCCGCCGGAACCAGTTTAGAGGCCAGACGGGCGTAGGGCTCGGCGTAGAAGAGGTTGGAGATGTGGCCCAGCTTCATGGCCTGGTCGTAGATGGCCCGGGCCCAGGCCTCGTTGGCGTAGCCCAGGGAGTTGACGCCGATGCCGGCGGTGAAGTCGATGTACGCCTTGCCCTCGGTATCCCAGAGGGTGGCCCCTTTTCCGTGGTCAATAGCCAGATCATTGCGGCCGTAAGTCTGGAGGACGTATTGGTGATCTAAGGCCTTGATTGCAGCAAAGTCCATAAGGCTGTTCCTTTCCAATAGGAATTTGATAGGTATAGCCGACACACGTGAGAACCGGGAAAAAGGAGACAAGGAAAACTGCGGCGCGGCAAGACGGAGACGCAGGCGGGCTGACGCCCGCCAGGGACGCCGCCGCAGTCCACGCCGCATTTTTTCCGCCGAACTTTACCAATTTTCAAGCGTATCGACTATAAGGGAATTGAACGCGCAGGGGGAGGGCGCCGCCCTCCCCCTGCGTCCGTCAAAAGCCCTCCGCAGGAGTTTCGCGTCCGCAGACGCGAAAAAATCTAAAATTATTTTTGCCGGAAACTGCGTTTTCGGCAAAAATACTTCTCGTGGAGCGAGCGTCGCAGGACTTTGCCCCTGAGGGGCAAAGTCCGAGGCGCAGAGCGCAACGCAATCCCCTAACTCAATTGAAATCCGCAGATTTCAATTGAATCGCGTAGCGATAAATCTCTCCATCTCCTCGATCTGGCGGCTGGTCTCCGTCTCGGCGGGGCCGCCGTAGCTGCTGCGCTGGTCCATGCAGACCTCCAGCTTCAGCGCCTCGTACACGTCCTCCTCAAAGAGGGGGGAGTGGTCCTTCAGCTCGTTGAGGGACAGGTCCTCCAGGGAGATTTTGTGCTCGGTGCAGTAGTACACCAGATTTCCTACCACCGCGTGGGCGTCCCGGAAGGGCATCCCCTTCTTTACCAGGTAGTCGGCGCAGTCGGTGGCGTTGAT
>CANDEH010000062.1 GCA_947383645.1 uncultured Clostridia bacterium | reverse complement strand
GCTGCCCTACATCATCGTCCCCGGGGAGACCGCCAAGTACCGGGAGTCCATCTTCTTGGAGCGGGCCATCGCCGGGGAGCGGGTGCGCCTGGCCATGGGACTGCCCCTTCGGCCGGTGGATCAGCACTCCCTCCTCTCCGAGGGGGTCACCGAGAGCGCCGTGGCGGAGAAGTACTACGACCCGCCCCTTATCAACATCATCAACTACGCCTGCCACGCCTGCCCCACCCGGCAGTACCGCATCACCGAGTACTGCCAGGGCTGTCTGGCCCGGTCCTGCCACCAGGTGTGTCCCAAGGACGCCATCCGCTTCGTCAACGGCAAGAGCTTCATCAAGCAGGACCAGTGCATCAAGTGCGGCAAGTGCGCCGAGGCCTGCCAGTACAACGCCATCATCAAGCTGGAGCGGCCCTGCGTGAAGGCCTGCGGCATGGACGCCATCGGCCAGGACAACCAGGGCCGGGCCAAGATCGACTACGACAAGTGCGTCTCCTGCGGCATGTGCCTGGTGAACTGCCCCTTCGGGGCCATTGTGGACAAGGGGCAGATTTTCCAGCTCATCCACTCCATCAAGCGGGGGGACCGGGTGGTGGCCATCGTGGCCCCCGCCTTCCTGGGCCAGTTCGGCCCGGAGGCCAGGCCCGAGCGCCTCACCGCCGCCATGCGCCGTCTGGGCTTTGACAGCGTGGTGGAGGTGGCCGTGGGGGCGGATCTCTGCGCCATCGAGGAGGCCAAGGACTTCATCGAGGACGTGCCGGAGAAGCAGCCCTTCCTGGCCACCTCCTGCTGCCCCGCCTGGTCGGTGATGGCCAAGAAGACCTTCCCCCAGTTCAAGGACTACGTGTCCATGGCCCTGACCCCCATGGTCCTCACCGCCCGATTGCAGAAGAAGAAGGACCCCAACTGCCGGGTATGCTTCATCGGTCCCTGCGCCGCCAAGAAGCTGGAGGCCAGCCGCCGCACCGTCCGCAGCGACGTGGACTTCGTGCTGACCTTTGAGGAGCTCCAGGGGATGTTTGAGGCCAAGAAGGTGCACTTTGTGGACATCCCCCCGGAGGAGGAGGTCCCCCTCGGCGAGGCCACCGGCGCGGGCCGGGGCTTTGCCGTCACCGGCGGCGTGGCCGGAGCGGTGGTGGACGCCATCCACCACATGCAGCCCGACCGGGAGGTGAAGGTGGTCAGCGCCGAGGGCCTGGACAACTGCCGGAAGATGCTGATGGTAGCCAAGACCGGAAAGTACGACGGGTACCTCCTGGAGGGCATGGCCTGTCCCGGCGGCTGCGTGGCGGGGGCCGGCACCATCCAGCCCATCGCCAAGTCCGCGGCGGCCATCGCGAAATACAAGGCGGAGGCCCCGCTACAGCACGCCTTCGACTCCCGGTACGAGGTGGATCTGCCGAAGTTGGAGGAGTAGCATTTGATTCTTTCGGATCTGCACATCCGCTGTCGACAGACTTTCCTGCCGCGGCAGCTCCGAACATCTCCAGCCGGTCCTTCCTCCCTCCATGGAGGACCGTGATTAGGAGACCCTTATGTCACTCCTGCACACAAAAGGGGAACAGCTCCGCTGTTCCCCTTTTGCCATTTATACCTGGTGCATTTTTCCCTGCTCGCAGAGCTCGATCTTGTGGTCCAGCCGCGCCAGGGACTCCTGCATCTCCGCCATGCGGGCCTGGAGCTGGCGCCGCTGCTCGATCAGGAGATTTTTACGCGCCTCCAGAGTCCCGTCCCCCTGCTGGTAGAGGGCCACATACTCAATCAGCGCGTCGATCTGCACGCCGGCGCCGCGCATACACTTCATCAGTTCCACCCACCGGCAGGTGTCCTCGTCATAGCACCGGATACCGCTCCTGTTCCGGGGTACCGGAGGGATCAGTCCAATCCGCTCGTAGTAGCGCAGGGTGTCGGCGGTGAGGCCGTAGCGGCGGCTTACCTCAGCAATGGTCATGGCGCGTCTCCTCTACTTCCCGAACAGCGCCGCCACCCGGTCCATATTCTCCCGTACCGGCACGCCGAAGGGGCACCGCTCCTCGCACTGGCCGCAGCCCACGCACTCCGAGGCGGTGTGGGGCAGGAGGGCGTAGTGCTCCCGGACGGTCTCCGGCACGCTCCCCTGGGCCCGGGAGAGGTTCAAAAACTTGGTCACCTCCGCCACGCTGATGCCCGCCGGGCAGGGGGCGCAGTGGCCGCAGTACATGCAGTGGCCTCGCCAGCTGATCCGGGGCAGGGCGGCGAAGGCGGCGGCGTAGTCCCGCTCCTCCTCCGGCGCGTCCTCATAGCCGATGCAGTTCTCCAGCTCCTCCAGCGTCCGGGCTCCGCACATCACGGAGGCCACCGCCGGCCTAGTCAGGGCGTAGTGGAGGCACTGATAGGGGGTCAGGGCCCTCCCCGCCGGGGACAGGGTCTCGCTGAGGAGGTCCCCGCCGCCGAAGGCCTTCATCACGGTGATACCCACCCCCAGGCGCTGGCAGGTCTCGTAGAGGGCCTGCCGCTGGGAGTCCATATTCACCAGCTCCTGCCGGTAGTTCTGCTCCTTAAACAGCTCCTCCACATCCTCCCCGGCAGGCTGGAGGTCGTAGCAGGGGTTCACGCTGAACATCAGCACATCGACAGCCCCGCTCTCCACGGCGGCCAAAGCCACCTCCGGGTTGTGGCTGGAGAGGCCGATGCACCCGATAGTCCCCGCCGCCTTCAACTCCCGGGCGTAGGCCAGGATGGGGCCGCTCTCCACGGCCCGCCAGTCCTCCATAGCGTCGGCGTAGTGGATCATGCCGATCTCCACATGGTCGGTCTGGAGGAGGCGCAGGGCTTCGGCAAAGCCGGCTTTCACCTCCTCCATGTCCCGGGTGCGCTTGTACTGCCCGTCCTTCCACACGCTGCACAGGTGTGTCTGAAGGACAAACTTCTCCCGCCGCCCCCGCAAAGCCTCCCCCAGATTCCGGCGCAGGTCCGGGTTGGGGCTGTAGAGGTCGATACAGTTGACGCCGGCGCGCTCCATAGCGTCCACCAGGGCGCGAACCTCGCCGGCGCTCTTGTCCAAAAATCCCTCGCACCCCATGCCGATCTCGCTGACAGAGAGGGCGGTACGGCCTAATGGTCGGTAGTTCATAGTCTTCTCCTCTAATAGTAACTCTGCGGTTTAGATAGGAGATAGAAGATAGGAGATAGGAGTTGAGGCGCCGCCTGCGGCGGCGGATTTGAATTTGGCCGCTGCGCGGCTTTTGGGACTGTTCCCGCGGTTCTCCGTACCGCAAAAAATATCTCCTATCTCCTCACTCCTATCTGATCGTCAGCCTCAGTCGAGGCTGACGATCTCGTACTCCCTGCTGCCCAGGCCCAGCTTTTCGGCGGATTCGATGGTCAAAAAGCCGTTGCGGGACTCCATGCGCTCGATGAGGGCGGCCTTGCCAGGGTCGGGGGAGGCGTACACCGCGTCCACGCAGGCCTGATCGATGGCCACCGGGTCCAGAGAGGCGAAGATGCCGATGTCCATCATCTCCGGCTCCGCCGCCACGGCGCAGCAGTCGCAGTCCACGCTGAGGCGGTTGGCCACGCTGATATAGACGATGTTCTTTGCGCCCATATAGTCCACTACCGCGCGGTCCGCGTCGGCCATGGAGCGGAGGAAGGAGTCGTGGTCGGCGTTCATGATGTTCTCAAAGCCGGAGTCCGCCGCACCGGCGGTGTGGATCCACGCCTTGCCCCGGCCGCTGGCCACGCCGATGGACATGTTCTTCAGCGCCCCGCCCAGGCCCCCCATGGGATGGCCCTTGAAGTGGGAGAGCATGAGCATGGAGTTGTAGTTTTGCAGGTTCTTCCCCACGAAGTTCTCCTTCAGGTGGAAGCCCCCGGCCACGGGCAGGGCCATGTCTCCCTCCTCGTCCATCAGGTCGCAGGGGGCGATAGCCGTGAAGCCGTGGTCCTTCATCAGCTGCCGGTGGGCCTCGTTGGTGTCCCGGGCTCCGGCGTAGGCGGTGTTGCACTCCACAATGGTGCCCTCCAGCTTCTTTACCAGCGCGGCGATCAAAGAGGGCTGAAGGAAGTTGTGGTTCCCCTTCTCCCCGGTGGACAGCTTCACCGCCACTTTGCCCTGTAAGGTGACGCCCAGAGCGTCATAGATCCTGACGAGGCTCTCGGGGGTGATCTCCCTGGTGAAATAGACCTTTGCCTTTTCCATAGATTGGTTCCTCCATTCAAAAATTCCGTTTTTTCGCCCCTGATGGGCTCTGCGGTGATATTATTTTCATTCTACACCTTGGAGTGCACTCCATGTCAAGAGATTTTCTCCATTTCGGTCGGGATTTTATAGTCGAATAACATGATAAGCAACAAAGAGCGGGGAAGAAAATAGCGCACAGCTTCGTTGTAGCCGCAAGGGGCACGCCCCATCCGTAAGACGGCGGAGGCCAGGCAGCCGTCCCTGGCGACCGTCAAGCCCGCCTGCGCCCTGCACCTCGCTGCACACCTTTTTCTCCCGCCTTCTTTTTGCCCCTTCTCAAGTTATTCGACTATATGAGAGAAGAATCGGAACAGGAAAAGACCGCCCCATCCGGGGCGGTCTCAGACTGTCAAAAAAGTCGGTAGAGCATCGTCGGCGGTAAGGAGGGTAGTGTGAAAGGAACCCAAGAGGGGTTCCTTTCGCGTGCAATCAACCCACTGCGGCGACAAATTTCGGCCTGCGGCCGAAATTTACCTCAGCTTGTCGAAAAACCTACCGGTTTTTCGACAAGCTGAGGACCGGTCCAAAGGGACCGGTCCTCTTGTCTTTTCGCTCACCCCAGCCGCTTGGGGAAGTACCCCATAACCTTGACCCCCTCCTGGGTGGTGATAAAGGCGTGGGGGTCGATCTTCAAAATCACGTCCCGCAGCTCGTTGATCTCATACTTGCTCAAACACGTGCACAGCACCTGCACCGGCTGGTGGGTGTAGGCCCCCTCGCCGGTCCAGTAGGTGACGCCCCGGCTGAGGTCCTTGATGATATAGTCCGCCAGCTCCGCCTGCTTGTCCTTGGTGAAGATCAGCACCTGGACGTTGATGCTCTGCTGATGGAACTTATCCAGCATCACCGAGGAGAACACCGTGTAGATGATGGAGTAGATCATGGTGGACACGCTGAACAGCAGCCCGCACAGGCCGTAGAGCGCAGCATTGAAGATGATGTTGAACCGGCCGATGGTGAAGCGGCTGCCCTTCTTCTCCAGGCACAGCCCCACGATGTCCAGCCCGCCGCTGCTGCACCCGCAGGTGAGCATGAAGCCGCAGCCCACCCCCGTGAGGATGCCCCCCACCAGGCAGTTGGAGAGGATGTCCCCCACCACCGGTTCGGGCAGGGCGGGGATCAGGCTGAGGAAGAGGGTACTGGTGGCGGTGCAGGTGAGGCTGCTGATGAGGAAGTTCTTCCCCAGGCTGCGGTAGGCGTAGAGAAAGATGGGCACGTTCATCAGAAAGTAGAGGATACCGGAGAAGTCGTAGCCACCCACAATGCCCAGCTGCTGGTAGACCAGCGTGCGCAGCAGCTGCGCCACACCCAGAAGTCCCCCGGTATAGAGCCCCATGGGCACCACAAAGATGTTCACGGCGAAGGCGTAGAGAAAGCTCCCCGCCACACCCAGGAGCAGGCGGCCCCAGCGGTTTTGAATGGTATGCTGAAACATAGACAAATCCCCCTGTCGAATGCGGTTTTTTTCCAAAAAATAAAGGTGTCCGGCAGCCGCCAGACGCTGCTGACGGCTACCGGACAGTCTAACAGATTAGAAACTGTATTTCAAGCATTTTTTCAGTCTGGCCCGCCCTCTGGCCAGCGTTCGGGATACTGTGGACTTGTTGACGTGAAGCTGGAGGGCGATTTTGGTCATGGTCTCGCCTTGGTCGTAATAGAGCTCCATCATCTGCTGCTGCCGGGCCGTCAGCTCCTGCCTGCGGGCCTTACGCAGGTTCCGGCGCAGGCGCTCCATCTGTTCGCTGTTGTCCCCGCTGTGCTCCCGGTTCCACACGGCGAGATCGCCGACAAATTCGTTGTCCCGGTAGGTCCGTGCCCGCTTCACCGCACGGTATGCGCCCATTTCGTCTCCCCCTCTCGTAGTATCGCTCCATGGTCAGGGCCACCTCCCGCCCCTCCCGGTAGAGCAGGTTCAGATCCCGAACACGCCGCTCCAGCTGCTGCCGGTCCGCCGGATCGGCGCAGGTCTTCAGCTCCGCCCGCAGCAGATCCCTCCGCTCCCGGAGCACCGCAAGGTTGTCCCGGTACTCCGCCGCCATCTCCAGCAGCGTCACAGCCTCTCCCCCTCTCCGCAGATCACCGCATGCCCGGCAAACTCCGCTCTGGCCAGTTCCGCCAGACAGCTCTCACAGCTGCGCACCCCGTTCACCTGCCAGTACCGATCCCCCGGATACAGCGCCCCGCCGCAGATGGTGCAGCAGGCCCCCGGCCGCAGCCGCTGGGGATCCGTCTGACGCTTCGCCGCTCTCTTCATCGCTACCCCTCCTCAAAAAAAGCTGCAAAAACAGCAAATTGACAGTTGACAATCACCTCCCCGTCTGGTATTATAATGGTCGTTGCTAATCGTGCTGGTATAGCTCAGTTGGTAGAGCAGCTGATTTGTAATCAGCAGGTCGGGGGTTCGAGTCCGTCTACCAGCTCCACCCGTTTCAGCAGCGAGCAGGCAATGGGAGACCTTTTGGTGGGACCTACATGGGAGCGTTCCCGAGTGGCCAAAGGGGGCAGACTGTAAATCTGTTGTCGACGACTTCGGTGGTTCGAATCCACCCGCTCCCACCAGGCCGGAGCAAGCGGTTGCGCTTGCTCCGGCTTTTTTCACATATCGGCAGGCTGGCAGGACGGTTTCTCCTCCGCACAGCATGTCCCCCGCAGCTCCCCTCCCCGGCCTGTCCCACTCTCTTGACACATCCCCGCCCAGAGGGAAAGACCGCCTGCGCGACAGCCTGTCCCCGGCAGGGATAGAGGGAGTCCGAAAACAAAACATGCGTTCTACCGAAAGAGATAATAGCACATATGTTCTGCCATGTCAATATATATCTACAGAATTTCTGTAAATATATTAAAGTGTCACAATTTATTCTGCCATTTTCATTTGAGGTACGTCCCCGGCGGGGAGAGAGGAGAATCGGGATGAGCTTTGGACAGCGTCTGCGTCAGCGGCGAATGGACCTGGGACTAAGCCGGGCGGAGCTGGCGGAGCGCCTTGGGGTCAGCGCCTCGGCCATCGGCAACTACGAGACGGACCAGAACACGGTGCGCAGCGACCTGCTGCCCCGGCTGCTCCATGTCCTGCAAGTGGATCCAAACTACCTCTACCAGGACTACTTTGCCGCCGACTTTGCCCTCACCGGTCATGAGCGGGGCTTTTTGGAGCGGTACCGCCAGCTGACCGTATCCGGGCGGCAGGCGGTGGATACGGTGCTGGAGGCTCTGTGCGGCTACCAGGAGGACATGGAGAGTCTGATTACCATGCCGGAGACTACTCCGGAGATCCCGCTCTACCGATCCCCTGCCGCCGCAGGCTACGCCGCTCCGGTGTTCGGCGAGGACTACGACATGATTCCGGTAACGGAGGAGGTGCCTCGGGGTGCGCTGTTTGCCGTCCGGCTCCAGGGGGACTCCATGGAGCCCTACCTCTCCGACGGAGCGGTGGCCTACGTGAACCGGGAGGCCCTGGGCAACGGGGATGTGGGCATCTTCTGTGTGGATGGGGACATGCTCTGTAAGCAGTACTACCGGGACGGTCTGGGGATGGTGTACCTCTACTCGGTGAACCGTCGCCGCGCCGCCGCCGACGTGGTTCTCCCCCGCACAGGGGGTCGGACCGTGGTGTGTCTGGGGAAGGTCATGCTCCGGCACCAGCCCCCCATACCCGGCCGATAAGACGGCGGAAACCTGCGGATCTCCACAGGGAACTGCGGTCGCCTGCACAGATTCAGACAAAAAAGCGCCCTTCCCGTCTGCCAGGGACAGACCGGGAAGGGCGTTTCTGCCCCCAAAAGGAAAAGACAAACGCATCGGCCCACAGCGCGGCACAAAACGGCAGCAATCCGCCCGCAGTCGCCGCCTGGACGGAGGGGCGTATAAAAACAGCCGGCTGCGCGCCGCACAGTCAAAGAGCGTCCCTGCGGTCACGGCCCCTCCTCACACTGCGCCTGCCTGCGCAGCAGCTCCGCATTGTGCCGCAGCCGCTCATTCCGGGGCTCCAGATCCAGCGCCGCCTCCGCCGCGCGGAGGGCCTCCTGCACCCTCCCGGTATGCCAGAAGGCCACGGCCCGCATGTCATAGGGCAGACTTCCCCAGGCCTCCGCCGTACTGATGTAGGTCCGGGGCCGCTCCGTCAGGCGGAGCGCGCAGCCGGTGAAGTACAGTACCCCCTCCCACTGCTCCTGCTGATAGAGGAGCATAGCCAGATCCGTGTAGGGCTCTCGCAGGTGGGGAGCCTCTGCGATGGCCCGGAGGTACCAGTCCCGGGCGGCGTCACCCTGTCCCTTTGCCGTCAGGGCCCCGGCGATGTAGCGCATGGAGGCCGCCCGCTCGTCGGCCCAGCGGGCGGTGGGCAGGGCCAGGTGTTGCCGCAGGGTACGGATGCAGTCGTCCCAGCGGCCCTGGTACAGATACTCCCGGCCCAGGTAGTGCATATTCCGGTCGTCCTCCGGATCCTCAGCCACGGAGAGCTCCAGGAGGGGCAGGTACTGGGCGCGGGATTTATTCGGGTCCGGATGGTGGTCCAGCTGGACCCCCGAAGCGGCAACCCTGCGCCCTGCCGGGCCCGGTCCCGTCCACTGGAGCACCTCGTGGACCGGGTGCACCCACCGCCAGCCCCGGCGGCTGTGGATCTTCTCCGGCCAGAACACCACTCCCTCCCGGCCGTCCGCCGTAAAGCTCCAGGTGTAGCGGTAGCTGATCTGCGCCACGTCGCTGGCCCAGACCTTCTCCAGGGCGGCCCGCCAGCCGGGGCGAAACACCTCGTCCAGATCGGTGCAGACGCAGAGGTCCACATTCTCCGGCACCAGCGCCAAAGACCGGTTTCGGGCGGCGTCGAAGCGCCAGGGGACGATCTTCTCCACCGTCACCTCCGCCCCCCGGCGGCGGAGGCGTTCCGCCGTGCCGTCGGTGGAGCCGGTGTCCAGCACGACAATATGGTCTGCCTCGGACATGGAGTCCATCCAGCGGTCCACAAACTGTTCCTCATTCTTGGCGATGGCGTAGACGCAGATGCGGGGTCTCGTCATAGCAACCTCCTCTCTGAAAGGTGGGGGCCGCCCAGTGGGCGGCCCCCCGATTTGGGTCAGGAGTTGATGATGCCAGCCGCCCGCAGGCTGGCCAGCAGCTCGTTGATTTTGGCAATTGTGGTAGGCAGATCGGCGTCCGTGCCCAGATCCGCAACCGCGCTCCCCGGCGTCAGCGTGCCGGCAGGCCCAGTGGGGCCTGTGGGGCCGACGGCGCCGGCAGCGCCAGCAGCACCAGCAGGACCTGTGGGCCCGGTGGGGCCAACAGCGCCGGCAGGACCCTCAGGACCGGCAGGACCCGTGGGACCAACCGCACCAGCAGCACCGGCAGGGCCAGCAGGACCCGTAGGACCAACCGCACCAGCAGCACCGGCAGGGCCAGCAGGACCCGTAGGACCAACCGCACCGGCAGCGCCGGCGGGGCCAACGGGACCCGTGGGCCCGACAGCCCCTGTGGGCCCGGTGGCCCCAGTAGCGCCCGTAGCTCCGGTAGCGCCCGTTGCACCGGCGGGACCCACAGGACCAGTGGGCCCGGTGGCCCCAGTGGCCCCGGTAGCTCCGGTAGCCCCGGTGGGCCCGATGGGACCCCGCGGCCCGGTGGGGCCCTGGGGACCGGCCACCGTCACCAGATCAAAGTCCGGAGAGGTGCCGGGAACCCCCGCCGCGCCGTCCCGGTTGGCCCGGTAGAGGCTGCCGTCATAGTAGGTGAGAGTCCCCAGGGCGTAGAAGGCACCGGGGACGAAGGGGGCCACGCTCTCCAGCCCCGTACCGGCAGGGCCGGTGGGACCTGTTGGACCCGTAGGGCCGGTGGGGCCCATCATGCCCGGGCGAGGGGGACGGGGCGGGATAGGCGGCACCGGCATGGGCGGCGGCGTGGGACGGGGGGGACGGGGCGGCCTGGGGGGCGGCCCCGGGGGGCAGGGCGGCGGAGGCGGCGGACAGCAGCTCCGGCAGTACTGCTCCCAGTCAGTCGCTTGATAACGTTTCATAGACAGCTCCTTCACGTCAAGGAAGCACTGATTCAATCAACGTGTGCAGATTTGCGTCAGAAATTTTCGCTGGCAAGGAAGGAAAGCGCAGGAATCCTGACGGATTTCATGCTTTTCTGACGCAGATCAGCGGAAATTTATGACGGGAAGATGTGCGCGGGGATTGATTCAGTGGTTCCTTTAGCAGAATAGGGTGCGGCAGAGTTTGGCTCTGCCACACCCTATTTTATGGTGCAGGATGGCTGTTGGTGTGCCCGGTTCAGCGCTCCGGCAGATCCTCGGGGAGGGAGTCGTCCTCCTCCACCCAGTCCCGCCGCACGTCCACCACGCTGTACTCCGTGGGGGTGTTGCGGATAACCACTCTGTCGAGGCCCGCGTTGATAATCAGCCGCCGGCACATAGAGCAGGAGGTGGCGTCGCTTAAAACCTCCCCGGTGGCGGCGTCCTTTCCCGCCAGGTACAGCGTCCCCCCCACCATGTCCCGCCGGGCGGCGGAGATGATGGCGTTGGCCTCGGCGTGGACGCTGCGGCAGAGCTCGTACCGCTGGCCTGAGGGGATCTTCAGCGCGGCCCGGGTGCAGTAGCCCAGATCCACGCAGTTCCTCCGGCCCCGGGGGGCTCCGTTGTAGCCGGTGGAGATGATCTCGTCGTTTTTGACAATGATGGCCCCGTAGCACCGCCGCAGGCAGGTGGCCCGCTCAATCACGGTCTCGGCGATGTCCAGATAGTAGTTCTCCTTGCTGGTACGCTGCATAACACACCTCCGGCGGATTTTTTCCATTCAAAATTTTTTCGCCTTCTTGCCTTTTCCCTATTATTCTACCAGTTCCCGCCGGCAGTTGCAACGTTTTTTCCCGCTCTGAAAAAAAATCAGGCCGGGGCGGCGCGCCCCGAATCCGGCCCGCCTCTCACCGCCACGCCGCGCGCAGAGCCTCGGCCAGCGGAAGAATGTCGCCGTCCCGCACCGCCGCATAGCCCAGGATCACCGTGCCCGCCGGGCAGGTCTCCGGGCGCTCCATGTAGTAGGCGCTGAGCCCCTGAAGGCGCACCCCGGCGGCGGCGGCCCGGGAGACCATCTCCCCCTCGTCAAGACCGGTTTTCAGCGTCAGGAGCAGGTGGAGCCCGGTGTGCCGGCCCTGGAGGTCGATGTTCTCCGCGCCCAAGGCGGCCTGAAGGGCGGTGCATAGCCGCTCCATCCGGGTTTTGTATACCCCCCGCATCCGGGAGAGGTGGCGGGTGAAGTATCCCCCCTCGATAAAGCGGCACAGCGTCTGCTGCTCAAACCGGCTCACCGTATTGGCATAGCTGCCGTAGGTCTCCCGATACTGCTCCAGGAGCTCCGGCGGCAGCACCATGCAGGCAATGCGGATACTGGGGGCCAGACTCTTGGAGAAGGTGGAGAGATAGATCACCGGCCCCCGCTGTCCCCCCATCCCCTGCAAGCTGGGCAGGGGCCGGGTATCAAAGCGAAACTCCGCGTCGTAGTCGTCCTCGATGATGTACCGCCCCGGCTGCCCCCTGGCCCAGCGGAGGAGCTGGCTCCGCCGGCCGGCGGGCATGGTGACGGCGGTAGGGAAGTGGTGGCTGGGGGTGACGCAGCACAGCTCCGCTCCGCTCTCCTCCAGGGCCTCCAGGCTGAGACCGGCGCTGTCGATGTCCGCGAAGCGGCAGATCACGCCGTTGTTGCGCAGAATGGTGGGCAGACGGTGGTATCCCGGGTTTTCCACCGCCGCCGTCCGCCCCCGGAGCAGGTGGGCGGCCAGTCCCAGAAGGTACTCCGTTCCCGCCCCCACCACAATCTGCTCCGGACTGCACACCACCCCCCGGTAGGTGGCCAGATACTCCCCCACCGCCTGCCGCAGGGCGCGCTCCCCCTGCCGCGGCCCGTGGCTGAGAAGCTCCGGCGCGTCGTAGAGCAGCTCCTTCTGAATGCGGCCCCAGGTGCGGAAGGGAAACAGCTCCGTGTCCACCGAGCCGGTGGACAGGTCGAAGCGGCAGGGCGGCGGCGTCACCTCCTCCGGAATATCCGCCACTGCCGCCTCCCCCGGCGGCAGCGCGTCCATGGTCTCCGCCACAAAGAACCCGCTCCGGGGCCGGGCCTCCAGATACCCCTCGGCCACCAGCATCTGATAGGCGGTATCCACCGTATTCACCCCCAGCGAGAGCTGCTGCGCCAGAGATCGCTTCCCCGGCATCCGGGCCCCTGCGGGGAGATGTCCGGCGCGGATCTGTTCCAAAATACTCCCATAGAGCTGCTCATACAGCGGCGCGCCGCCGCTGCGCAGCGTCAGAGGCAGCCGATACATGGGACCTCCTCCTCCCTTAGCAACAGTTAAAGCGCAAACTGGTCCTATAAAAAATATCTATTCTGGATATTTTAATAGGGCCAGTTGTAGGTATAATGGAAGCATACAGGAAAGCCGTCGAGCTGTCAAGAGGAACTTTCTCACTGCTGACAGTGAGGGCGCAGGAGCCGGGATCCATCCGCTGCGGGACCGCCGGCTTCTAAACGAGAAGCAGCAGAAGGAGGCCTACATGATGAAATCGGACGCCCTGCGGAGCCGTTCCCCCGTGTCCTGGCTGACGGTGACCGCTGTGTTTATGGCGATGAACATCGCCCTCAGCTCCTTTGGAATGCCTGTGCCGGGGGGACACCTCTATTTAAATGACATCGTAATCTGTACCGCCGCTATTCTGCTGGACCCGTTGGGGGCCTTTGCGGTGGGAGGGATCGGGGCGTTTCTGGGGGATTTCTTCTTCTACCCCGCCCCCATGTTTGTCTCCCTGGTTACGCACGGGCTTCAGGCCGTAGTCATCTCCCTCTGCGCGCACCGATCCCGCGCACACCGTCTGTCCGGGGCCGTAGTCGGCGTGACGCTGGGAGCGGTTATCATGGTAGTGGGTTACTCCCTGGGTCGGGCGTTCCTCTACAGCACGCCGGAGTACGCCATCTTGAAGCTGCCCTTCCAGATTTTACAGGCCGCCGTGGGGGCTATCTGCGGCATCGTGCTCTGCTTCCCCTGCCGCCTGGCCAGCCTGTGGGACCGCTGGAGCCAATCCCGCTCCGTTTAGTCGCTTAGTGTTTATAAGTTAAGAAACTGCAACAGGAGGAGTTTACAATGGAGAAGAAGCGTTTCTTTACGGTGCAGAGGATCACCCTGATCGGCGTCCTCTCGGCCATGGTATTTGTTCTGACAAAGTTTGCCAGCATCCCCATCCCCAGTCCTCTGGGCAAGACCGCCATCCAGTTGGGCAACACCATGTGCATTCTGTCCTCCCTGCTCTTCGGGCCCCTCACCGGCTCTTTAGCCGCGGGGATCGGCTCGGCGCTGGTGGACCTGACGGACCCGGCCTGGGCGCCGGAGTTCTGGATCACCTTCATCAACAAGTTCGCCATGGCTCTGGTGGCGGGGCTTTTGATGCACGTGGTGCGTCTGGGCGGCGAGAAGATCCGCATCTGGCTAGCCGGAGCCGCCGGTGCGCTGACCTATGTGCTGCTGTACGTGACCAAGAACATCATCTCCGGCCACTTTGTCAAGGGCTTCGCCTGGAACGTGGCCATCGTGGAGACGCTGACGCTGAAGCTGCCGGTGTCTCTGGTCAATGGGATTATTGCCACCGTCTGCGCGGCGATGCTGTATCTTGCCATGAGTCCGGCGCTCCGCAGAGCGCACCTGCTGGGGACAGCAGCGTAGAGGGGTTGTTCGCCGTCCCACGGCGGGGGGAGGGAGTTTCGCCCCCCGGGGCGAGTTACTTTTCCCACGCGGGAAAAGTAACCAAA
>CANDEH010000061.1 GCA_947383645.1 uncultured Clostridia bacterium | reverse complement strand
AACTACAAAATTTCTTCGGCGTTTTCTTACAATTTCAGATTGGCGTTGACACCGCCCGCTTCAGCTTCTGCACCTCAGAGGTCAGCTCGGCGGAATTGGCGGCAAAGCACACCTCCTCAACCACCTCAAAGCCGTTCTCCGTCAGAATCGGCTTGATGAGGTCATGGAAGTCGTTCCCATTGAGAGAATTGTCGTAGAAGAGGGCAACCGTATGGATATCAGCGTTCTTCTCCTTATTCATATCCACCAGGAACTCCACCTCGTTGCTGATGAACATATTCGAGTCCGGCGTAGCGCGGAAAAAGTACTGCCACCCGTTTTCACAGAGACCGGGGTTCACGCAGTCCGGCGTGATGAAGACCTTCCCCAACCGCTCTGTGACCGTTCCAATCGTCGCGGCCACCGCGCTGTTTAAGCAGCCGACCACTGCCACAGCGTGGGCGTTGTCGGTCAAAACCTGCTCGGCAGTGCTCATCCCCTTCTGAGGGTCCCCCTGTGTATCGCCAAAAACGGCCTCCAGTTTCGCTTCCCCCATGCTCTGAATGCCGGCGGTCTTCGCCCCTGGGAGGTCCGCGATGTCATACTCACCGTTGATGATGTCCACCGCCAGTCGGATGCCGTTGGACATATTCGTTCCCGTGGTGGCATTGGCGCCTGTCAGCGGATAGAGCGCGGCAAACTGGATCACATCCGGCGCAGAGTCTGACTGACTGCCGCCTCCCTGGCCATTCGGGGCCTCTGTCTCCGACTCCTTGCCGCTGCACCCGGAGAGCATCATAAGCAGCATGAGAACGACCAGCGTCAGGGCAATGCCTCTTTTGGACCAGCTATTCCTATTGTGTGTCATAATGTACCTCCTTTATTTTCCCTTGTCGCCTGCCTTCTGTGTAATCTGTCCTCTATACGCCTCCTTTTTGTTAAATTCGCAAGATTATATTTTTGATTATTACAAATAACTACCACATATATTTGTTTTTGTCAACACAGTATTTTTGTTTCAAATATTTTGCAAGGAGTCGGTTTTGCCATTTCCTCCACTAACTCCCTCCAAATTCCATTAAATTTTGACTAATTTCCCTAATTTCAGGACTTTACTTCAACCCTCCTTTTCCATCCCATCCTCGCAAAATAATTGTTTCGGTAAAATTTATTTGAAATAATCTTTAAATTAAAGACTATTTTTGTTGACTTTAAAAATTTCAGGTGGTATATTAGGGACACATGCCAGATACCACCAGAATATTTTAATGGAGGTTACTATGAAAGCGATTGTCAAATATGGAGATGCGCAGACGCTGGGAACCTACGGCTTTATGGATGTGCCGGAGCCTGTCTGCGGCGAGGAGGACGTCGTCATCGAGGTGAAGGCCGCGGCCATATGCGGCGCGGACATGCACCACTGGGGAATCGACAACGGCTCTACGGAATTCAACTCTGTCCGCGGCCACGAGTTTTCCGGCCAGATCGTCGCCGTCGGCAAGCGCGTGTCCGATTGGACGGTTGGACAGCGGGTTGTCTCCGACAACACCGCCCACGTGTGCGGCAAGTGCCCGGCCTGCATGGCGGGAGACTTCCTCCAGTGCTCGGAAAAGGTCAATCTCGGCCTGGGCTACGGCTACTGCGGCGGTTTCACAAAGTACTGCCTGATCCCCGGCGAGATCCTGCGGATTCATCCCCAGGCCCTGTGGGAGATCCCCGAAAACGTCTCCTACGAGGAGGCTGCCATCCTGGACCCCATCTGCAACGCCTACAAGGCCCTCGCCCAGGAGTCCAACCTCCTCCCCGGTGAGAACGTCGTCATCTTTGGCACCGGTCCCCTGGGACTTTTCTGCACGCAGATGGCCCGGATCATGGGCGCTGCCAGCATTGTTATGGTCGGCCTTCAGGACGACACAAAGGTCCGCTTTTCCGTGGCCCAGGCCTGCGGCGCCACCGCCTGCGTAAACGCCTCTGCGGAGGACGTGGTAAGCCGCTGCAAGGAACTCTGCGGCGGAGAGGACAGCATCGGTCTGGTGGTGGACTGCGCCGGCGCCCCCGTCTCCCTGCAGCAGGGGCTGACCATGCTGCGCAAAAACGGCCAGCTGATCCGCGTCGGTCAGGGGTACAAGCCCCTGAATTTCGACATCAACGATATCACCAAGCGGGGCCTGGACCTGAAAGGCCACATGGCCTATAACTCCATCTCCTGGAAAAACGCCATTGAGCTGCTGCGCCGGGGGATGATCCGCGCGGACCTTCTGATCACGCACCGCCTGGGCCTGTCCCAGTGGGTGGAGGGATTTGAGAAAATGGCCAGTAAAGAGGCGATCAAGGTCATTTTCCACTACGACTGCGACTGATTTTCTGTGAGGTGGATGACAGATGTTGAATAATACAGAAGCCCTGTTGACAAGACCGGGAAAAATCCAGATCCATCCAGCGCCGATGCCGGAGGCCTGCGGCGATATGCTTCTCATCCGGGTGGAGTGCGTTGGAATCTGTGGTTCAGACATCCACAGCTTTGCCCACGGACCCTATATTCCTCCATCGGATCCGAACCAAAAAATTGGCCTGGGCCACGAGTTTTCCGGCACCGTTGTATCGGTCGGCCCCCAGGTAACGGCATTCCAGCCCGGCGACCGGGTGGTCTGCGAGCCCGGAGTCCCCTGCGGGAGCTGCCGATTCTGCCTGAGCGGCCGCTACAACCTCTGCCTCCATATGGACTTTATGGCTACACAGCCCAACTACCGGGGTGCGCTGACCAACTATCTTCTCCACCCGGAAAGTTTTACTTACCACCTGCCCGACCAGATGGAGATGGCCGCAGGAGCGCTGGTAGAACCGGCGGCGGTGGGGATGCACGCCGCCGAACTGGCGCAGGCCGCCCCCGGGAAAAAGGTCGTCATCTTAGGCGCTGGATATATCGGCCTGATGACGATGCAGGCCTGTCTGATGCGCGGCATCTCCCAAATCGTGCTGGTCGACCTCATGGAGACGCGTCTGGCGATGGCCAAGCGGCTCGGCGCCTCCGCCGTCGTCCACAGCGGCGAGACCGACCCGGTCTCCGCCGTCAGGGACTGCCTGCACGGCGGTGCGGATATCGTATTTGAGACAGCCGGCAGTCAGACAACCGCGCAGATGGCGGCAAAGCTGGTGGAGCGCGGCGGAAAGATCATGATTGTCGGCACAATCCCCGGGGAGACTCCGGTCAATTTCCTGTCCATCAACCGGGAGATCACGATCCAAACGGTATTCCGCTACGCCAACACATTTCCCAAGACCATCGACGCCATTGCCAGCCGCCGCCTGGACGTGCTCTCGCCGGTGACCCGCCAATACGACTATGCGGAGGTACAGACCGCCTTTGAGGAATCCCTGCACAGCAAGAATGAGATCATCAAAAGCGTCGTCCACGTGGGACCGTCCTCCCCCCAATTCCAGTGATAGAAAGGAGTGTGCGCTATGCTGGTATCTACAAAGGACATGCTGCTCCGGGCGCAAAAAGAGCGCTACGCCGTGGCCAATTTCTGCGTGTGGAACGTGGAGATGCTCTCCGGCGTCATGCACGCCTGCGAAAAGCTGCAATCCCCTGTCATTCTCTCCTTTGGCAGCGGGTTTCTCCCCAATACGGATATCAATCATTTTATCCACTTTATGCGTTCCTATGCCCTCCACACGGCCCTCCCCTGCTCCATCCACTGGGACCACGGCCGCAGCTTTGAGATCGTCAGCCACGCCATCGACATCGGCTACAACTCCCTGGTGATCGACGGTTCACCCTACACGCTGGAGGAAAATATCCGGCGCACCAAGGAGGTGGTGGACAAGTTCCACCCCCTGTGCATCCCCATCGAGGGGGAACTGGGTCACGTAGGCGCGGAGACGGACTACGAGGAGGCACTGGCCCACTACCAATATACCGACCCCGGTCAGGCGGCGGAATTCGTGGAGAGAACCGGCGTGGACTCCCTGGCCATCGCCATCGGGAATCAGCACGGCGCCTACACCGCGCCCCCCGCAGATCAACTTCCACATCCTGGAGGCGGTGCGCGACGCCGTCCCCACCCCCTGGTGCTCCACGGCGCCTCAGGTCTGAGCGACGGCGACATCCGCCGGGCCATTGAGCTGGGTATCACAAAGATCAACATCCACACAGAGCTCTGCGAGGCCGCCATCGCGGCCGTCCGCGCACAGGGGGCGGCCTCCAGATATCAGGAGCTGAACATCGCCGTGCGAAACGCTGTACAGCGCCGGGCGGAAGAGAAGATTTTGCTCTTTGGAAGCGACGGAAAGGCGCAGAACTGGTATGAATCATGATCCTGAGGTTGTCATCATCGGGGCCGCTCTGGTGGACATCCCCCTATGTCCGGTGGACCGCGGCATATTTGACTTCCCCT
This sequence comes from uncultured Clostridia bacterium, assembly GCA_947383645.1. Classification (GTDB taxonomy): domain Bacteria; phylum Bacillota; class Clostridia; order Oscillospirales; family Oscillospiraceae; genus CAJFPI01. The sequence goes on along the minus strand of CANDEH010000061.1, from coordinate 9,732 downwards.
CCTATCCGCTGGACCAGATCTCCATGGAGATCGGAGGCGACGCCATCAACGAGGCCACCGTCATCACCAGGCTGGGCCACCGCGTCCGGCTGGTCACGTGCATCGGGGAGGACCCCGCCGGGCGCTTTATTCTGGAGCACTGCGCTCGAAACCAGATCGACGACGCCTTCATCCGCCGGCGAGAGGGCTTGGCGACCTCTATCAACGTCGCCCTGATTACGCCGGACGGGGAACGCACGTTCCTCACAAACCGCAGGGGGAGCCTCTGGTCCTTCGCGCCGGAGGATATCGACCTGTCCTGCCTCAACGAGGGGAGCATCCTCTCCTTTGCTAGTATCTTCAATAGTCCCCTGCTGAACAACGGGGCGATGGTGGAAATTTTCCGCCGGGCAAAGGCCCGCCATGTGACCATCTGCGCCGATATCGTGGGAAGCCGGCAGGGGGAGACCCTCGACGATATCCGGGAGGCGCTGTCCTGTGTCGACTACTTCTTCCCCAACTACCAGGAGGCGCGCGCGCTGACCGGACGGGATACCCTGGAGGAAATCGCCGGTGTCCTCCTGGACCCGGGTATCAAAACCGTCGTAATCAAAACCGGGAGACAGGGGGCGTTTCTCAAAGCAGCGGGCCTACAGCTCCAAATCCCCGCATATGGTCGGGCGAAGTGCATTGATACAACCGGCGCAGGGGACAATTTCGTCTCCGGCTTTCTCTGCGGTCTGCTAGAGAACAAGCCGGCGGCGGACTGCGGACGGTTCGCCTGCGCCGTCTCCTCCCTTGCAGTGGAACAGATCGGCGCAACGACGGGTGTCCGCAGCCGCCAGCAGGTGGAGCGGCGCTACCAGGAGTATTTACAGGAGGGAGCGAGCAGATGAAGTATCTCAAAATCGGGCAGCTGGAATCCCCGGTCTCCCGCATCGGCCTGGGGACCTGGGCCATCGACGGCGGCCCCGCCTGGGGCCAGGACGCCGCGGAACAGGCGGCGGCGGAGGAGCGGAGTATACAGACCATCCTCACCTGCCCCCAGGCCGGCGTCAACATGATCGACACCGCCCCGGGCTACAACTTCGGCCGCAGCGAGGAAATCATCGGAAAGGCCCTGCGGCAGATGAAGCGGGAGTCGGTGTGCATAACCACGAAGTTCGGCCTCGTCTGGGACCGTGAAGGCGCTCCCTTCAACAAGGTAGGCGACCGGCAGCTCTACAAAAACTTGTCCCGGGATTCCATTCTGCGCGAGATCGACGCCAGTCTGAAGCGGCTGAACACAGACTACATTGACGTCTATATGTCGCACTGGCAGGCGGAGGAACCGTTTTATACGCCCATCCGCGAGACCATGGCCGTCCTCAACGATCTGAAGGCCCAGGGAACCATCCGGGCAATCGGCGCGGCAAACGTCACCGCCGCCCAGATAGAGGAGTATCTGCAATACGGAGAGCTGGACATCGTCCAGGCAAAATACAGCATCCTGGACCGCGCCGTGGAGGAGGACCTGCTGCCAGTCTGCCGGAAAAACGGCGTTATTCTACAGGCGTACTCCCCCTTGGAGATGGGTCTGCTCAGCGGCACCCTTCCCAGGGACTACCGCCCTGTCGGCGCGCGGAGCACAAAGAAATGGTTCCAGCCGGAGAACCTCCCCCGTGCCTTCGCATTCCTCGACTGTCTGGAGCCCCTGTGCGAGAAATACTGCTGCCCTGTGGCCGGCCTGTCCCTGGCCTGGCTGCTGGCCCAGGATGAGCGGATCGTGCTCCTCAGCGGCGCGTCGGCCCCCGGCCAGATCAGCGGCAACGCCCGCGCCTCCGACATCCGCCTGTCCCCTGAGGACGTCGCCGCCATGCGCCGCCTGGCGGAATCTCTTGGCTGAAACAGGAAATATCTTTCAGTCTTCTTATTGAAAAACCGACGGGTTCTCTGTATAATAGACAAAACAAGAAGAAGGGGCTGTACAGAAATGACACAGAAGGAAAGGTTGGAGCAGATCCGTTCAACCATAAAAATGAATGAGCGCGTTGTCGTTTCTGCATTGAGCAAGCAGTTCAACGTCACTGAGGAGACGATCCGCCGGGACCTGGAAAAGCTGGAGAGCGAGGGGCTGGTCACCCGCACCTACGGCGGCGCCATTCTCAACAGCCGCCACACCTCCATCCGGGTAAGCTACTCCCAGCGCACGCAGACCAACGTGACCGAAAAGCGCGCCATCGCCCAAATCGTCGCGGACCTCATCCCCAAGCACAAGATCGTCGTGGGCTCCGACTCCAGCTCCACCGTATTCGAAGCGGTCAAACTGCTGAAGAACAACGGCAACCTGCTGCTGATGACCTACGCCGCGGACATCCTGCAGGAGCTGGCGGACGCAGAGATGCGCATCATGTCCACAGGCGGCCTCCTGAACAAGCGGTCCCACGCGCTTCAGGGCGTTATCGCGCGCAATACGATCAAATCCTATAATATGGACATCTTTCTGGTGAGCTGCAAGGGACTCTCCCTCAGCGGAGGGATCTTCGACAGCGACGAGGACGAGGTGGAGATCAAGCAGATCATGGCTGAAAAAGCCAGCCAAGTCATCCTCCTGGCCGACCACACCAAGTTCGACTGCGTCGCCTTCGCAAAGCTGCTGGATTTCGACCAGATTAACACCATTGTCACCGACAGAAAGCCCTCCCGCGAGTGGGCGGATCTGTTCGCCTCCCACCATGTGGAGCTGCTCTTCCCGCCGGAGAGCTGAAGAGGCTGCGATCCCCCTCCGCCCCGCTACATACCACGGGCCGTCCCCTGCTTCCGCCTGCGCGGCGCAAGGGGGACGGCCCGTCTCTGTCTTCTGCGCGAAAAGGCCGTCTGAGGAGAGGATAACTCAGGCGGCTCTTTCTTTTCCCTATTGAAAATTTTTTATCAGAATTCCCTCCTGCTGGAAGGCCCGGCGGATGCGCTGCACAAAGGCCAGCGCCTTTGCACCGTCGCCGTGTACGCACAGCGTATCTCCTCTGATCGGGATATCCCTGCCGGTAATCGTCTTCACCCGCCCCTCCTTCACCATACGGATACAGCGCTCCACCGCCATATCCTCGTCGGTAACCATGGCCCCGGGCTGCTGTCGGGGCACCAGGGACAGATCGTCTGCATAGGCCCGGTCGGCAAAGATCTCCGCCGCTGTCCGCAGGCCCAGCCGTTCCGCCTCCTCCCCCAATACCGCACCGGCGCAGTAGAACACGATAAGGGAGGGGTCAATCTCGCACACCGCCTCGCAGACGGCGGCGGAAGCCGCCCGGTCATATTGGCAGAGATTCCCCAGCGCACCGTGAGGCGCCACGTGCTGGAGCGGCAGTCCGCAGCTCTGGGCGAAGGCCCACAGCGCGCCGATCTGGTACTTGACGCAGTTCTTGATCTCCAGCGGACTGAGCGCCATATGCCGGCGGCCGAATCCTGCCAGGTCCGGGTACCCCGGATGGGCGCCCACCGCGGCGCCGCTGCTCCTGGCCGCCCGGACCACCTTGTCCATCACCATTGGGTCGCCGGCGTGATACCCGCAGGCAATATTTGCGGAGGTAATCAGGGGCAGAATCTCCTCGTCTCTGCCCAGTTGATAGACGCCGAAGCTCTCCCCCAGGTCGCTGTTCAGGTCAATTTGGTACATCCCATCGCACTCCTTTCCGTTCTATCCCCGCCCAGGCCGTTCCTCAGTCCTGCCGCTCCACCTCGATCTGATAGACATTCCCCTCCACAACAACCCGGTAGGCGGCTTTTGCGGATCTCTCCAGACGGCTCCGCAAATCCTCCAGCTCCTGGACGAAACCGCGCCACAGCCTGTGCGCCTCCGCCAAACTCACCGCCTGAAAGCGGAGAACGTCCCCCGCCCTGCACTGCCCGACCACGGACAGATCGGCGGAGATCACCGCGGCAATTTTGGCATAGCCTCCCACCGTCTGCCGCTCCGCCAGCATGATAATGGGCTGTCCCGACGTGGCACCTGAATGGCCCCTGTGACCATCCCGTCGGAGATGATATTCCCGTCGCTCTTCTGGGCAATCGCCGCCCCCTCCAGACGGCAGCCCATGCGGTCAAACTCTCTGCTGACCGTATAGGGCTGGCTGAGGAAAGTCTCAATCCCCTCCCTGGTAAAACAGTCCTCCTGAGGGCCCATAATCACCCGGACCACGCGCTCCCCTTCCGCCGGCGGGAGGGTCGGAGCGATCCGCGGAAGGCGCAGCTCCCCCCTGCCGCCGCGAAAGCCAATCCGGTCGCCGGCGGCCAGCCGGCGGCCGTACCAGCCCCCGATCCGGTTTTGCAGCGCGGTGGACCGACTCCCCATTACCTCCGGAATATCCAGCCCCCCGGCGAAGGCGATATAGCTCCGGCAGCCCGTCCTGGCCATGCCAAGCGCCAGGCGGTCTCCCGCCCGCACCGCCACAGCCTGATCCATGGGGCAGGGCCTGCCGTTGAGCAGCGGCGCCATGTCCGCGCCGGTAATCGCGAGAAATCCGTCCGTCTCGAAGTACAGCGCCGGCCCCATCATCGTGGCCTCCAGAGCGCTCTCCCCCGCGGGATTTCCCACCAGGATGTTGGCCGTGCGAAACGCTCGCACATCCATGGGACCGGAGGGCGACATGCCAAAGGACTCGTAGCCGTACCGCCCCCTGTCCTGCACCGTTGTCAGAAGGCCCGGGTGCTCCGTTAAAAAGCCCATGGTCACCCCCCTCTCCTGTATCTTCGGCACCGATACTCCCCCAATTCCACCTGCCGCCGAATCTCCGCAAACTGCTGCCGGTCTATGGGAACATGCCGGATCCACTGTCCCGCCTCCAGAAGAAACGGGTTGTCCCTCCGGTAGTCACAGACCGGCACAGGCGTCGTCCCGATGATATTCCAGCCGCAGGGCTGATCGAAGGGAATAATATCGCTGAGAGCAAGCTGAACCACAACGCTCCCCCCCGGAATCTTGAGCCGCGGAGACGTCCGCCGCCGGAAGGAGAAGGGATTCTCAAACCGGGCGGTATAGGGGTGACCCGGCGCGAAGCCCAGCATATACACGTAATAATCGCTCCCGCTGTGAATCTGTATCACCCGCTCCGGCGTCGTATGCTCCAGACGGGCGATCTCCTCTATGTCCGGGGCATACTCCCCCTCGTAGAGGACGGGGATCTCGGTCACCACCGCCGGCGGCAGCCGCGACAGGTCCAGGTGTGCGGCGGACTGGCGGATGCTCTCCTCCAGCGCCTCCAAATCGATCTCCAGCGGATCATAGTGGATCAGGAGCGAGCGGTAGGCGGGAACCAGCTCCCCTACGCCGGGGAGCCGCCTCTGCTCCAGGGCGTATTTCAGCGCCCGGACTTCTTGATTCACCGCAAGACTGATCTCAGGCGCAAACTCCACAGAGACGGCCTGATCGCCCACATTGCGCAGCGTATAGGCAGACATTTTCTCCCCTCTCCCTCTGAAGATACCTGATAAAAAGCCCCTTCCAAGTCTCTCACGGCGTAGTATACCACGGATCATTCCCCCGCACAAAATAGAGAATCCGGCGGAAAAATATTCAGAATTTTTATATCTTTCCCCGCCGGCATTCTCATGGCTTAAATATCAAAATTTTGCATAATCTTGAGAAAAAACATCTATTTGTCCGCTGTTTCTCCCCATGCTATACTATGCAAACAGACTAAACGTCAGGAGGGCAGCTATTGTATGAAAATTGTGGTATTGGATGGATATACCGAGAACCCCGGCGATCTGAGCTGGGCCCCCATAGAGGAACTGGGAACCCTTACGGTCTACGACCGGACCCCCTTGGACGACGAGGCGGAAATCATCCGCCGGATCTCCGGCGCGGCGGTGGTCCTCACCAACAAGACGCCTATCAGCCGCTCCGTACTGGAGGCCTGCCCGGATCTCCGCTTCATCAGCGTTCTGGCCACCGGTTACAACATCGTGGACACGGCGGCGGCCCGGGAGAGGGGGATTCCCGTCTCCAACATTCCCACTTACGGTACCGCCTCCGTGGGCCAGTTCGCCATCGCGCTGCTGCTGGAAATATGCCACCACATTGGCCGCCACAGCGACGCCGTACACGCCGGCCGGTGGGAGCGCTGCGCCGACTGGTGCTTCTGGGACTACCCGCTGATCGAGCTGGCGAAGAAGACCATGGGGATCATCGGTTTTGGCCGCATCGGCCAGCAGACAGGGAGAATCGCCAGGGCTCTGGGCATGGAGGTCCTCGCCTGCGACAATCACCCCAGCGATTCCGGCAGCAGCCTGGCCCAATACGTGGACCTGGACACCCTTCTCCGCCGCTCCGACGTGATCGCGCTCCACTGTCCCCTCTTCCCCGAGACTCAAGGCATCATCAACCGGGAGAACATCGCCAAAATGAAGGACGGCGTAATCCTCCTCAACAACAGCCGGGGACCGCTGGTGGTAGAGCAGGACCTGGCCGACGCTCTCAATTCCGGCAAGGTGGCCGCCGCCGGGGTGGACGTGGTGTCCAGTGAGCCTATCCGGGGCGACAACCCCCTTCTTACCGCCAAAAACTGCATCATCACCCCCCACATCTCATGGGCGGCGAAGGAGCCCCGCGCCCGGATTATGTCCATGTCGGCCCAAAACATCCAGGCGTTTCTATCCGGCGCCCCCGTCAACGTCGTCAACTGAGGCGACCGCCCGCCAAACAGGCTGAAAGGAGAGAACACCATGCTTACAGCCGCCAGCCGTATGAGCGCTCTGCCGTTTTCGGAGATCCGCGTGATGATGGAAAAAGCCACCGCCCTACAGCGGCAGGGGGCGGACGTCATCCACATGGAGATCGGCCGGCCAGACTTCGACACCCCCGACATCATAAAAGACGCCGCCGCCGCCAGTATCCGGAGCGGAAATGTCTTCTACACCTCCAACTTCGGCACCCCGGAGCTGCGCCAGGCGATCACCCGCAAGCTGATGCGGGACAACCATATCGACTATACCCCCGATGAAATTCTGGTCACCGTCGGCACAGGCGAGGGCGCCTATGCGGCCATCGCCGCCCTCACCGAGCCGGAGGACGAGGTGCTCATCCCCGACCCGGTGTGGCTCAACTATCTCCACGTCCCCCGCTTCTTCGGAACCGTACCCGTCCGCTATCCGCTGCGGGAGGAAAACGGCTATCAAATCGACCCCGAAGAGCTGGAGCGCCTAATCACCCCCAACACCCGGATGCTGGTCATCAACAGCCCCGGTAACCCCACCGGAGCGGTGCAGTCCGCCAGAACCCTGACGGCACTGGCGGCCATCGCGCAGCGACACGACCTGATCGTCGTCTCCGACGAGATCTACGAGAAACTAATCTATGGGGACGCCAGACACGTCAGCATCGCCTCACTGCCCGGGATGAAGGAGCGGACCGTCACCCTTAACGGCTTTTCCAAGTGCTACTCCATGACCGGCTGGCGGCTGGGCTATGCCGCCGCCCCCTCCCGGTGGATCGACGCCATGGTGCGGGTGCACCAGTATGTGAACACCTGCGCCCCCTCCTTCGTGCAGGAGGCCGGGATCACCGCCCTCGAAAAGGCCGAGGCCGACGTACAGCGCATGGTCGCCGAGTACGCCCGGCGGCGCAGCTGCATCGTCTCCGCCATAGAGTCCATCCCCTCGCTGCACTGCACCGCCCCCGACGGCGCCTTCTACCTCTTTGTAAACATCAAACAGACGGGCCTCTCCTCCGCGCAGATGGCCGGCTACCTGCTGGAGTCCGCCCAAATCGCTGTGGTCCCCGGGAGCGCCTTCGGCCCTATGGGGGAGGGATACATCCGTCTGTCCTACGCCTGCGAATACCAGCGCATCGTGGAGGCAATGGAGCGGCTGCGGCGCGCCGTGCAGGCGCTCACGTCCTGAACACCTCCCCAAGGGGGATATCAAACTGCAGCGTCTGAAGATACGCCGCCAGCTTCCGGCCAAAGTGGTCCAGAGCGCTCTCGCTGCCCGCCAGGGGAAAGCGGTGGGTGATCTTGTAGCAGCGCCGGTCCGGCGGGGGCTCCCGCAGGGCGCTGACGTAGACAGGTCGAAGCCGGGAGAGCTGGCAGACGACGGACTCCGGCGCAACCATCCAGCGGTCCTCCCCCTGCCAGAGGTGATAGAGCAGCATCGCCGTGTCGGCCCTGATCCGCGGCCGAAGCCCGTCGGCGAATCGCTGGTCGTGCCAGAGCTGGTAGTTGTCGTCCCACTTCAAAAAGAGCTCCTTGGCGGGGTCCAGATCCTCTGTACTCACCAGAGGCCCCGAAACGGCCGGCCGGGCGGACTGAACCAGGTAGAACCGCTCCTGAAAAATCTGCTCGCAGAGAATATTTTTGTAGTACAGCCGATAAAAGACAAAGGCAACATCAATATCATAGGCGTTCAGAATGCCATACAGCTCTGTGGACTGGTGGGTTTGGATATTCAGGTCCAGCGCGGTGTCCTCCTCCGTCAACTCCCGGTAAAAGGGGGCCAGCAGCGCGGTATTCGCGCTGTCCGTGCACCCCACAGACAGCCGCACCCGGTTCCGGGCGCGCTTGAGCAGGCGCGTCTCCTTCCAGAGGGAGAACATCCGCTGGGCGATGGGAATAAACTCCACCCCCTCCGGCGTCAGCTCGATCTGCTTGAACCCCTTGCTGCGGGTAATCAGCGGAAAGTCCAGCTCCCGCTCCATGGCCTTCAGCCGGTGGCTCACCGTGGGCTGGGACAGAAACAGCGCATCCGCCGTCTTTGAGATGCTCTTCGTCTGCACAATCATCAAAAACATTTCCACATCAATCAAATCCGTTGCCGTTTCCCCTTTTAAACAAATATTTTTTCTATAGTATATACTGTTTTTCAACATTTGGAAAGAAGGTTTTTATCATGGCGCCAGGATGCCGCATCAAAACCCACATCGCCCGCCCCGACCGGGCGCTGGTGGAATCCTTCCGGGGAATCCCCGTTGCCAATATTGACGACTGCATGGGCCGTCTGGCCAGTGTAGACGCCGCGCTGCGGCCCATGAACCCCTCCCCCCTGCTGGGCGTAGCGTTCACCGTAAGGTGCCCCGCAGGCGACAATCTGATGTTCCACAAAGCCCTGGACATGGCCCAGCCCGGCGATGTGCTGGTCATCGCCGCCGGCGGCAGCACCAGCCGCGCCCTCTGCGGCGAGATCATGGCCACCTATGCCAGAAGCCGCGGCCTGTCCGGCTTTATTGTGGACGGCTGTGTGCGGGACCGGAAAGAGCTGGCGCAGATGACCGACTTCCCCATCTACGCCCGCGGCGTGGTCCCCAACGGGCCCTACAAGAACGGCCCCGGCGAGATCAACTTCCCTGTAAGCGTAGGGGGGCAGGTCATCCGCCCCGGCGACATTCTGGTCGGCGACAGCGACAGCGTACTGGTCATCCGCCCGGAGGACGCGCCGGAAGTGGCCAGAGCCGCCGCCGCTGTCCAGAAAAAGGAGCAGGGACAGCTTGCCTCCATCCTCTCCGGCGAGGGCTTCCCCCGCCCCTTTGTGGAGCAGACGCTGGCCCGGCTCGGTGTGGAATACGTGGACTGAGGGAGCGCCCCTGTCCGGACAGGCCCGGCACTCCCCACAACAAAACAGAGGCGGCAGACCTATGGTCTGCCGCCTCTGTCACGCTCTCCCTGCCCGCTTCAAAACAGGGTCATCTGACTGGTCTCCGCCATTCCCGCGAAAGCGCCCAATGCCTTGAGCTGCTCAATATGCGTCTTGGAGAGCTTGTTGCAGCACATGGAGAACTCCTCGATG
>CANDEH010000060.1 GCA_947383645.1 uncultured Clostridia bacterium | reverse complement strand
CGGACGGGGCCAGAACGCAAGTCCTTTCGACAACCGGCGATGCTCTGCCGCACCCACGATAGAACTACCCACGTCTCCCCCGCAGAAGGCCGTGCTGCCCACCGACCGTAAAAAGGGGTTCTTAGGGGGACCGCGGATAAGGGCTGTGTCCCGCCGCAGGCGGGGCTAAAGCCCGCCGAGCGGTCCCCCTAAGCGCGCTTTTGGTTACTTTTCCCGCGTGGGAAAAGTAACTCGCCCCGGGGGGCGAAACCCCCTCCCCCCGCGCCGGGGCGGCGCATATGCTGGGCCGGCGCCACTGCGCCAGAAGCCTGTCAGGGAGCCAGTGAACAAATAGATCAATAAAGAGAGAACCGACACTCGGCGCTGCGGGCGTGGGCCTCCAGGCCCTCCTGGCGGGCGAAGGCGGCGATTTTGGGGGCGTCGGCGCGGAGGGCGCCGGCAGTGTAGTAGGTGAACTGGGTTCGCTTCACGAAGTCATCCACGCTGAGGGGGCTCATGAAGCGGGCGGCGCCGCCGGTAGGCAGAGTGTGGTTGGGGCCGGCGAAGTAGTCGCCCAGGGCCTCTGGGCAGTGGCGGCCCAGGAAGATGGAGCCGGCGTGGCGTACCCGGTTCAGGTAGTCGAAGGGATTGTCCACGCAGAGCTCCAGGTGCTCCGGGGCGATGGCGTTGGACACGTCCACCGCCTCCTCTATGGATCGGACCAGGATGATCTTTCCGTTTTTCTCGATGGAGGTCCTGGCGATCTCCGCGCGGGGCAGCAGGGGGATCTGGCGCTCCAGCTCCTCCTGGACCGACCGGGCCAGGGCGGGGCTGTCGGTGACCAGGACGGCGGCGGCCATTTTGTCGTGCTCCGCCTGGCTGAGAAGGTCCGCCGCCGCCTGGGCGGCGTCGGCGCCGCCGTCGGCGATGACCAGAATCTCGCTGGGGCCGGCGATCATGTCGATGGCCACCTGGCCGAAGACCTGGCGCTTGGCCTCCGCCACGTAGGCGTTCCCCGGGCCCACGATCTTGTCCACTTTCGGCACCGTCTGGGTGCCGTAGGCCAGGGCCGCCACCGCCTGGGCCCCGCCCACGCGAAATACCCGGTCCACACCGGCGATGGCCGCGGCGGCCAGGATCACCGGGTGGACGTCTCCATCGTGGGTGGGGGGGGAGACCATCACCACCTCACCGCAGCCGGCCAGCCTGGCGGGGATGGCGTTCATCAGCACGCTGGAGGGGTAGGCGGCGGTGCCGCCGGGGATGTAGAGCCCCACCCGGTCCAGGGGGATCACCTTCTGGCCCAGGATCACACCCTCCCGCTCCCCGATGACAAAGCCCTGGCGGATCTGGCGGCGGTGGAAGCTGCGGATGCGGTCCGCGGCCTCCTCCAGAACGGCGCGAAAGGACGGGTCCAGGGCCTCCAGGGCCGCCTGGATCTGGTCGGGGGACACCTGGATGTCCGTCAGCTCCGCGCGGTCGAACTCCCTGGCGTACCGGCGGAGGGCGTCGTCCCCCTCCCGGCGGACGGTGCGGAGGATGTCCGCCACGGCGGCGGAGATATCCGGGCCCTCCGTCTCCTCCCGACGGAGGATCTGGGAGAGGGGGATGTTCTTGATGTCGTAGATGGGAATCATGGCGGCGCCTCATTTCTCCCGCTGCCACTGCTGGTCCACGCGGCGGCAGAGCTGGGTGATCTCTTCATATTTGAACTGGTAGCTGGCCTTGTTGGCAATCAGGCGGGCGCTGATGGGGACGATGGTCTCCCTGGGCTCCAGATCGTTCTCCAGCAGGGTGGTGCCGGTCTCCACAATGTCTACGATCACGTCGCTGAGGCCCAGGAGGGGGGCCACCTCGATGGATCCGTGGAGCTCGATGATGTCGATGTCCCGGCTGAGGGCGCTGTAGTACTCCCGGGCGATCCGGGGGAACTTGGTGGCCACCCGGAGGGTGCGGTCCATGCTGTCCCGGAAGGAGCGGGGGGCCGCTACGCACATCCGGCAGCAGCCCAGTCGTAAGTCGCTGAGCTCGTAGACGTCGGGGCGGAACTCTAAGAGGATGTCCTTCCCGGCTACGCCGATGTCCGCCGCCCCCCGCTCCACGTAGATGGCCACGTCCGAGGGCTTCACCCAGAAGTAGCGCACGCCCGTCTCCGCGTTCTCGAAGATCAGCCGGCGGCTCTCCTCCAGAAGGGAGGGGCAGGGGTAGCCCGCCCGGGCAAACACATCGTAGACCTTCTCCCCCAGGCGGCCCTTGGGCAGGGCCACGTTGAGCGTCTGCATCTCACACCACCTCCCTGATCTCGCGGGCCTTCAGACCCTCCGGCGCGGCTCGCTCCACCCGGACGGAGAGGCCCCGGGCGCGGAGGGCCTCCGCCTCCGCCGCGGCCCGACCGGCGCTGACGGAGGGGGCGCAGAGGAGCAGCACGTCCACGTCGCAGTCCGTCTCCTCGGCTCCGTACCGCTCCAGGAGGTTGAGGTACACGGCGAAGCCCACGGCCCCGCCGGTCTTGCCCATCTGGCGCAGGAGGTTGTCGTACCGCCCGCCGGAGAGGACGGCGCGGGGCAGTCCCGGCAGGAAGCCCCGGAGGATCAGGCCGCTGTAGTACCGGGTGTCGTCCGCCATGGAGAAGTCCAGGCACACGTGTTGGGCGCAGGGGCCCAGAAGGCCGCAGATGTCCTCCAGCTCCCGGAGGCCGGCGGCCATGGTCTCGTTGGCAATTATGGCCCGGAGCTGGGGCAGGACCTCCTCCGGTCCGCCCCGGAGCAGGGCCAGGCGGCACAGCCGCTCCCGGTCCGCCTCCGGCACCGCCCACCGCCGGCAGAGGGCGGTGATGGAGGGGACGTTCTTCTCCCCGATGGCGGTGAGGATCTCCCCCCGCCCGCCCTCCGCCGCGCCGGCGGCGTCCAGCAGACCCGTCGCCACCCCCAGGTGGTTCAGGTTCAAAAGGTAGTTCTCGCCGCCCACGGCCTCCAGACTTTTGGCGGCCAGCAGCGCCACCTCGCCCATGGCGTACAGATCCAAATCCCCGATGCACTCCAGGCCCGCCTGCATAATCTCCCGGTAGCCGTGGCTGCCCGGGGCGGCGCGGTAGACGTTCTCGTTGTAGTAGACCTTCTCCAGGGCGGCCCCGGCGCTTCTGGCGTTTTTCACGATGGAGAGGGTCACATCGGGCTTCAGGGCCATCAGCTTCCCGTCGGTGTCGGTGAAGGTGGGGATCTGCTCGGTGGAGAGGAAGCTCTTGTTGCGGACGTAGAGGTCGTACTCCTCAAATTTGCTCATCTTATAGTAGGTGTAGCCGTACTGCCCGTACAGCTCCCGCAGGCGGAACACCGCCCGCTCCCCGTTTTTCAAACTGCGCTCTGATATGGTCATGGCCGTTCGCTCCTACGCTTTTTTCGCCTGCTCCCCCGACGACAGCCGGGGCAGTACGGCGGTGTAGCCCCCCGCGCCGTAGGCGTAGCACCGGTTCACCCGGCTGATGGTGGCGCTGGAGGCCCCGGTCTCTCTGGCGATCTCGCTGTAGATCATCCGGCGGTCCAGCAGACGGGCCACCAGCAGGCGCTGCGTCAGATCCAGCATCTCCCGGGTGGTGAGCAGGTCCTCCAGAAAGGCTCTGCACTCCGCCTCGTCCCGCAGCGACAGCAGGGCGCGGACCAGCAGATCCGCCCCCTCGTTTTGGAATGGATTCATGGTAGCACCTCCTCGGAGAGGGTTTCGCGGGGGTTTGCTGCTTTACTATGATAAAACGATAGCACGGGAAAGTCAAGAGGTGGAATGTGGAGAATGTGGGGGGAGGGGAGGGGAAGATTTGGGCATAATGGTGAAAACGCCGCGTTCTTCCAACCGGCGGGGTTCCTATCAGAGCCTGTTTAAGAAGCTGTACCAATAGGCTCAACACACATCTTTGCGGCTAAAATTGCCGCTAACTGCGTTAAAAAATCTTGAAATACACCAAGTATTTCTGCGATTTTTTGCCTTGTTATCTCCAATTTTATCTCGCATATCTGTATGTTTCACCTATTGGTACAGCTTCTAACATCTGACGGAATGCCGGATTGGCGCAGATTTTTTTGCTGGGCAAGGCGCTTTGACGCAGGAATCCTGACGGATTTCAAGTCAAAGCAGCGCAGCCCCAGCGGAAAAAGGTGCTCCAAGATGGCGCTTCGACAGATTTTAAACAGGTTCTAAAGGGGGGATTCCTGGGGCCCGGCGCGTCAAACTGTTGCATTCAGCCGGCGGATTTGCTATAATACCCCAATAAGAAAAAATCACTTTGGGAGGATATCCCTCATGAGAAAAATTCTCGCCCTCCTGCTCTGCCTGTCCCTGCTGGCCGCTCTGGCGGCAGGCTGCGCGCCTGTCCCCCCGGAGGAGCCCGTCGGGGATCCGGCGCTGTCCCTCAGCGGGGACGCCTACCAGATCCGGGCGGCGGTCCTCTGCCCCGGCGGCAGCGAGGATACCGCCCTCACCGGCTGGCTGTCCCAGTCCACCCTGCTGGGGCTGTCGGTGAAGTCCGTGAAGGCGGAGCCGGGGCCCAACCTGAATCTCGGCGGCTACGACGTGGTCTACCTCAGCCCGAAGCTGCTGAATCGGGACATCCCCGGTCTGGCGGAGGCGGTCATGGCCTACGCCGAAGAGGGCGGGGCGGTGTTTGTGGAGAACGCCTTCTGCGACTACTTCCCCCCGGAGTTCTTCGGGGCCGCCTCCTTTGAGAAGATCGAGGGGTGTCCCGCAGAGGGCGTCTCCTTCCCCGAGGTGGGGCAGGATCTGGGGCCCCTCCAGGAGCTGGTGGAGGACTTTGTTACCCTCTACCCCTTCTTCTACGGCTACGCGGATTTGGCGGAACAGGACTATGGGTATGCCATGGTGACCGCGGGGGCGGAGCCCCTGGCGCAGTGGAACGGTTTGACCCTCTACGCCATGTACCGGTACGGGGAGGGGCGGGTGTTCTTCACCAACCCCCTGCTGCCCAACCGGTACTCCCTGGGAACCTTCGATATGACGGCTGCGGCGGAGAGCGTCACGCCCTTCTCCAACACCACCGCCAGCTTCAACCAGCTGCTTGTGAACGGCTTTGCCGCGTATGCCGCCAAGCTGAAGTACGGCTATGCCCTGGAGCGGGTCTTCGGCTATTTCGGCAGCCCCTCCATGAGCTGGGAGCTGCACTATGAGGAGATCACCGGGATGCTGAACGACTCCCTGCCCCGGTTCTCCCGGCTGTGCGAGGAGTACCGGCAGATCCCCTCCTACGCCCTGGTGCGAAACCCCTACACCTGGTTCCTCCGGGCGGAGTCGGTGACCTACTGGCTCAACGAGGCGGAGGAGGAGGGGGACTACCGCTTCTCCATGGACTTCTATGAGAACGCATACTCCTCCGGCACCCACATCGCCGCCGGCGGGGAGTGGCTGTCCCTGGACCGGGAGGAGGACGCGGGGAGCTACTTTGTGGACTACCCCGACCAGTTCACCTGCCGGGCGACGCCGGCGGTGCTGGACTACGATGGGGACGGAAAGCCCGACCTCTTCTGCGGCAGTAAGGACGGCCGCATCTACTACTTCAAGGGCGCCGGGTTCTCGGACGGGCGTCTGGAGACGGGCATCGCCGTGTCGGTGACGGACATCGCCGGGGCGCCCCTCAGCGTGGGCAGCTACTCCGCCCCGGCCCTCATCGACGTGGACGGGGACGAGATTTTGGACCTGGTCTGCGGCGGCGGGGACGGCACGATCACCTGGTATCAGGGGGACGGCTCGCTGTCCTTTATGCCCAAGGGGGAGCTGCTGAAAACCGATATCCCCGGACAGGTGCTGCCCGCCTTCTGCGACCTGAACGGTGACGAGGTGCCGGATCTGGCCGTGGGCTCCGACCAGGGAATTCTGATGCTCTACTACGGGGAGGCGGGGGAGGACGGGATGCTGTCCTACAGTCCCAAGAACGCCGCCAGCCTCTCCAAGCAGTGCGCCGACGAGGAGCTGGGCCACTGGCTCTGTCCCGCCTTCGCCGACTGGGACGGGGACGGGGTCACCGACCTGCTCCTGGGCGTGTACCAGGGCTATGTGGCGGTGCTCCTCCGGGACGGGGAGGGGAACTTCGGCGCGGCGGAGTATATCAGCGTGGGGGAGCGGAACTACAAGGGCAACGACTATCTGAAGTTCGGCAACTTCTGCGCCCCGGCCCTCTATGACATCGACGGGGACGCTAAGCTGGACCTCCTCTGCGGCGGCCAGGAGTACGGCCTGGCCTACCCCATGGACAGCGAGTACTTCCCCGCGGCGGACAAGCTCCGCGCCCAGCTCCAGTACGCCCGGGACCATTACTACTATGTGGGCACCCACTACCTCACCAGCCACTACGCCTCGGAGAACCGGGAGACCTATGAGCTCTCCGCCCACAAGAAGGCCATGGCCGCCTACGGCATCGACACCGAAGGGATGGGGGCCAACCAGCACTCCTGGTATGTCAGCTCCCTGCGGGATACCCAGACCATGGACGGCATCTTCGACGCGGGGCTGCTGTGGCAGTCCGGCTTCACCCCGGCCAACATGCGGGACCACCCGCCCCAGGTGGCGGCGGAGAACGTGGTGGCGCTGCCCTTCTTCCTGACCAAAAACGGCCAAAAGACGCTGCTGATCCAGAACAACTCTGTCCTGCCCTACACCAATGACAGCTGGTACGCCCTGTCGGCCAAGTACCGGATGCCGCTCTGCGTCTACTACCACTGCGACTTCGTCTATGAGTCCGATGAGGAGGCCCGGCAGAATCTCAGCTTTCTCTCAGACTTTCAGTGGAAAAACGGCTACAACTTCAACCGGGAGGACCAGATGATGCTGGCCTCCGCCGCGGCGTACCACCAGGTGGTGAACGCCTCGGGGAATCTGCTGGGGGCGGAGGGGATCACCATCAACCCGGCCTCCGGGGAGACGGATTTCCCCCTCTACGACGCCGACGTCCAGCGGTCCCTGGGGGTGCGCGTCGCCCTGGCCGAGGGGCTCGACCCCGGCCGCTTCGCCGTGGAGGCGGACGTGTGGTTCAGGGAGGAGGGGGCCATCGTGGTGGGGACCAACCACCCGGTGACCATCCGGCCCTCGGAGGACTGGACGGAGCCGTCCCACATCACACAGGTGAATATGGCCGCCCGTCTGGGCGTGTCGGATACCGGGGCCTCCATCCGCTTCCTGGGCAGCGGTATGATGCAGGCGGTGGTGGCCGGGCCGGTGACCACCCCCAGCAAGGGCTGGACCGTCACGGAGCAGAACGGGTACACTGTATTTACCAGGTTCGGGGAGGGGGAGACCCTCCAGCTGCAATTTCCGGGGACCACAGTAACGGCAGAGGAGAGTAAGACATGATGATGAATTCTGCGGTCCGCCTGCTGGACCGGGCGGCGGGGCGGTGGCCGGCGCGCCCCGCCGTGGAGGACGAGGAACAGAGCCTCACCTACAGGGAGTACCGGGAGGTCTCCCGCCGGGTGGGCAGCGGCCTTATCAGGGCGGGGTGCCAGGGACGGCCTGTGGTAGTGTATCTCCATAAGAGCGTCAGGATGCTCACGGTGTTTATGGGGACCATGTACGCCGGCGGGCCCTATGTGCCCGTGGACGCCAACATCCCCCTGAGCCGGCTGGAGAAGATCATCGACAGCGTCCGTCCGGGGGCCGTCGTCACCGACGAGGGCCTTGCGGGGAAGTTAGAGGGCCTGGCCCTCCAGGGGGCCCGGGTGTGCCTCTACGGCGATCTGGCGGCCTCGGAGACCGACGAGGGGGCCATCGACGCCGCCGTGGACGGTGTGGTGGACACGGACCCCATCTATGTGATGTACACCTCCGGATCCACCGGCACGCCCAAGGGGGTCACCATCCCCCACCGGGGCATTCTGGACTACGCGGTGTGGGTGACGGAGACCTTCGGCTTCGACGAGAGCACCGTTATGGCCAATCAGGCCGCCTTCTACTTCGACAACTCCACCTTCGACATCTACGGCTGTCTTCAGTGCGGCGGCAGGCTGCTGCTGATCCCGGAGACGCTGCTCCTGTTCCCAGCCAAGCTCCCGGACTACCTGCGGGAGCAGGAGGTGACCTCCATCTTCTGGGTGCCCACGGTGATGATCGCCGTGGCCAACTCCGGGGCGTTGGAGGGGGCGGATCTGCCGGCGCTTAAAAACGTGGCCTTCTGCGGCGAGGTGATGCCCAACAGGGCGCTGAACGTCTGGCGGCGCTGCCTGCCCGGGCGGACCTACGCCAATCTCTACGGGCCCACGGAGATCACCGACGTCTGCTGCTGCTACATCGTGGACCGGCCCTTCGCCGATTCCGACCCCCTGCCCATCGGACGCGCCTGCGGGAACATGCGGGTGGTGCTGCTCACCGAGGACGGCCGGGAGGCCGGCGTGGGGGAGCAGGGGGAGCTGTGCGTCATCGGCACCGGCGTGGCCCTGGGCTACTGGAACGCGCCGGAGCTGACGGCAAAGGTCTTTACACCCAATCCCCTGCGTCCGGCCTTCCCCGAGCGGATGTACCGCACCGGGGATCTGGCCTGCTGGAATGAGGAGGGGCTCCTCCTGTTCCTGGGCCGGCGGGACAGTCAGATCAAGCTCCGGGGGCACCGCATCGAGCTGGGGGAGATCGAGACCGCGGCCATGTGCGTGGCCGGGGTGGAGAACGCCTGCGCTCTGTTCGACCAGGAGCGGCAGGAGATCGTGCTGTTTTTGGAGAGCCGGGAGCAGTTTGTGCCCCGGAAGTTCAATTTGGAGCTGAAAAAATACATCCCCGTCTACATGCTCCCGGGGAAGATCGTCACCATGGAGGCCCTGCCCCACACCGCCAATGACAAGATCGACCGGGTGGCCCTGCGGCGGTCTCTGGAGGAGGGGTGAGGCGTATGGCTTACACGATTCGGCCCGCCGAGCCGGCGGATGTGGCGGCGCTGGTCCCCCTGTTCTCCGCCTATCTGGACGCCCTGAGCGGAATGGGGCTCCGGTATGCCCCCCGGCACGAGGGGGTGGCGGAGCTGCTGGAGAGCCGGGTGAAGTCCCGGCGGGCACTGCTGGCGGTGGCGGAGGAGGACGGCGTCCTCCTGGGCTTTGTCTGCGCCGGCACCCGGCGGATCGGCGGGGAGTACCTCGCCGAGGGGCAGGGGGTTGTGGGCTATGTGGACGACATCTATGTCCGTCCGGGGAGCCGGGGCCGGGGGATCGCCTCCGCCCTGGCGGACCGGGCCGAGGCGTGGATGGCGGAGAGCGGCGTGGGGGCCGTGGAGCTCCACGTGCTGCTGGACAATCCCGGCGCCGCCGCCTTCTGGCGGAGCCGGGGCATGGAGCCCATGTCGGCGCTGTGCCATAAGAGACTGCCCAGTTCCAACGAGTAAAAATACAGCGCCGGAGGCGCGACGGAGGTACCTATGAGCTTACAGGAAATCACCGACATCTTATACCAGTTTGTCCGGGAGAAGTTCGACATCGGGGACGACCCGGAGTACACGCCCGAGATCAACCTTTTTGACTACGGCTTCATCGACTCCATGGAGGCCATGGAGATCATCTCCTTTGTGGAGGAGCGCTTCCAGGTGGAGATCACCCAGAGGGACATCGTCCTCTACCCCATGAACTCCGTGGCGGAGATTGCCGCTGTGACAGCGGAAAAGCTCCGGTAGGACCATGTGGTTTTTGCAGACGGATACCCTGCTGCTGATGCTGGGGATGTCCCTCCTGATGGGCCTCGCCCTGCGTCTGGCCGGGGAGCGGCAGCGGCGGCAGAGGGTGCTGCGGGTGATGCCCCTTTTGGACGTGGCCCTGCTGTGGACCGTGTCGGAGAAGCTGACGGTGTTCTACCTGGGCTACACCGCCGTGACCTTCGGCTTTCTGTGGTTCCTCCGACGGCAGCGGCGGGGGAGAGGGGTGTGGTTCGCCCTGCTGTGCCTGGGCTGCTGCGTGCCCCTTGTTTACAGCCGCCTGGACCTGCCCGCCCTCGGCCTTGTGATGGTCGGCATCGCCTACAACATGCTCAAGGCCATCGACGCGCTGTACTACGAGTACTACGGCGGGGAGAAGATCCCCCTGGAGCGGTATGTGAACTACATGCTCTTCTTTCCCGTCCTCACCGCCGGACCGGTGTTCCGCTACCGGGAGTTTGACAAAACCTGGGACGACCCCGTCCCCCTGGACGGCGAGCGGCTGGCAGAGGCTGCGCGGCGGATCATCCGGGGGCTCTTCAAAAAGGTGGTGCTGGCCATGGCCGCCACCAAGGTGCTCTGGCGCCTGGTGGGGCTGATTCCCCGGTTGCGGTTTGTGGCCCCGGCGGCGCCTCTCGTGAGTCTGGCGGTGCTGTTTCTTGACATGTCCGGCTACGCGGATATCGCCATCGGCATGGGGTATCTCATGGGCGTCACCGTGCCGGAGAACTTTAAAAAGCCCTTTGCGTCCCCCTCCTTCACCCAGTTCTGGCGGAACTGGCACGTCACGGTCAGCGACTGGATCCGGGAGCATGTCTACGTGCTCCTGGGCGGGCGGAAGCTGGGCCGGGGCGCGGCGGCGGGGGTGGCCTTCGCCGTCATGGTGCTCATGGGGGCGTGGCACGGCTTCACCTGGCTCTACCTGGTGGACGGCGTGCTCTTAGGGCTGATTCTGGCCCTGGAGAACCTCATGAACCTGACCACAGTGAACCGGCGGAAGGTGAAGCGGGGGTATTTTGTCCTCCGCTGCGCCGTAACCGTATACCTCTTTGCCATGAACTCCATGGTGTTTACCCTGCCCCTCCGTGAGATCAGGCTGGTGCTGGGCAGCTTCTTCGCCTTTTGGGGAGGTGGTCTGTGATGCGCGGCAAGAGCGTGCGGTTTCTGGCGCTGCTGCTGGCCTTCTTCCTGCTGACCGACTGCGCCGCGGCCCTGGTGGGCACCCGCTACATCCAGGCGGGCTATGTGTGGATGGACGACTTTGAGATCACCCGCCGGGACCACCCGGAGAAGGTGTGGGACAGGGTGTTCTTCGGCAACTCCGCCGTGATCTCCGCCTACCGGGAGGACGTGAGCCAGAGCGGCTATGTGAACCTGGGGCTGGACTACGGCGTGGTCACGGACCTCTGGGACATGCTCCGCCGGGGGCATATCGACATCGGCAGCGAGCTGGTGGTGGGCCTCAACTACCTGACCCTCTACGACGATCTGGAGACCAACCCCTCCTACCTCTGGCACCGGAGGACCCTGGAGCCCTACCTCTACTTCCAGCGGGACGACCTGTTTCAGCTCTGCAAGGACGCCGCCAGGGCCGCTCTGGGCCGGGAGGTGTCCCCGCCCCACGCCGGGATGAGCAAGACCTATTACTACGGCAGTCTCTCCGACGCGGAGCTGGGGGAGAAGATGGCGGTGTACGAGGAGGCGTACTTCTCCCTGCCTGTGGAGGACTTTGCGAGGAACCTGTCGGCGCTGGAGAAGGTGGCGGACTGGTGCGGGAAGAACGGTGTGCGCCTGCGGGTGGTCTGGATGCCCTGGAACCCCGCGGCGGAGCAGCCGGCGCTGAGTCTCCGGCTGCGGGACACGGTGGCGGACTGGTGCGCCGGGGCGGGGGTGGCGTTCCTCGATCTGGGCGACGGCTTTGACGCCACCTGCTTTCACGACGTGGGGCATCTGAACTATGAGTACGGCGCGTACCGCTTTACGGAGGAGGTGGACCCATGGCTCGCGTCATAAGCTGGTGGAGGAACTTCCGGGAGACCCTGCCGGGGCAGGTGGTCCTGGCCGCGGCCTACGCGGTGATGCTGGCGCTGGTGCTGGTTTGCTTCACCGGGAACGGGACGTTTATATACGAGCTGGGCTGAGGGGATCGGCGGCGCGGCATCCGGTGAGAAGCGAAAGAAGGATTGCCCCCGCCGAAGAGCTGCTTCTTTTCGGCGGGGGCTGCGCTGTGGTGTGCTGACCGGCAGGTCGGCAGATTGTGAGGTGACTATGCGGATCAGGAGAGAGGAAGCTGAGGACTATGGAGCAGTGTATTCTGTAGTCAAAGCTGCGTTTGACAGTGCCGAACACTCTGGCGGAACGGAGCAGGATTTGGTAGACGCTTTAAGAAAAGGGGAGGCGTTTATCCCGGAGCTATCTCTGGTCGCCGAGGTGGACGGGGAGATTGCGGGGCATATCCTGTTTACAAAGGCGGGCGTCGGCGATGCCGCGGTTTTAGCTTTGGCTCCGCTGTCTGTTCTGCCTGCGTATCAGAGAAGGGGGATAGGGATGTCCCTGATTAAAGAGGGCCACAGCATTGCTGCGCAGTTGGGTTATGAATATTCGGTTGTGTTGGGCAGTGAAAAATACTATCCGAGAGCGGGTTACGTTCCGGCAGCCAGCTTTGGGATCAGGCCGCCCTTTGACGTGCCGGAGGAAAACTTTATGGCCTGCAAAATAAAAGAGGGCGCGCCCGATCTATGCGGCGTTATGAAATACGCGAAGGAATTTGGAATAGATTAAGAAGCGGCATAAACAGGACAGGGCGAACCGCACCGGTCCGCCCTGCTTGTTTGAAAAATCAGATCGAGGGGATACCTGGGAGATGAAAATTCAGTACACCCGTTGGCAGACAAGAAGGAGAAGCCTCCCGGACCAAAAGAGATCGCCTGGCGGGAGCGGCTGGATTCTCGGCAAATCATGCGCAACGCTGGGCTTGACATACCAGATCTATACTCTTGCTGAGGAAACCCAGCGGCAAAAGGCGATTCTGCGGCTGATTGTTCCCAAAAAATGTAAATTTAGCCCGGAATTAAAAGAATTCCTGAAGGAGCAAAAATATGTAAAAGTAATCAGGAGAGAGGCTTGAAATGGGGCTGTATCTATGTATATTCGATCAGAACGGCGAAGATATCTGCGGGGTGGAGGTGGGGCTCTACAGATATTTTGAAGAATTCAGAAGTAAAGTTTCCCAATATACCAATAAGGGCACGATTTCCAAACTCCTGAAGCGCAAAAGTAAATTCACATTGCCGATGACAACCCTATTGAACCACTCCGACTGCGATGGCAGTTGGAATGTCAGTGAATGCGTCCAGCTAAAAAGGGAATTGGAGGAAATTAAGCAGGTATTTATTCAGGAACCTCCGGACTCTTCAACAATGGAATTGAAACAGGATATTTTTAAGTTTTATGGCATAAGGCCCCAAAATTTGTTTGAATGCTTTGTTGATTCGGATTGTGAGTTTTTAATTGATCGGTTAATAGAACTGTGCAATACAGCCATTCAAAAGGACAGACCAATTATGTTCCAATAGCCATAGGATATTTATGCTGCCATGCACGGGCAGGCTTGTCTGCGGTCAAAAAACAAACACCCGCTGAGAAGCACTGCTTCTCAGCGGGTGTCAGCTTTTGCTGCGTGTTCCGCCCTTACTCGTAGACGGAGACCTGCTTGCGGTCCTTGCCCAGGCGCTCGAAGCGGACGGTGCCGCTGGCGGTGGCAAAGAGGGTGTCGTCGCTGCCGCGGCCCACGTTCACACCGGGGTGGATGTGGGTGCCCCGCTGGCGGACGAGGATGTTGCCGGCCAGCACGTGCTGCCCGTCGGCCCGCTTGGGACCCAGGCGCTTGGACTTGCTGTCACGGCCGTTCTTGGTGGAGCCGACGCCCTTTTTGTGGGCGAAAAACTGTAAACCGATACGGATCATAGCAATCTGCCTTCCTTTCTGTAAGATAGAGAGACCTACTCGGCCTCCAACACTTCGATGTGCTCGGGGTACTCGTCGCGGAGGGTGGTGAGGTAGACCATCAGACCCGTGAGCAGGGACTGGGCGGCGCTCTCCGCCGCAGCGCTCAGGCCGCCGGGCAGGCGCAGGGCGATGGAGGCGTCGGCCTCCCGCACCTTCACCGGGGCGCCCAGACCCATCACGTCGTTGAGGGTGCACTCCACGAGGCGCACCGCGCTGGTGACGGCGGCGCAGACGATGTCCGCGCCCTCCTCAGCGTAGCCGCTGTGGCCCCGGGCCTCAAAGCCGGTGATCCGGCTGCCCTCCGTGTGGAACTGTACGGTGGTCATCAGGCGTTGATCTTGGTGATCTCCACCTTGGTGTAGGGCTGGCGATGGCCCTGACGCTTGCGGTAGCCCTTCTTGGGATTGTACTTGAAGATGCGGATCTTCTTGCCCTTGCCGTTCTTCACGGTGTTGGCCTCCACGGTGGCGCCGGCCACGTTGGGGGTGCCGAAGGTGGCCTTGTCGCCGTCCAGCACGGCCAGAACCTGGTCAAAGACCACCTTGTCGCCGGCCTCCACATTCAGCTTCTCGATGAAGAGGGTGTCGCCCTCCGCCACCTTGTACTGCTTGCCGCCGGTCACGATGATTGCGTTCATGCTTGTTTCAA